>CAYSJF010000051.1:0-10243 GCA_964431265.1 uncultured Alistipes sp. | reverse complement strand
TGCAAGGGCACGGGGTGGCTCGAAATCATGGGGTGCGGCATGGTCGACCCCAATGTTTTGAAAGCCAACGACATCGACCCCGACAAGTATTCGGGCTTCGCGTTCGGCATGGGTATTGAGCGTATCGCCATGCTGCTGTACGGAGTCAAGGATTTGCGACTCTATTTCGAGAACGACGTGCGCTTCCTCCGCCAGTTCGACGAGGCGCTGTAATCCGCTTTCGCCTTTGAAACGCTCGACGGCCATATCGTGTTTGTGCGCGGCGCTCTTCGTCTCGGCTTTCGCGGCCGGAAAGGGCGTCGGGCCGGCTTCCGGGCGTGCGGATGCCGCTGCGCAGCCGGTGCCGGAGTGGGCCGATTCGCTGCCGGGCCTCTATTTCTACACCGAGGGGATCAAGGCCAACGCCATAGCCGGCGATTCGGCCCGGGCGCGCGAGTGCTTCATGCAGGCCGTCCGGTGCGATTCGACTTTCGCCCCCGCCTACTACGAGCTGGCCGTGGCCCGCATCGAGAGCCGACCCGACCGGGCCGTGGAGTTCGCCCGCCGCGCCCACGAGCTGGATACGGCCAATCTGTGGTACCATGCGCTCTATGGGCAGGCGCTGCTCTACTCCGAGCAGTACGATCGGGCGCTCGCCGTGTTCCGCGAGCTGCGCCGGCGCGACCCCTCCAACCCCGACAATTACCGGATTCTGGCCGCCCTTTATGAAGTGGGGCAGCAGCCTTTTTCGGCCATCGCCATGCTCGATTCGGCCGAGCTGCGGTTCGGGCGCATCCCCATGTTGAGCGCTTCGAAGCGGCGGCTGCTCGTCGCCACCCGCCAGACCGACAAGGCGATCGCCGAGGCGCGAGCGCTGGTCGACGCCGTGCCCTACGAGGCCGAGCACCGCGTGGCGCTGGCCGGGCTTTATGCCCTTGCGGGCAAGGATTCGCTGGCTCTCGGGGAGTATGAACGGGCGCTGGAAATCGACTCCGCCTCGCTGTCGACGCTCGCGGCGCTGGCCGATTTCCACAACGACCGGCGCGATTTCCGCCGCATGCTCGCCGTCACGCGCCGCATGTTCGATCTCGACGCCATGCCGCTCGACCGCAAAGTCGCGCGGTTCGAGCAGTTCACCTCCGACATGCGGTTCTACCGCGAATATTACTTCCAGCTCGACGACCTCGCCTCGGCTTTGGCGATCCGCTATCCGCGCGACAAACGCGTCGTGGAGCTTTACGCCGGGCATCTGATCGCTTCGGGCAAACTGGAGCAGGCGCTCGCGCTCTACAAGCTCCACACTGCCGACACACCCCCCGAGGAGGAGTATTTCCGCTCGGTGATCGACATCGAAACCTACCTCCAGCGGCCCGATTCGGTCGACCGCTACGTCGATATGGGGCTGGCGCTCTTTCCCGGGCGGGCGGTGTTCCACATTGCCAAGGGCAACGTGTTGAGCTACTCCAAGCACTATGCGCCCGCCGTCGAGGCCTACAAGGCGTCGCTGCGTTATGCCGATACCGATTCATTGCGCGGCGTGATCTGGGGGTTGACGGGCGACGCCTGGCACCAGCTGGCCGAAAGCAGCGCGCCCGACGGCGAAGTGCGTCTTCCCGGCGAGCCGCGGCGCGACACTCCGGCCCGCCGCAAGGCGCTCAAGGCCTGCTATGGCGCTTACGACCGCAGTCTGAAGTTGTGGCCCGACAATCCATCGGTGCTCAATAATTACGCCTATTTCCTCGCGATCGAAGACCGCGATCTGGAAAAGGCTCTCGCCATGTCGAGCCGTGCGATCGCCCTCACCGACAACAACCCCACCTATCTCGATACCCACGCCTGGGTGCTCTTCAGGCTCGGTCGCGCCGAGGAGGCCAAACGCGTCATGCAGCAGGCCATAGCGCTCGACAGCCGCAACAGCCCCGAGCTGCTGGTGCACTACGGCGACATCCTCGATGCCTTGGGCGAACGGTTCGTCGCCGAAACCTACTGGCGCAAGGCGCTCGAAAAGGGGTATCGGGCCGAAGCGATCGTCCGGCGCATGGAGTCCGGCAAAACCGAGCAATGATCCCGCCCATGAAACCTTACCGTCGTCTGCTGACCCTGCTGCTTGTGTTTTCGATGTTTCCGGCCGTCGCCCAGAACAGCCACAAGATCGAGGAGCAGAAGCGCGTCATCGCCTCGCTCGAAAAGAAGATCGCCGACGAGCAGCAGCAGATCGACCGGCTCAAGAAGGGGCGCGCCGCCACCGAGGAGCGCGTGCAGCGCATGGCGCGGCAGCTCGATTCCCGCACCCGGCTGCTCGACGAGACGCGTCAGCAGGCGAAGTTGCTGCGGCGCGAAATCGCCAGCAAGGACAGCCTTGCCGGACGCCTCTCGACGGCTTGCGAGCGCAGCCGCCAGGAGTATGCTGCCATGGTGCGCGAGGCCTATCGCAACTACAGGCATCAGAACTACATCACGTTCATCTTCTCTTCGCGCAGTTTCTCCGACATGGCGCGCAAGATCGCTGTTTTGCGCGAGGTGGCGGCCGTGCGCGAGCGGAAGTTGCAGGAGATCATGTCGCTTTCGGAGCGGGTGAAGATCGAGAAAGCCGAACTCGACGCCCGGCAGCAGGCGCTGGGCGCCGTCACCAAGAAACTCGCCACGCAGAAAGCCGAACTCGAACGCAGCACGCGCGACGCCAAGCTCGAAATCCGGCGCATGTCGCAGAAGGAGAAAAGCGCCCTGCAGCGCAAGGTGGCCCAGGAGCAGCAGTTGAGCGTGGCGATCGGCGAGCTGCGCAAACTCACCAAGGGCAACAAGACGGGCGCCTCCTTTTCGTCCAGCACGTCGGGGCTGCGGCTGCCGGTGGCTTCAGGGCGGGTGAAGCGCTACAAGGGCAACATGGCCGAGATCGTCGGCCCGAAAGGGGCGCGCGTGGTCTCGATCTACGAGGGCAAGGTGGTGGAGATCAAGCGCAATCGCATCACCGACAAGTTCGACGTCTTCATCGCCCACGGCGAATACATCACCTCCTACGCCAATCTGGGGTCGGTGTGCATCGAAAAGGGGCAGAACGTGGCCAAGAACCAGGCGATCGGCACCATCGGTTCGGCGGTCGACGTGCTGACCATGCAGACCGAATACAAGCTGGTCTTCGGCATCTACCCGCCCAACCCCTCGCAGAAGATGCTGGCCGAGAACTGTTTCAAGAGATAGATCGTACCGCATCCCTCGACGGGGAGGGGCGGATCAATGCTATGGATCGATGAGCGTACGTTATCATACCGACGATTGTGCCTATCGGCTGCCGCAGAAACGGCTGACGGCCGTCTGGCTCGCCGACGTGGCCCGGGCCGAGGGCTACGAACTGGGCGAAGTGAACTATATTTTCTGTTCGGCGCGCCGGCTGCTCGATATGAACCGGCAGTTTCTCGGGCACGACTATTTCACCGACGTCATCACGTTCGACTACAGCGACCGGCGCGGGACGCGCGTCGTCGCGGGCGACATCTTCATCGACGTGGAGACCGTGGCCGACAATGCCCGGCTTTATGGCGCCACGCGGCTGGAGGAGATGCGGCGGGTGATCGTCCACGGCGTCTTGCATCTTTGCGGACAAAAGGATAAAACCCCCGCCGCCAACCGGCAGATGCACCGCAAGGAGGATCGATACCTCGATTTCTGGCGGCCGAAGCGCTGACAACGTTTTCCGGTCGCCTCTTATCCCGCGCTTTTTCTATGAAGTCTTTGCCGATGCTCCGGGTGTTGGTGCCGTTTGCGGTCGGGATTGCGTCGGCCGAGCGATTCGAGCTGCCGTGGTGGTTTCTCGCAGCGGCTTTTTGCGTGTGCGGGGTCATAGCCGTGGTGCTTCGATCGGGTGCGGCCCTTGTCGGGATGTTGGTTGCGGCCGGATTCGGTCTGGCGCAATACCGCACGCCCGTGCGGAGCGTGCCCCTCGGGGTCGACTGCGTGTGGGCGATCGACATCGAGGGTATCCCCGTCGATCGGGGTCGTTATGCGTCGGTCGACGGCGTGATCCGGGCGTGGCGCCCCGGTTCGGACATCTCGGAGTCCGGACGGTGGGTTTCCGCATGCGACCGGATATCCTTGAGGTGCGATTCGCTCGTCGACCTGGCGGGCGGCGGGCGAATCTGTTGTGCCGGAATCTTGAGGCCCTTGCGGAGCGCTTCGGAGGGCTATCTCCGGGCGATGACGCGGCGCGGATATGTCGGCACGTTGTTCCTCCGGGCGGACGACGGAATATGGCGGGCGGAGGAAAGTCGTCCCGATCCGCATGTGCGGGCCGCCGCCCGGCTGAAAGGGCGGTGCTCCCGGTCGGATGCCGGCGCTGTCGTCCGGGCCATGACCGTGGCCGATCGCAGCGATCTTACGCCCGAGTTGCGCGCGGCCTATTCGCGCAGCGGCCTGTCGCATCTGCTGGCCGTGTCGGGGTTGCACGTGGGGATCGTCTTCTGGCTGGTCAACTGCGCGCTACGGTGGACGACTCTGCTGCGGCGCGGCCATTTGTGGCTCGATGCGGGAGTGCTCGTCGCCGTGTGGGGCTATGTCGCCATCGCCGGATTCCCGCCCAGCGCCGTGCGGGCCGCAGTCATGGCGTCGTTGTTGCAGGGGGCGCTGGCTGCGGGGTCGGCGTATGCGGGGTTGAACGCCTTGGCCGCCGCGGCTTTCGGCATGCTGGTGTGGAACCCCGCCTGGCTCGGCGATGCGGGATTCCGGCTCTCGTTCATCGCCGTAGCGGCTATCCTGGCCTGGGGCGTGCCGCTTTGCCGGCGCCTGCGCACCGGGTGGCGGATCGTCGATGCGTTGGTCGACACGTGGGTCGCAGGCTTTGCGGCGGCGCTCGCCACCGCACCGTCGGTCTCGCATATCTTCGGGATCGTGCCGGTCGCGGGGCTGCTGCTCGGGCCGGTGGTCGTCCCGCTGGCCGGGGCGACGGTGCTGTTCGGATTGCTCGTGCTGCTCATGCCCGTTCCGGCTTGGGTGCCGGTGTGGCGGTGGCTGGGCGAGGGTGCCGCCGGGCTGCTCGACCGCATGGCGCAGGCGTTCGCTGCGATGCCCTGCGGAGCTTTCGATTTCAGGCTCTCCGAGGGCTGGACGGCGGGGTGTTATTGTCTTTTCGTGGCCGTGACGGCGATCGCCTGGCGGTACGAACCGAAAAAAACCATACATTTGTCCTCATGATCGATGCTGCGGAATATGCTTTGCTGGTCGGCGACGAGGTGACGCGCGCCGTGGCCGAAAACCGGCATCGCGATCACCTGGAGGTGGCACTCGACCGTCGCGTGCCGCATGCCCGCATGGTCGCCACGCAGGTCAAGTATCTGGCCCGTGCCCTCGACAAGCTGCCCTCCTATGCGGCGGCGCAGTGCATTCTGCCGCCGCGGGCTTTCGAGCAGGCGTCGAGCGAGCGGTGCGCCGCGCACAAGAGCATCGGGGGCGACAGCGTGCTCGACCTCACGTGCGGATTGGGCGTCGATGCCTGGGCGTTGAGCCGGCGGTTTCGGCGTGTGGTGACGCTCGAACGCGACGAGGGGCTGGCCCGCATCGCGCGGGAGAATTTCCGGCGCTTGAACGCGGATAACGTCGAAGTGGCGGCGACCTCGGCCGAGGAGTATCTGGCCGGTTGCCGCGAGCGGTTCGACTGGGTTTATGCCGACCCCGACCGCCGCGCGGCCGACGGACGCAAACTGGTGCGTCTGGAGGATTGTTCGCCTGCGGTGCTCGACCTGTTGCCCGCAATCCGACGGGTCGCCGGGCGGTTGTGTCTGAAGAATTCGCCGCTTTTCGATGTCGACGAGGCGCTGCGTCTCTTTCCCGATTGTCGGGTGGAGGCGGTGTCGCTCGACGGCGAGTGCAAGGAGGTGGTGATCTACGACGACGGCACCGGCCCCTCGGTCACCGCCACGGCGTTGGGCGATCCCGACCGCAGCTTCACCGCCCGGCCCGATGCCGCGGCGCCGCGGCCGGGGAGTTTCGATCCGGCGCGTTACGGGTGGCTCACGGTACCCGACGTGGCGTTGCAGAAAGCCCGCCTGACCCGGCTGCATCTGGCCGGGCGGGCCGACGTGTGGAGCGACGGCGGTTTCGGTTTCTCGGCGGAGCGGCCCGAAGGGGCGATCGGCAGGGTGTTCGCCATCGCCTCGATCGAACCCTACGACCCCCGGCAGCTCAAGCGCGCCTGCAAGGGGTGCGGCGCCACGATCCTCAAGCGCGATTTCCCGTTGCCGGTCGAGGAGATCATGCGCCGCGCGGGACTGCATGCCGGCGACGACGTACGGCTGGCTTTCACACGGATCGACGGCCGTTTTTGGACGATCCGTTTAAAATAGTTACTTTTGTTTATGAAATCGAGCGAAATCATCTCCTACTTCACCGACACGATCTTCCGGC
Source organism: uncultured Alistipes sp. (assembly GCA_964431265.1). GTDB lineage: Bacteria > Bacteroidota > Bacteroidia > Bacteroidales > Rikenellaceae > Alistipes. The sequence continues at coordinate 3,871 of CAYSJF010000051.1, read as the reverse complement.
GCGACGCCAGCGAGTGGCGCAACCCCGTGGTGCGGTGGTGCGTGCAGCAATACAAGCTGGTCTTCTACACGGCCCGCGGGCTGCTGGAGCACGGCACCATGATCCGCTCGGCCGCGTTGACGTTCTATACCCTCATGTCGCTGGTGCCCATTCTGGCTGTGGTGTTCGCCGTGGTCAAAGGATTCGGGCTGGCCGACGGCTTGGTGCAGAACCTCTATTCGCTCTTTCCGCAGAATCCCGAGTTGATCGATTACATCGTGGCTTTCGCCGAAAAGGCGCTGGCCCGCACGCAGGGCGGCGTGGTGGCCGTCGTGGCGCTGGTCATGCTGTTCTGGGCCGTGATCCGCGTCTTCGGGTCGATCGAAAAGGCGTTCAACAACATCTGGGAAGTCAAGGTCGAGCGCAGCATCGCCCGGCAATGGAGCGACTACATCGCCATAGTGATGATCGTGCCTATTCTGTGGGTCATCGCCGGCGCCGTGGGCGGTTATGCCCGCGAGTGGCTGGGTTTCGGCGACGGGTGGGGCTACAAGCTGCTCTCCAAGGGCGTGTCGCTGACGGTCGTCTGGGTGATGTTCGTGTTCCTCTATATCGTCATCCCCAATGCCCGGGTGCGTTTTTCGAGCGCCCTGATGGCCGGTATCGTGGCGGGTACGGCTTTCGCGATTTTCCAGTGGGGCTACCTCTACGTGCAGCGGTGGATGACTTCGTACAATGCGATCTACGGCAGTTTCGCCGCGCTGCCGCTTCTGTTGATCTGGATGCAGACCTCGTGGCAGATCCTGTTGTTCGGCGGCGAGCTGTCGTTCGCCTACCAGAACATCGCCCGCTTCGGCGAGGAGCGCGAGTCGCTGCGCATCAGCTACGACCAGCGCCGCAAGGTGCTGCTGGCCGTGATGCTCACCATCGTCGAGCAGTTCCGCGACCGGGGCGGCGCCACGCCGTCGGAAGTCGTCCGCGAGCGGCTGGGCCTGCCCACGCGCATCGTCAACGACGTGCTCTACCAGCTCGTGCAGGCGGGGCAGTTGGTCGCCGTGCCGATGAGCGATAACGAGCGCGACATGGCTTTCATCCCGGCGCACGACATCGCGACGCTGACCTTGTGCGGCGTGCTCGAAGCGGTGGAGCAGTCCGGCGAAACGCTCTTCGCCCTCGACTCCGCGCCCCAGCTCGCCCGCATCGACCGGGAGCTGGAGCGGATGAAGGCTTCGACCCGCTGTCTGTCGGAAAACGGGAAGATCGTAGACCTGCTGGAAAATTCACAATGCACAATTCATAATTCATAAATTTTTAATACGGAGCGGTTTTGAGCTGTGCATTGAACAATGTAGCAGTTATCGGCAGCGGCAATGTCGCCGAGGCGTTGGCACAGGCGGTCGCGGAGTGCGGCGGTCTGCGGTTGGTGCAACTTTGGGCGCGCAACGAAGCCCGGGCGCGGGAAATCGCCGGGGCGGTCGGGTGTCCGTGGGCCTGCCGGCCCGAGGAGCTGGCCGTGGCCGACATCTACCTCGTCGCCGTCAGCGACCGGGCCGTGGCCGAAGTCGCCGAAACGTTGCCCGTTCCCCGCGGAGCCGTCGTGGCCCATACCGCCGGGAGCGTGCCGCTCGAAGCGCTGCCCGCGAAGTTCGCGCGTCGTGCCGTGGTCTATCCTTTGCAGACCTTCACGCGGGGGCGCCGAGTCGATTTCTCGGAGGTGCCCCTTTTCGTCGAGGCCGCGACGCCGGAACTGCAGGCCGACTTGGAGGAATTCGCCCGCCGGCTTTCGCGCCGGGTGTTTTTCGCCGATTCCGGCAGGCGTGCGCAGCTGCATCTGGCGGCCGTGTTCGTCTGCAACTTCGTCAACCACATGTATGTCGTGGGCGAGCGGGTGATGAACGGGGCGGGACTGGATTTCGAGCTGCTCAAGCCCCTGATCGCCGAGACGACCGCCAAGGCCCTCGCCGCGGCATCGCCCGCCATGGTGCAGACCGGCCCGGCCGTGCGAAACGATCGCCCGACTCTGCAGCGCCACCGGGAACAACTCGACGACGAATTATTACAGACAATTTATTTATCGATCAGTCGTAGCATATGGGAAACTTCAAGGAAGATATAGCCCGCACCGAAGCCTTCGTCTTCGATGTCGACGGCGTGATGACCGACGGGGGCATCATCCCCACGGCCGAGGGCGATTTCATTCGCCGCTACAATGCCAAGGACGGTTATGCCGTGGCCTATGCCATCAAGCTGGGCTACAGGGTGTGCATCATTTCGGGCGGCCGGGGCAAAACACTGGAAAACCGTCTGAAGATGCTCGGAATCAAGGAGTATCACCTCGACTGCATGGACAAGATCGCCACCCTGCACGACTATTTCCGACGCGAGGGTCTCGACCCGGCCCGGGTGATCTACATGGGCGACGACATCCCCGATCTGGAGTGCATGCGCGAGGTGGGGATTCCGGTGTGTCCGGCCGATGCCGCCCCGGAGGTGATCGAAGCGTCGCGCTATGTGTCGCAGTTCGCCGGGGGTGCCGGCGCCGTGCGCGACATCATCGAGCAGGTGCTGCGGGCACGCGGCGACTGGGCGCGCGACTCGCAGGGCGTGACCCCTTCGACGCTGGCGGCGTCGAACTGAAGCGAAAGGTCAAAGGCGGAAAGTTTTTGCAGTACTGCTATTTTTCGCCTTTCGTCTTTTTCTTCTTGATGTGTGCCAGATGGTCGATCAGGTGGAGGCGGAACGCCTCGCGCCGGGCTTTCAGATCGCGGCGCCACCCTTTCCAGCGCGTGTAACGCTGGCGCTTCTCGTCGTAGATGTCGCTGATTGTCAATAGAATTCCCGTCTCTTCCACACCTCCGAAATCGGGATTCGACACCGTGTCGAACACCCGCATCGTGGGCGAGAGATTCATGTAGGCGTTGATCAGCGGCGGGATGTGCTCGTTGAACTCGCGGATTTTCTGAATCAGAATGCGGTAGTTCTCCTGGTAGTTCTCGCCCGAGAACAGCTGTTCGTAGTAGGGGTCGTCCAGATCGAGCTGCAGGGGGTGTATGCCCTCCACCAACCGGTCGCGGTCGGGGAAGTAGCGGCGCAGGAACCAGATCAGGGCGTTGCGCGCCACAGCCTGGTAGGAGGTGTACATCGTGACCTTGCCGAACAGATATTTCACATTGGGATTCAGCACGATGAGTGCTCCGAGACCGTCCCACAGATTGTCCAGCGCATAGAGGCTCTTGGGGTTCTGCCGCGCCTGGTAGGTCGGCTGCACGAACGAGCGGCCCAGTTCGATGGTGCGGGGCAGATAGCGGCGGCGGAACTTCTCGCTGAAGCGGAAATAGTGCTCCGTCGAGAGGTGGCGCGGATGCGACGTCGTGCAGACGATGAAGCGGTAGCCGCCCACGATCTCTTCGGCCGTCGGATCCCACACGATGAGCTGGTAGTATCCGTCGCCCGCCAGGTCTTCGTCGTCGATGTCGGCCTCCTTGCCCGTGCCGCCGCCCGCACCGCGGAACGCCTCCTCGCGCAGCCGCCCGATTTCGCGCATCAGCGCCGGGCATTCGGCCGCCGGGAAGATGTAGATTTCGTTCGACGCCTTGTTCGTGTCGCGCACTTTGCGCTCGGGGGTCAGCTCGGCCCGCAACAGCGCCCGGTCGACGGGCGGAAAGATCGGTTGTTCGGATTTTTGTTGCATAGCGGAACAAAAGTAGTCATTTCGGCCGTTATTCGTGCGCTGCGACGAGCGTTTTTTCCAAAAAATAGGTCTTTGTACGTATGGCTTCGGTCTGTTCGCGCAGCGATCCGAGACTTTGCAGGTCGGCTGTGGAGATCGGGTCGCCCACCACGATGCGGAAGTGCTTGCCCTGCTGCGAGAACATCTCGTCGGGCAGCCACA
>CAYSJF010000050.1:0-10495 GCA_964431265.1 uncultured Alistipes sp. | reverse complement strand
ACCTGCTCTCGCCGCCCGAGGAGCTGTTGTCGTCCGACGCCCGGCGGCGCCTGCGTGCTATCGAGGAGTTCTCCGACCTGGGTTCGGGCTTCAACATCGCCATGCAGGATCTGGACATCCGCGGCGCCGGCAACCTCCTGGGCGCCGAGCAGAGCGGCTTCATCGCCGACATCGGCTTCGAGACCTACCAGAAGATCATGCAGGAGGCCATCGCCGAGTTGCGGGCCGAGGGGCTGCAGGTGGCGGGCCTCTCCGAGGCCGAAACCGAGGTCGTCGGGCAGATGCGTTTCATCGACGATGCGCACATTGACATCGGGGTCGAAGCCTCCCTGCCCGACTCCTACGTCGCCCAGCAGGCCGAGCGTCTGAAGCTCTACCGCGAGCTGGACTCCACCAAGGACGAGGAGGCGTTGCAGGCCTTCGCCGCGCGCCTGGTCGACCGCTTCGGCCCGCTGCCGCGCGCCGCGCGCGAGCTGCTCGACGTGGTGCGCCTGCGCTGGGAGGCCATCCGTCTGGGCATGGAGCGCGTGAAGGTCAAGAACGGGCTGATGATCGTCCACTTCGTCGGCGAGGAGCATTCGCCCTATTACAAGAGCGACACCTTCATGGAGCTTTTGAAGCATGTCACGCAGCATCCCGAGCGTTTCGTGCTGAAGCAACACAATAATCGCCTGGCCATGACCGTTAGAAAGATCGAAGATGTGGAGGCGGCCTACAAAATATTGAGAGCGCTTTGAACCTCGTCGTCGATATCGGCAATACGCGTGTCAAGTGCGCCGTCATGGAGGCGGGGGAGTGCATCGCCCAGCGGAACGCCGAGCGGTTGTCGCCCGTCCTGCTCGACGAGCTGCTGGCCGCCTACGCCGTCGGGCAGGCTATCGTCTCGTCGACCCGCGGCGACGCTTCGGACGTCGCGGCGATGCTCCGTAGCCGGGTGGCGCGGGTGGTGGAGTTCACCGCGCAGACTCCCGTGCCCATCGGCTGCGATTACCTCACGCCCGAGACCCTCGGGCGCGACCGGCTCGCCGCCGCCGTCGGCGCCACGGTGCTGTGGCCGGGGCGCGATGTCCTGCTCGTCGACTTCGGCACCGCCATTACGATCGATCGGGTCTCGGCCGACGGGGTGTTCCGCGGCGGCTGCATCTCGCCCGGGCTGCGGATGCGTTTCCGCGCCTTGCACGAGTTCACGGCCGCCCTGCCGCTGTGCGAGGCGTCCGAGTCGGAGGATCCCGAGCCGCTGGGCCGCTCGACCCGCGAAGCGATCCGGTCGGGCGTCGTGCAGTCGATCCTGTTCGAAATCGAGGGCCATATCGCCCGCGCGCGGCGGGAAATCGACGATCCGTGCGTTATTTTTACCGGCGGCGACGCGAAATACTTTGTGAAAAGAATTAAAAATACGATATTTGCAAATCGGAATCCCGTCTTTTACGGACTGGATCGAATTTTAGAGTTCAATGTCCTTGAAGAACACCTTCTGTAAAGCGGTTGCCGCGGTGTCGTCGCTTCTGCTGCCGGCCGGGCTGGCTGCGCAGACCAGCAGCATCAACGCCTTTTCGCCCTACACCATGTACGGCATCGGCGAGATCAACACGCCCGGGACGTTGCCCATGCGCTCCATGGGCGGCGCGGGCGTCGCCATGCGCAACCCCGGCATGATGAACGTGCTCAATCCCGCTGCCTACAGCGCCGTGCCGCAGAAGAGTTTCCTGTTCAGCTTCGGGCTGGAGGGCCAGAACTACTACAATTCCCAGAGCGTCGACGGCGCCGGGAAGAAGTCGGTCTACAACGCTTTCAACTTCCACGACCTCGCCGTCCTGCTGCCCCTGACCCGGCGTCTGGGCCTGGGCGTCAGCCTCATGCCCTACAGCTCGGTCGGCTACCGCACCGAGTTCTTCCGCGAGTTCGGCTCCTCCGACCCCGTCTGGGGCAACGTCGGCCCCGTGCAGTACACCTACCGGGGCGAGGGCGATGTCACCGAAGTCAAACTCGGCATAGGGTGGGAGGTCGCCAAGCACTTTTCGATCGGTCTGGCCGCGCAATATTATTGGGGCAAGATCGACCGCTCCTATGTCGCCGCCTTCTCCTCGATCACCGGCTCGGGCAGCTACAATTCGATCGTCGGCGAGTCCGACTACGGCATTTCGCGCTTCAAGGGGCAGGTGGGCCTGCAGTGGGACGCGATCATGAACGCGCGCCGCGTGCTCTCGTTCGGCGCCACGTTCGACATCGGCGGCGATTTGCGGCCCAAGCGTACGGAGCGGGTCTATACCACCGATCCGGGGAACACCGCCGCCGTCGATCTGCACGACGACCTGACCCTGGCGCTGCCCCGGCAGCTCGTGGCCGGCTTCTACTACCAAACCCCCAAATGGACGGTCGGCGCCGATTACGTCTACCAGAACTGGGCCGGCAGCAACTCCTCGACCCTCTCGTCGGGCATCGCCGTCGGGGGCGGCCGCTTCGACGTGGCCTATGCCGACACCCACACCGTCAAGGCCGGCGTCGAGTTCATCCCCAATCGCTACGACGTGCGGCGCTTCCTGCGCCGCTGCGCCTACCGCGCCGGCGTGCGCTATGGCGACTACTACCAGACTTTCGGCGGACAGCGCCTGCAACAGTATGCCGTCACCGTCGGCGTGGGCATCCCCGTGCGGTTCCTCGGCTCCTCGTCGATCGACGTGGGGCTGGAGTACGGCGACCGCGGGTTCAACGTCGCCGAGCGCATCGGACTGGTGCGCCAGCGCTATTTCAAGATCGCCGTCGGCTTCGCGCTCTTCGCCGGCAGCGAGAACGGCGAATACTGGTTCGTCCGACCCAAATACGATTAACGTTAAAATATAACCGAACTATAGCTATGAAAAACATCCAATTCATTCTTTTGGCCGCCGCCGTCTTCTGCGCCGTTTCCGCGTCGGCCCAGCAGGATTTCAGCGGCCCGCAGTATGCCAAGTGGGGCGCGACGCCCGAAGCGCGCGAGAAGAACATCCTGAACAGCAACTTCCTCAAGGAGGCTTGCGACAACAAGGATTTCAATGCCGCCGCCCAGCACCTCAAGGAGCTGATCGAGGCTTGCCCCGACGCTTCGGAGAACATCTACGTGCGCGGCGCCGTGGTCTACAAGAACAAGATCAACCGCGCCAAGAGCCTCGCCGAGAAGAAGACCTATGTCGACTCGCTGCTGCTGATGTACGATCTGCGCAACCGCTATTTCGGCGACCATCCCAAGCGCGGCACGGCCTACATCCTCGACCGTAAGGCCCGCGAATACCTGACCTACCGGCCCAACGACCGTGCCGGCATCCGCAACGCGTTCCGCGAGGCGATCGAGGCCGGGGGCGCCGCCACCGACCCCGAAACCGTGGTCGCCTACTTCAGCAACCTCTGCGAGGACTACAAGAACACCGACGAGGTGATGCCCGACGAGATCATCGCCGAGTACGACCGGCTGTCGCCCGTCTTCGGCGAGGGCGCCGACGAATACAAGGCGCAGTTCGACGCCGCGTTCGGTCTGTCGGGCGCCGCGAGCTGCGAGAACCTCGAAAAGCTCTTCGCCGCCAAGCTGGCCGCCGCGCCCGCCGACGAGGCGCTGCTCGCCCAGGCCGTGGCCCTGATGTCGCGCGCCAAGTGCGACGGCGACTTCTACTTCACGATCGCCGAGAAGTACTACGAGGTGAAACCCTCGTCCGAGACGGCCATGTTCCTGGCCCAGGCGTTCCAGAACAAGGGCGACTACACCAAGGCCACCAAGTACCTCAACGAGGCGCTCTCCTCGGAGACCGATCCCGCTGAGCGCGAGAAGCTCTATGTCCGCATCGCGCTGGTCGAACTGGTCGCCAACCACATCCCTGCAGCCGCTGCGGCCGCCCGTTCGGCCCGCGACCTCGACCCCGAGGACGGCGTGCCCTACTTCGTGCTGGCCCAGTGCTACGGCGTTTCGGCCGGGCAGTGCGGCGGTTTCGCCGGACAGGCGACTTTCTGGGCCGCCTACGACACCATGCGCAAGGCCCTCGACCTGCTGCCCTCCGATTCGGAGTACGCGGCTCCCGCCCGGGCTTCGCTCGCCTCGTTCCAGAGCCGCTTCCCGACCTCCGAGGAGTGTTTCTTCAACGAGTTGCAGGAGGGTGCGCGCTACACCGTGACATGCGGCACGGCCGCCGGCGTAGCGACCACCGTGCGTCCCCGTTAACCGTTCCGGCCGCTTGCAGGAGATGTCCGTTCTCGCGACCAGATGCCTTTCGGTAGCACTCCCTTTGTTGGGGAGTGCTATCTTGCTATTCTCCTGCGACCGCTCGCCGGAGGGCGACGGCGATGCCGACACCTTCATGACCGAATATTGCGAGCACCTCTCGATCGTCGATTCGCAGAACGGGCGGCGCTCCTACCACTTCACGACCCCGCTCATGGAGGGCTACTCCCAGGCTCGCGAGCCTTATCGCGAGTTCCGCCGGGGGGTGAAGATCACCACCTACAAGGACGATTCGCTGGCGACGGTCGACGCCGTGCTGACGGCCAACTATGCCATCTACTACGAGAAACGCGAGCTGTGGGAAGCCAAGGGCGATGTCGTGGTCGAGAAATCCGACGGCAAGACCCTCTACACCCAGCAGCTCTACTGGAACGCCCGCACCAAGAAAATCTACTCCAATGTCGACTCCAAGATCGTCCAGAGCGGCGGCACCGATGTCTTCATCGGCGAGGGTTTCGAGTCCGACGAGGAGTTCAAGGACTGGCGCTTCCGCCGCATGAAAGGGCGCATGGAGGTCGACGTGGCATCCACGGACACGGACTCGAATACCCCGAAAGACGATAATTCGGCAAATCCGGCAGCAAATCCTGCGGCCCGGCCCGAGCGATCGGACCGTGCAGGAAATACCGCACGAAACAGTGCCGCGGGAGGTAAGTACGATTCCGGAGCTGCAGCTGTTGGAGGTAAGTACGATTCCGCTGCTTCGCGTTCTGCCCGCTCCGCACGCGTCGTCGATATCGATGCCGATCTTTCCGCCGGGGCGCTCGACCGGAGGGCCGCCGTCGTTCTGGAGCAACCCCGGGAGTAGCCGGGCGATTTTTTGGAGTATGTTCACATCCGTCATCCTGATCCTCTCGATGTTGCTTCTGTCGGCGTTCTTCTCCGGCATGGAGATCGCTTTCACCAGCAAAAACCGGCTCAAGCTGGAGATCGACCGCAAGCAGAGCCGGCTGTTCGACCGCATCGCCGAGATCTTCGCCCGCCACCCCGGGCAGTACATCACCACGATCCTCGTGGGCAACAACATCGCGCTGGTCGTCTACTCGCTCTACATGTCGGTCTTGCTGCGCACGGTCTTCTACGTGCTGGGGTGGGAGAGCGTCGCCCGGCAGGGTTCCGTGGCTATCGAGACGGCCGTTTCCACGCTCGTCATCCTCTTCGCCGCCGAGTTCCTGCCCAAGTCGGTCTTCCGCAACAACCCCAATTTCTACTATCGGGTTTTCGCCCCGGTCATCTACGTCTTCTATCTGTTGCTGTACCCCGTCGCCCGGTTGACCACGCTCGTTTCCCACGGCATCCTGCGTCTGTTCGGGAAACCCGTCGTCGAGCAGCATGCGCAGCCCTCGTTCAGCCGCGACGACCTGGCCGCCCTGCTCGACGCCAACAACACCGAGCAGGGGCCGGATCCCGACCACGAGCTGAAACTCTTTCAGAACGCGCTGGATTTCGCCGATCTGCGCGTGCGCGACTGCATGGTGCCGCGCGTCGACATCGAGGCCGTCGATGCCGACGACACCTCCGTCGAGCAGCTCACGGCGCGCTTCGCCGAGAGCATGTATTCGCGCATCTTCGTGTGGCGCGGCAATATCGACAACATCGTGGGCTACGTCAACTCCAAGAGCCTCTTCACCCGGCCCGCTACCTTGGCCGAGGTGGTCATGAAGGTCAATTTCGTTCCCGAGACCATGCCCCTGCAGCTCGTGCTGCAGAATTTCATCAAACACCGCTCGAACATCGCCGTGGTGATCGACGAGTTCGGCGGCACGGCCGGCGTCATCTCGCTCGAAGATGTCCTGGAGCAGATTTTCGGCGAGATCGAGGACGAGCACGACATCCCCGACCTGACCGAGAAGCAGGTCGGCCCCGGCGAATACGTCTTCTCGTGCCGGCTCGAAGTGAAGTATCTCAACGAGAAATACGGCCTCGGCATCGAGGAGAGCAAGGAGTACGACACCCTCGCCGGCTTCGTCATCTACCACTACGAGGGCATCCCCACCGCCGGCCAGACGATCGAGGTGGGCGATCTGCAGCTGCGCATGCTGCGCACCACGCGGTCGCGCATCGAGCTGGCCCGGGTGAAAAAAATGTAGCGGAGTGGCTTGTTTCCGAATAAAATCACTATCTTTGTAGGAACGTTCCGGCCTGCACGAAAGGGGCTTCCCGCCTTGCCGATCGTCGTGCCGCGGACGTCGGACGGATAAACGCAAACAATAAATTATATATGGCAAGTTTAAACACCCTGCGTACCAAGTTCGGCATCGCGCTTTCCATCATCATCGCCTTGGCGCTCTTGGCATTCATCCTTTCGTTGAAGACCGAGATGGGCTTCTCGGGCAACGACCCGAAAGTCGGCGTCATCGACGGCAAGAAGATCAACTATTCCGAGTACTACGACCGCTACGAGCAGGTCAAGGCGCAGTCGGGCGCCCAGGAGTCCGACGAGCAGCAGGCTTCGATGCTCGCCAACGCCGCCTGGCAGTCGCTCGTGGCCGATCATGTGCTGCGCCCCGGTTTCGCGAAGACGGGGCTGCGCGTCTCCGACGACGAGCGTCAGGCCATGATCCGCGGCGAGGTGGCGTCGCCCGTGTTCTACAACGCGTTCGCCGATCCCCGCACCGGGGCCTATAGCGTCGAGGCCGTGAGCCGGTTCCTCGACCAGGCCGGGAGCGATCCGCAGGCCGCCGCTTTCTGGCAGCAGGTCAACGAGCAGGCACGCCTGGAGCGCATGCTCCAGAAGTATCTGGGTCTCGTCCGCGGCGGCGTCTACGTCAATGCGCTCGAAGTGGCCAGCGGCGTGCAGGCGGCCAACGACACCTTCTCCGGCAAATGGGTCGGCAAGAAGTATGCGCAGGTGCCCGATTCGCTCGTCAAGGTCGCCAACAGCGACATCAAAGCCTACTACAAGAGCCATAAGAACGCCTACAGACAGACTCCTTCGCGAACGCTTTCCTACGTCGTCTTCGAGGTCGAGCCTACCGACGACGACCTGCTGGCTCTGGAGCATAGCGTCCGGGAGTTGGGCGCCCGCTTCGCCGTCGCCGAGCCGTTGAAGAGCTTCGTGCGCGCCGATCGCCGGGGCCATATCGCCGAGAACTACGTTTCGGCCGCCCAGCTCACCGACGACGAGGCTGCCGCCCTCATGGCCGGCAAGACCTACGGCCCCGTCCTGAAGAACAACGAGTGGACCATGGCCCGCGTGCTCGACACCAAGAAAGCGCCCGATTCGCTCGGCATCCGCCATATCGTCCTGCCTTACAACGAGGAGCAGCTGGCCGACAGCTTGTTGACCCTGATCCGTCGCGGCGCCGATTTCGGCGAGCTGGCCATCCGCTATTCGGTCTACGACCAGACGGCCGCCAACGGCGGCGAAGTCGGCGTGCTGCCTTTCTCGGCGTTCTCGGGCGAGTTCGCCGAGGCGCTGGCCGGTGCCAAGCGGGGCGATGTCGTGAAGATCGCTTCGGGCGACGCCATCCAGCTGCTGCAGGTCTATCGTGCCGGTCGTCCCGTCAAGCATGTGCAGATCGCTTCGATCACCTATCCCCTCGAAGCGTCGGCCGCTACCGTCCGCAATGCGCATAACCAGGCGCTCTCGTTCTCGGTCAATGCCAAGTCGTCCGTCCAGGCGTTCAACGATGCCGCGTCCCAGGCCGCTCTGACTCCGCGTATCGCCGTGCTGTCGCAGGGCGAGCGCACGATCCGCGGTCTGGAGGATTCGCGCGACGTGGCCCGCTGGGCCTATGGCGCCGCTCCCGGCGATGTCTCGGAGATCTTCACCGTGGGCAAGGATTATGTCGTCGCCGTGCTGACCAAGGTCGACAACGAGGAGTACACGCCGCTGCAGGATGTCGCCCTGCGCATCCGCGCCCAGGTGCTCCGCGACAAGAAGTACGACTACATCGTCAAAGAGCTTGCGGGCACGACGCTCGACGAGCAGGCCGCCGCTCTCGGTGCCGAGGTCGCCGACTTCGAGAAAGTAGGGTTCGGTTCCTACTACATCGACGGTGCCGGCATGGAGCCGCGTCTGGTGGGCGCTATCGCCGCCACGACGCAGGTCGGCGAGGTTTCGGAGCCGGTCAAGGGTCTGACGGGACTCTATGTCTACCGGGTCGACGACATCCGGCATGCCGCCGCCCAGACTCCCGAAGCCGAGCGGGTACGTGCCCAGGCCATGGCCGAGACCATGGCGCAGCAGTTCGTGCTGCCTGCGGTGCAGGATATGGCCCATATCAAGGATTTGCGGGGCAAATACTTCTAAAAGCCAAACTCCATCCACCGGTATTCATCCTCCGGAAATTATTTTTTCAAGACTCCGATTTTTCGGGGTCTTGAATTTTTTTAGGCAAATGCGCTCCATAACTTCATTCGGTGTAAAGTCGTATATCCGTTGCCTTGTTTTATTTCTGCTTGGTGATTTTCTGCCGGTTATGTTGCTGTTGCGCTGTAAATTTCTGCGTGGAATCGTCGTTTTTTACACTTTTCCCGCTGTTTTTTACTGCGGGGTCTTGACAACGGGGTGTCGCCGTGCTATCTTTGTTGCGTCTTCGCCGGTCGCGTGTTGTCGTCGAGCGCTCATTTCTTCCATGATCGACAACCGCTGTGCACAGCAACGCGACCTCCCGAGGGCAGCTGTTTCTTTCCACTGACGTCAGTCTTCGGGGTACTCCCATTCAGATGCTCCCGTCGTCATAGGTTCTTCGATTCGGTTCTGCTCCCCTCTCTTTCCCGCGCCGTCTCGGTCGGCTGTGTCGCGATGAACGGAAATCCGACACATGGTGAAGCCGCCCGATGCCGCATGTCGCGAATCCGGCAAGTTCGCTTCTGTCGTCGGGGGCGGGGTTCGGGTCGAGCCGTTCGAAGTCCGGCAGTTCGCCGGTTCCTGCCGAGGTGTGATGGCACTTCGGCGGGAACCGGCTATTTCTAAAAGCAGCCAGGCGCCTCCCATTGCGGGAGGCGCCTGGCTGCTTTCATAGGTGAGGGTCGCCTACTCTTCCATCAGGATTTCGAGCATCTTGATAGCCGATTTGGCGATCGGGGTGCCGGGGCCGAAGATGGCCGCAGCACCGTCGCGATAGAGTTCGTCGTAGTCCTGGGCCGGGATCACGCCGCCCACGATCACGATGATGTCCTCGCGACCCAGCTTCTTCAGCTCGGCGATGATCTGGGGCACCAGCGTGAGGTGTCCGGCCGCCAGCGACGACACGCCCACGATGTGTACGTCGTTCTCCACGGCCTGGCGTGCAGCCTCCTCGGGAGTCTGGAACAGCGGCCCCATGTCCACGTCGAAGCCGATGTCGGCGTAGCCCGTAGCCACCACCTTGGCGCCGCGGTCGTGGCCGTCCTGACCTAATTTCGCGATCATGATGCGGGGCTGCCGGCCCTCCTTCTTGGCAAATTCGGCGCACAGCGTCTTGGCGCGCTCGAACGATTCGTCTTTCTTCACTTCCGAACTGTAAACCCCCGAAATCGAACGGATCACCGCCTTGTAGCGGCCTATCACCACTTCGCAGGCGTCGGAGATTTCGCCCAGCGTGGCGCGTACCTTGGCCGCCTCGACGGCCAGCTCCAGCAGGTTGCCCTGCTTGGTCTTCACGCACTCGGTGATCGCGGCCAGCGCCTTCTTCACGGCCGCCTCGTCGCGACCAGCGCGCAGCTCCTGCAGGCGCTTCACCTGACTTTCGCGCACTGCCGTGTTGTCCACGGCCAGAATGTCGATCGGCGCCTCCTTTTCCAGGCGGTATTCGTTCACGCCGATGATCTTCTGCTCGCCCGAGTCGATGCGGGCCTGCGTGCGGGCCGACGACTCCTCGATGCGCATCTTCGGAATGCCGGTCTCGATAGCCTTGGCCATGCCGCCCAGCTTCTCGATCTCCTGGATGTGTCCCCAGGCCTTGCGGGCGATCTCGTCGGTGAGCGTCTCCACATAGTACGAGCCTGCCCACGGGTCGACCTCGCGGCATACGGAGGTCTCCTCCTGAATGTAAATCTGCGTGTTGCGCGCGATGCGGGCCGAGAAGTCGGTCGGCAGGGCGATCGCCTCGTCGAGCGCGTTGGTGTGCAGCGACTGGGTGTGGCCCAGCGCCGCGCCCATGGCTTCGATCGCCGTGCGGGCCACGTTGTTGAAGGGATCCTGCTCCGTGAGCGACCAGCCCGAGGTCTGCGAGTGGGTACGCAGCGCCAGCGACTTGGGGTTCTTGGGGTTGAACTGCTTCACGATCTTGGCCCACAGCATGCGGGCGGCGCGCATCTTGG
>CAYSJF010000049.1:0-10779 GCA_964431265.1 uncultured Alistipes sp. | reverse complement strand
ACATCACGGTCAACGTCACCAAGTCGAAGCAGCTCACCAACATGCGCGCCTCGGGGTCGGACGACAAGGCCGTGATCGTCCCGGCCAAGGTCTTCACGCTCGAAGAAGCGCTCGAATACATCAAGGAAGACGAATATGTGGAGGTGACGCCCAACGCCATGCGTCTGCGAAAGATCCTGCTGCACGAAGTCGACCGCAAGCGGGCGGCGAAGTAACAAAGCCAATGGCAAAGCCGAACTCGTTCGCGTTTTGCCGAGGCAGAGAAAACCTGCAAAAATTTGAACGTTTTCGATAAGCCGAGGGCAGAGGCCGCTTGCGGACTTTGCCGAGGCAGAGAAAACCTGCAAAAATTTGAACGTTTTTTGTAATAGTTCCTATCAAACTCGAAAATAGTGAAAAAGATCGGCATCGCCTGCGACCATGCAGGCTACGAAATGAAAGAGTTTCTGGTGGGCTACCTCGACGCCCTGGGCTACGAAGTGCTCGACTTCGGCACCCACTCGCCCGAAAGCGTCGACTACGCCGATTTCGCGCATCCCCTGGCCGAGGCGATCGAGCGGGGTGAGCTGGAGCGGGGCGTCGGTCTCTGCGGCTCGGGCGAAGGCATGGCCATGACGCTCAACAAACACCGGGGCATCCGCGCCGGGTTGTGCTGGAATGTCGAGGTGGCGACGCTCATCCGTCAGCACAACGACGCCAACGTCCTCGTGCTTCCGGCCCGCTTCGTCACCAACGACGAGGCCGTGACGATGCTCGACGCATTTCTCGGCACGGCGTTCGAGGGCGGCCGCCACGAAAAACGCATCGCCAAAATGGATATAAAAAAAGAATAGCTTCTTCGCATACCGATTTCGATGTTGCTTTGCGGCCGCTGCCTGCGGAGTGCACGCACTCTTCTGCGGGTCTCCGCGCCCGGAGGCTGCGGCCCGCACGGCTCGAAAAGCCGCAATCGGCAGGAAAATTCGGAGTGAAAGGAATTTATTATTCCATTAAGTAAATATACGGCGTCGTTTCCCGCAGCGCTTCGGCTCGAGAGGCCTCGTCGAAAAGGCCGAACACCGCCGAGCCGCTGCCCGACATCGACGCATAGAGCGCCCCGGCCGCCTGCAGCCGCTCCTTGGCGGCACGGATCGCGGGATGCGCCGCGAACACCGACGGTTCGAAATCGTTGGTCACCACGCCCTGCCACTCTCCGATCGGGCGACACAGCCGCTCGGCCAGCGGCACGGCCGGCACACGCGGAACGACGCCGGCATAGGCTTCGCGGGTCGAAACTCCCTCGGCCGGTTTCACGATGACGATCCACAAACCGCCCAGATCGAACGGACAGGGGGTCATGATTTCGCCGCGACCGGTGCAAAACTGCGGCGTATTCCGCACGAAAAACGCCGTGTCGCTGCCCAAAGCGGCGGCACAGTCGATCAACTCCGCCTCCGAAAGTCCGAGGGCGAACTCCCGGTCGAGACCCATTATCACCGCCGTAGCATCGGACGAGCCGCCGCCCAGCCCGGCGCCGAACGGTATCCGTTTGTCGAGCCGAATCTCCGCACCATCGATGCCGTAGCGCTGCTGCAGCAATCGGAATGCCTTGACACACAGATTTTTTTCGGGCGGACAATCCACCGCCAACCCCTCGGCACGGAATCCGACACCGGGTTTCGCGCGACGCACGACCTCCACCTCGTCGAAAAGTCCATACACGGGGAACATGACGGTCTCCACATCGTGGAATCCGTCTTCGCGCCGCCGCAGGATATCGAGACCCAGATTTATTTTGCAGTTCGCATGCAGAATCATGGTGCAAATTAAGAATTAAAAATCCGGAATCGGAAATTATTTTCACCCGAATTTCCCCTACCTTTGCCGTATGAAGTTCCGCACCGAAATCGAAATCGCACCGCTCGGCACCCGAATCGGCCATGCCGACACGCTGCTGCTGCTCGGTTCGTGCTTCGCCGACGAGATGCGCGAGCGGCTGCAGCGGCTGAAATTCCGCGCCGAGGGCAACCTCACCGGCCCGCTGTTCAATCCGTCGTCGATCGCCTCCCTGCTGCAGCGCGCACAAGACCCCACCCCGGAAAGGCCCGACAGCCTGCACCGCGACGCCGACGGCTGGTGGTTCCACTACGCCGCCAACACCCTGTTGAGCGATCCCGACCCGGCAACGGTGTTGAATCGTTACAACGAAGCACTCGACCGCCTGCGTGCGCTGCTGGCGGAGGCACGTTGCGTGATCGTCACGTTCGGCACGGCGTGGGTCTACCGACTCAAGGAAACCGACCGCATCGTGGCCAACTGCCACAAACAGCCGCAGGATCTGTTCCGGCGCGAACGGTTGAGCGTCAGACAGATCGTCGACGAGTGGTCGGAGCTGCTCGCAGGGCCGCTGTCCGACAAGGAGACGATCTTCACCATCAGCCCCGTGCGCCACCTGGGCGACGGCCTGGAGGGCAACTCGTCGAGCAAGGCGACGCTCCGCGTAGCCGTCGCCGAGCTGACGGAGCGGTTCGCCCGGGCACACTATTTTCCTGCCTATGAAATCCTGCTCGACGACCTGCGCGACTATCGTTTCTATGCCGACGATCTGGTGCACCCCTCGGCGCAAGCCATAGAATATATATGGGAACGCTTCGTGCAAGCCGCACTCTCCGAGCCGGCACGCACGCTGCTGCCCGAAATCGAGACGCTCGTCGCCCGCTGCCGCCACCGCCCGCGCCGTCCCGACAGCGAAGCCGATCGCCGGATGCGCCGCACCACGCTCGACCGCATGACCCGGCTGGCACGAAGCGCCGGAATCGATTTTTCGGAGGAAATAGCACTCTTAAGAGACGAAAATTCCCGGTAAATTTTCTATTTTTGCCTTGCAGAACTGGCGAACGCATGAAAAAACTCTTGATATTGCTCTGCATGCTGGCGGTACGGCCCGTCGAGGCGGCACGTCCGCGTTTAGTGGTGCAGATCGTCGTGGGGTCGATGCGCGCCGAAGACCTCGACCGCTATGCGGCCCACTTCGGCGAGGAGGGGTTCCGCCGGCTCATGGAGCACGGCGCCCGCTTCACGGGCGCCCGCTACGACTACCAGCAGACTGCGACGCCCGTGTCGCTGGCCACCCTCGCCACGGGAGCCATGCCCTCGACCCACGGAGTGATCGGCTCGCGCTGGCACGACTACACCGACAACTCGACCGTGTGGCTCACCTCGGGTCGCAAGGGCGAGGGGCCATATCATTTGGTCGCCCCCACGCTGGGCGAAACGCTACGGCGGCAGATTCCCGAGAGCCGCTGCGTGACCGTCGCCGCCGAAGCCGAGTCGGCCGTGGTGATGGGCGGACACACCGATCATGTGTTTTGGCTCGATCCGCAGCATTGCGGCTGGACGACCTCCTACTACTATGCGGAGGCGGTGCCCGAATGGGTCGCCCGCAACAACCGCGAGCGCTACGACCTTTCGTACATCGCCACGCCCTGGCGCATGCTCTACGACCGCACCAACTACCGCAATACGCGTCATTGGGACATCGCGACGGCAGGACACGCCCGTAAAAAAGACGATCGCGAATCCTCTCCCGCGAAACGCCTTACACTCGACAACGACTACGACCGTCTGCTCTACACCCCGGCGGGCAACTCCGCGGTGCTGGGCTTCGCCAAGCAGGCGATCGCGCAATTCAAGCTGGGCGACGACACGACGCCCGACCTGCTGAACATCTGCCTCGACGCTTCGCGCCGCATCGTCGAAGCCTATGGCCCCGAGTCGATCGAAGCGGAAGACATGTACTATCGGCTCGACCGCGATCTGGCCGACTTTCTGACGTTTCTGTTCGCGCAGGTCGAAAAGGACGAAGCCGTGGTGATCCTCACGTCGGATCACGGCACCAGCCCCTCCTACGACCTGGCCTCCACGCAGGCCGACCGCTTCAATGCCCGGCAGTTCGAGGTGATCGTCAACGGATTCCTCAACGTGCGCTACGGCGCGGGCAACTGGGTGACCGACTATGCGAGCAACTGCATCTGGCTCAATCACAACCTGATCTACGAACGCGGCCTGAACCTTGCGGAGGTGCAGAACGAGGTAGCGATCTTCGCCATGCAGTTCGGCGGCGTGTCGCACGCCCTGGCTGCCACGGCCATGCGCACGAGCTACTTCGGCAGCGGCTACGCCCGGCGCATGCAAAACAGTTTCTATCCCCGCCGCTCGGGCGACGTGATCGTCAACCTCATGCCGGGCTGGATCGAGGAGCGCGACCGCTGCCACTCCTCGTCGGGGTCGATGTACGGCTACGACACCGAAGTGCCGCTGCTGTTCTACGGGCCGGGCATCGCGCCGCAGCGCATCCGCCGTACCGTGGACATGACCTCCGTGGCCCCGACCGCCGCGCGCCTGCTGGGAATCTCCGAGCCGGCCGCCTCCGAGGGCGAAGTGTTGGAAGAAATAACGGAATAAACCGCAGTTTATGGACAAGATACAAGACGAAATCATCGAGGAGTTCTCGGTCTTCGATGACTGGCTCGACAAATACGACTACCTGATCGGCTTGAGCGAGCAGCTGCCGCCCATCGCTCCGGAGCACCGCACCGAACGCTACCAGATCGACGGCTGCCAGTCGCGCGTGTGGGTCGATGCCCGGCTGGACGAGGAGGGCAAAATGCGCTTCACGGCCGACAGCGACGCGATCATCACCAAGGGCATCATCGCACTGCTGATCCGCGTGCTCGACGGTCGGACGCCGCAGGAAACGGTCGAACTGGAACTCTACTTCATCGACGCCATCGGCTTGAGCGCCAACCTCTCGCCCACGCGGGCCAACGGACTGGCAGCCATGGTCAAGCAGATGCGGCTCTACGCCCTGGCCTACGCGACGAAGAACGACGACACGAAAACATCCGCCCGATGACACCCGAAGAGATATTGAAGGTCGAACAGGACATCGTCCTGACGCTCAAAAACATCTACGACCCCGAAATTCCGGTCAACATCTACGACCTGGGGTTGATCTACGAAATCGACTACACGCCCGACGGCGTGGCGACGATCCGCATGACCCTCACGGCGCCCAACTGCCCGATGGCCGACATGCTGGTCGAAGACGTCAACGTGCAGGTGGGCAAGATCCCCGGCGTGGAGTCGGTGAACGTGATTCTGACGTTCGATCCGGTGTGGGATCGCAGCATGATGTCGGAAGAAGCGTTGCTGGAACTCAACATGTTGTAGCATGGAACCGGAGCAGGCACGACGCATATGGGAGCGGCTGCGGGCCGGTGCCGCGACATGTGCCTGCGGCGGTTTTCTCGCGGGTCTCGACCCGCTGCAGCGCAACGAAATCTACACCGCGCTGGCGTTCGATCGGCTGGAGCGCAAGATGCGCATGGTCGAAGCGCTCCGCGCGGAAGCCGACGACAACTGGAACCAGACATTCTACCTGCTCTATTTCCGCACGCTGGGCGACCGCCAGAACCAGGAGGCCTATCTCCGGCTGGCCCGGCGCGTACCCTACAAATCGGTGCTGCGCGAGCGGCTGGCTCCGCATGCGGTCGAAGCCATGCTTTTCGGAGCTTCGGGGTTGCTGGAACTCTACCGCCACGACGATTATACGCTCGACCTGCGGCGCTCGTTCGAGCATCTTTCGGCCAAATACGACATCGAGCCGATGCGGCCCGACGAATGGGAGCTGGGCCGCATCCGCCCGGCCAACCACCCGGTGCTGCGTCTGGCCCAGGCGGCGGCGTTCTTCACGCAGGACGAATTCGTGATGAGCCGGGCCATGGCGTGCCGCACGGAGGCCGACATCAGGCGGCTTTTCTGCATCGAGGCATCGGAATATTGGCGCACGCACTACGTTCCGGGTGCCGCGAGCGACGAACATCCCAAGCGGATAGGCACTTTCAAGGCCAACATCATCGGGATCAATCTGGTGGCGATCCTGCAGTTCGCCTATGGCAGCCACACGGGCAACGAATCGCTTCGCGACAACGCCCTGGCGCTGCTCGAACGACTCCCGGCCGAGGAAAACCGTTACATCGCGGAGTGGAAAGGCGCAGGACTCGCACCGGTCAACGCATTCGAGACGCAAGCGCTCCTGCAACTGGCCACGGAGTACTGCGCACCGCAGGCGCCCGACAAGCGCCCGGGGTTCCTGCGCGGGAAATCATCCGATCGTACGGCGGTAGCTCCCCGCTGCGACGAATGCCCCGTGGGGCGCCGCATCCTCCAAAAAACAGCGGCCGGAAACGGGCAATAAGCCCCCGCCGGCAGACTGCGGCGACGGCTTAATTTTCAGGGCTGTTCTTGAACCTGAAGAAAAATTCGCGTCCGAAAAGAATCCAGGCCACGGCAGCCGCCCCGGCCAGAAAGACGCATCCGATCAGAATCAGTATTTTCGACGGCGCCGAAGGCCGAAGGGGCACGGTGGCGGGCTGCACGACGACATAGACCGGCGTACTCTCCTGCACCTTGGCCCGAGCCAGCTGGAGCTGCTGGGCCATCTGGTTGTAGAGGTTGTAGGCCAGGTCGGTTTCGTTCTGCAACCGCTCCTGCTCGGTACGCACCGAGCGCAGCACGATATTCTGGTTGGCATCCATGTAGCGCGCATACCGCTGTTGGGCGGCATAATAGTTCTGCTGTGCCTCGTCGAACAGCTGCTGGGTGAATTTCAGGTCGTGCCGCGCCTTGTTGGTGCGGTACTCCGTGACATACTTCTGCAGGTTGTACATCACCGTATCGGTGAGCATGGCCGCGATCTCCGGGTCCTGCATCGTCACGGACAAGGCGATGAGCGAAGTCTTCTTGTCGACCGTCGCCGCGATCCGCTTTTCGAGCGCCCGAACGACCCGCTCCTGCTCCTCGGTCAACCGAAACGGATCGACCGAAGAGGCATCGCGGGCCTCGTCGTCGCCGACGAGTGAGCCGATCCATCCCACGATCCGGAACGGCAGCCGGAACACGCCTTTCCACCAAGGCATACGGATTTCGTCGTGCATATAATCGAACAGCGTGGTCTGCACGGCATCCCCATCGCCGACGACCCGCACGTCGAAAAGTTCCGTGAGAAAGGGCAGCGAAGCCACGATATCGGGATAAAGATCGGGATAGACCGCATCGGAACTGCTGCCGAGACCGCCCATGTTGATCCCGGCCAGACCGGCCAAGGCTCCCAAACCGCTCAAGGTACTCTTCCCGTCGGAGGTCTCGGGCGCCAACGTGGCGACGGAGGTATACTCCCTGGGGATGCTGAACCCGACGATCAGGGCGAACACCACGGCATACCCGCACCAGCGCAACACCGTGCGCCGCCCGGCCCACACCTTGCGCGCCAGCTCCGTCAAATCGATCTCCTCCTCGCCCGACCGTACGGGCCGCATCTCGTTGTCCATCATGCTGCGTTCGGTTATCATTTCGACAAATTGGCGATACTTGCCGCCATCGTACCCAGCGACGCGGCCGAAGTGGCGAGACCCATGATCTGCGTCACGCCCAGTCCCTGACGCTCGCGCTTGCCCGGCACGACGATCTCGCACCCCGGTTCGATCCGGTTCTTCCGGCGGGAGATCATGCCGTTCATGTAGACGATATAGGCCCGACCGCGCTTGGCCCGATTGGTGTAGCCGCCGGCCAAATCGATATAACTCTTGTATCTCTTGCCCGACGAATAGAGCACCGTATTGGGCCGCATGACCTCGCCGGTGATCTTCACGGTGCTGACATACTCGGGCACGAAGAGTTTGTCGCCCTCGCGCAACACCATGTCGTAGTCCGACCCGGGGTTGGCCAACGCCTTGTCCAGCTCGATACCCACGGTGTAGAGGTCGCTCTCGCTCACCTTGTCGAGCGAAAGCGAATCCTTGCCGCCGTTGAGCATGGCCATGCGCAGCACGTCGTCGCGCAAGGCCTTCTCCTCCTCGTTCATGCTGCGGGTCAGACGGCCGCCCCGCAGATAAGCATCGGCAGTCACGCCGCCGGCACGCCGCACCAGGTCGGAAAGCCGTTCGTTCTTATGCACCAACGTATAATCGCCGCTGAAGACCACTTCGCCCGTCACCGACACCATACGCTGCTCCTGGTAGGCCGGACTGCGGCGCACGGTCACCACGTCGAACGGCTCCAGCACGAATTCGGCCTGACCGTCGACCACGAACCCGTCCTTGAGCGAGAAGATGAAGACCCGGCTCAAATCGTTGGTGGCCGAAGTACTCTTGGCGTTCTTCAGACGCCGCGACACCTCGACGCGCACCAGCGAAGCTCCGTCGAGCAGACCGCCGGCCTGCATGACCAGGTCTTCCAACGTCATCTGTTCCACATAGGGATACTCGCCGGGGCGCGCGACCTCGCCGCCGATGGTGAAAGGCCCCTCCTCCTGCAGATCGTGGCGGCTGGGAACGACCAGCACGTCGTTACGCTGCAGGGGCACGTCGGAAGCCGTGCCGCTGAGGATGCCCGCCAGATCGACGGCCACCATCTGCAACAGCAGATCGTCGCGCTCGCGATAGACCAGCGCACGCGCCAGGAACGCATCCTCCTTCACCCCTTCGGCCCGGGCGACCAGCTGCCCCACGGTGTTCAGCTCGTCGCTCAACTCGTACAATCCGGGGCGGAAGACCGCACCGCGCACCTCGACCCGATTGGCGAAGCGCTCCAGCACGGCATCGACCTCCACCTCGTCGCCGTTCTCCATGACGAACGACCCGGCCGAAGCGACGGGCACCGAGAAGAATTCGTGTTCGCGTCCCGAGCGCCGCACCACGCGCACCTCCTTGGTATAGGCATCGCCGGCGAAGCCGCCCGCATAATCGAGCAGCGTCTGCAGGCTCTCGCCCTCCCCGACCTCGTAGAACATGGGGCGCTTGACTTTGCCCTTGGCTTCGATCAACTTGCCATAGGGCGGAACCAGGATCACGTCGCCCTCCTCCAACCGCACGTCGGTGTCGAACTTGCCCCCGAAGATGAAGTCGTAGACATCCAGCACGGCATGACGCCGCCCGTTGCGCAGCACCTCCACGTTGCGCAGCGTACCGATCCGTGTCACGCCGCCGGCCATATAGAGCGCATGGAACACCGACGCGAACGAAGTCAAGCGGTAGGTGCCCGGCACTTCGACCTCGCCCATCACGTGGATGAGGATCGTACGGATCTGCCCCAGCGTCACGCGCACGTCGGACTCGGGATGCTCGCCCGAAACGCCGGCATATTTGCGGGCGAAAATGCCCCGGATTTTCCGGTCGGCCTCGGCGACGGTCAGCCCGTTGAGGTAGACCGGCCCGATCTGCGACACCATGATGCTCCCCTCGGGCGAAATCGTCTCGCGGACGTTGACCTCGTTGGCGCCCCAAATGTCGATGATCACCTCGTCGCCCGGCCCGAGTCTGTAATTCTCGGGCGTAGCCATGTTGGCGTTAGGCTCGAAAGACAGATTCTTGCTGCTGAATATGTTATGACCGAATATGGGGGTCTCCTGCACCGTGTCGCGCGGTTCGAACAGCATTTCGCTCGGATCGATATCGGGATTCAGCCCCAGCAAGTCGGCATCGGAGAGCATTCGTCTGTCCGACAGGTTAAATCCCGGCTGCAATCCCTGGGTTTTGTCCGCATCGGGACTCGACACGTCGCGGAACAAGTCCGACCGCTGCGCGCTCGAAGTCGACGACTGCGCGGCATTGGAGGTCTTGCGCGGATCAGCGACAAAGCCCTCGGTGCGGCTCTCCTCGTACTTCTTTTTCAACTGCTCGATCTGCGTCATCGACACGCCGCGCACGAGCAGCTCCTTGCCGATCTGCTGCTCGGTCTTGCCGGCGCTCATGCCCTGGACGACATACTCCATCACCTGGTCGTCGGTCATCTGGGCCTGCGCCCGACCGGCCAGACAAAGCAAAGCGACGAAAACGATTAAAAACCTGTATTTCATAGGATTGCTGAATTTCTACTCCACCCCGGCCGCATCGACCGGGCGAAAAAACGTTTTAAGGGTACAAAATTATACCAATTTATCTTCCTGGCCAAACAAATCCGCACAAAAAGCGTCGAGGATTCCTTTCGGGGAATCCTCGACGAAACATGCGCATCTTCCGCCCCGTCGACCCGTAAAAACGGCGGACGGCGCAGCGGATACCGCCCGACATCCGGAATCCGCGGCCTTACCGCTCCTGCCAGATCAGCGCCGAGGCGCCGAGAATGGCGGCGTTCTTGCTCTGGATGCCGCTGGGCAGCAGCTTGACTTTGTTCTTGAAAGTGAACATCATGTTCTCCTCCATGTACCATTGCGTGGGTTCGAAGATCAGCTTGCCGGCCTTCGACAGACCGCCGAACAGGAAAATCGCCTCGGGCGAAGTGACCGTAACAACGTCGGCCAAGGCCCGACCCAGCAACTCGCCCGTATAGCGGAACGCTTCCTGCGCGACGGGATCGCCCTGCTCGGCAGCGACCGAGATCATCGAGGCGTCCAGATCGTTGAACGCGATGTCGCGCAGCTTGCTCGGCGCCGTCATCGTGGCCATCAGTTCGAACACCGTGCGTTTGATGCCCGTGGCCGAAACATAGGTCTCCAAACACCCCCGGCGGCCGCAGCCGCATTGCCGACCGCCACGCACCACGCAGACATGGCCGAACTCGCCCGCAAAACCGTCGTGCCCATAGATCATCTGCCCGTTGGCCACGAAGCCCGACCCCAGGCCGGTGCCGAGCGTGATCATGATGAAATCGCGCATGCCCTTGGCGTTGCCGTAGACCATTTCGCCGATCGTGGCGGCGTTGGCATCGTTGGTCATGAGCGTGCGCACGCCCCCGAAACGC
>CAYSJF010000048.1:0-10825 GCA_964431265.1 uncultured Alistipes sp. | reverse complement strand
TGGGGCACATGCCCAGCACCAGCACGAACGTGGGATTGTTCTTGACGATGCCGCTCAAAACTATCT
Source organism: uncultured Alistipes sp. (assembly GCA_964431265.1). Classification (GTDB taxonomy): domain Bacteria; phylum Bacteroidota; class Bacteroidia; order Bacteroidales; family Rikenellaceae; genus Alistipes. Next base: position 10,759 of record CAYSJF010000048.1, on the reverse strand, counting down.
TCAACTTATTCATTTCGACCTCCTTCCTGAGCCTGCGGCTCGTTGGTTCGCGATGCGCCGGATGCCATGTCGGACACGGTTTCGCCCAGCGCCACATTTCTGTAGGCCACCCACGCACGGTTGATCGCATCCACATAGGCGCGCGACGAGATGGTCGCTGCCGTCAGCGCATCCACATCGCCGCCGTCCTTGCGCACGGCCAGTTTGCCGGCGACCAGCTTCTTCTGCTCCAGCATTTGGCCTTTGATGCTCCGGATCAACGGGTTGCCCTCCTCGGTCATCTTCGTACCCAGACCCGGGGTCTCCGTCTGCTTGAGCACGTTGACGTTGATCACCCTGCCCTCGGGCGTGAAGCCCACCATCAGGTTGATCGCACCGCCGAAACCCTGTTTCGACATCGTTTCCACGGCATAGCCGACCACCTCGTCGTCCTTCGAGGCGACATAGGTCACGATGGGCATGTCGTCGATCTCCAGCTCCACGACCTCCTGGTTGTCGAACGCCGGCAGCACCTTGTTCAGCGCCTCGTTCTTGGCCGCCAGTTCGGCCTGCGCGATCGGCTCCTCCGTAATCATGTTGACCACGCCGACCCCGGCCGAGGCCACCAGCGTGATGCCGAAGAGGACGGCCGTCATGTTGAGAAGTGTACTTTTCATAGCGCTATCCTCCTTATTTTACGCCGAAACGCTTGGGTTTCACATATTTGTTCAGCAGGGGCACGGTCGAGTTCATGATCAGGATCGCGAACGACATGCCCTCCGGATAGGCACCCCACAGACGGATGCACATGGTTATGATGCCGATACCCGCAGCGAAGATCACGCCGCCGCGCACGGTCATGGGCGACGTGGAATAGTCGGTCGCCATGAAGATCGCACCCAGCATCGCACCGCCGGCCAGCACGTGGAACAGCGGCGCCGTCCACAGCGCGGGGCTTTCGAAGCCCGAGGTCGCCAGCTCCACCACGAACGCGAAAAGCGCCATCGTGGCGAGCACCGTCACCGGAATATGCCACGTGATGACCTTGCGCCACAGCAGATAGACGAAGCCCGCCAGCAACGCCAGCGCGGCCACCTCGCCCAGCGAACCGGGCATGTTGCCCAACATCATATCCTGCATGGCGAACGCGTCCGCTTTCATCAAGCCCTGCTTGACGGCAGCCAGAGGCGTAGCGCCCGACAGCGCATCGAAGCTCTCCGGCTGGGGGAACGAAGTCATCTGCACGGGATAGGCGATCAACAGGAACACGCGCCCCACCAACGCGGGGTTGAACGGGTTCTTGCCCAGACCGCCGAAAGTCATCTTGGCGATCGCGATCGCCACGAAAGCGCCGATCACCACAATCCACCACGGAATCGACGCCGGTAGGTTGAACGCCAGCAGCACGCCCGTGACTACGGCCGACCAGTTGCCGATAGTCGGTGCGCCGCCGACCAGAAAACGCTGAATCAGATATTCGAACACCACGCACGAAGCCACCGAGAGCGCCGTCACGCAGAGTGCGCTCCAGCCGAACACCACCACCGAGACGATCAACGCCGGCATCAACGCGATCACCACGTCGCGCATGATGCGGGCCGTCGACTGCGTGGTCTGCACGTGCGGTGCAGGAGCGACGATAAGTTTGTTTGCCATATTATTCTTAATTTTTCTATTGACAGATTTCGCACCGAACTACTTCTTGGGAGCAGTCGCTGCAGCGCGCTGGCGGATGATGCCCATCACCGTCTGCTTGCCCAGGCGGATCCAGTCGAGCAGCGGCAGATAGGCCGGACACGTCGACTGGCAACAGCCGCACTCGATGCACGAGGTGATCATCTGCGCCTCCACGGCCTCCCAACCCTTCTTCTGGGTCATCTTCGAGAGGTAGTAGGGTTCCAGCCCCATCGGGCAGGCCGACACGCACTTCGCGCACTTGATACACTGCGACGCCGTGCGACGCTCGGCATCCTCGCCGCCGAGCACCGTGATGCCCGAGCACCCTTTGGTCACCGGCGATGCCAGGTCGATCATCGCACGCCCCATCATCGGACCGCCGTTGATCACCTTGCCCGCATCCTCGGGCAGACCGCCCGCCGCGTCGATGAGCGTCTGGATCGGAGTGCCCATGCGCGTGAGCAGGTTCTTGGGCGTCGCCAGCCCCTTGCCCGTGATGGTCACCACGCGCTCGATAAGCGGCTTGTTCTTCTGCACGGCCTGGTAAACGGCATACGTCGTCGACGCATTGCACACCACGGCCCCCACGTCGATCGGCAGCGCCGGCGGAGGCGGCACCTCGCGCCCGAGCACCGCGGCGATCAACTGTTTTTCGCCGCCCTGCGGATATTTCACGTGGAGGGGCACCACCTCGACGCCCCTGTAATTCTTGGCGATCCGTTTCAGATGCGCGATCGCATCGGGTTTATTGTTCTCGATGCCGACGAACGCGTTCTGCACGCCGATCGCCTTCATCAGGATCGTGACGCCCACCATCAGCTCCTCGCCGTACTCCAGCATCGTGCGGTGGTCGGAGGTCAGGTAGGGTTCACACTCCACGCCATTGATAATCAAAGCCTCGGCTTTCTTGCCCGGGGGCACCGACAGCTTCACGTGCGTGGGGAACGTAGCGCCGCCCATGCCCACGATGCCGGCCGCCTTGATCTTCTCGATGATCTCGGCCGCCGAAAGCGTACACTCCTCGACCAAAGTCGTCGAGCGGTCGATGCCCTTGACCCACTCGTCGCCCTCGCGCTGGATCGTGATCGCCATCTGGCGTACGCCCTGACCGTTGGGCTGCAGGTCGACCGACGTCACCGTACCCGATATGGGCGAGTGGATGTTCGCCGACATGAAGCTGCCCGCTTCGGCGATGAGTTGTCCCGTGAGCACCTTGTCGCCCTTGGCCACCTTGGCCACCGCGGGCGCTCCGATATGCTGGGCCAGCGGAATCGTCACCGTATCGGGCAGGGGCAACACCTCGATGGCACTGGCGCGGCTCAATTTGTTTTCCGACGGATGGACTCCGCCTTTCGGAAATGTCTTCATATGAACTATCTGATTTTACGATTCTTCGTTATTCCGATTTCGCAACGGTCTTGGCAGCGGCTTCGGCACCGGCATCCTCCGCAGCCTTGGCAGCGGCTTTGGCTCCGACTTTCTCTGCAGACTTCGCAGCTGTTTTTTCCGCGGCCTTGTCTGCAGGTTTCTCCGCCGCCTTGTCTACGGATTTAGCCGCTTCTTTCGGCTCCTTGGGCAGCGGCTCCATGTTCACCAGCTTGATCGCACCCGTCGGGCATTCGTTCACGCACTTGCGGCACAGCTTGCACTTCTGGGGATCGATGTAGGCCAGATTGTTTTCCACCGTGATCGCACCGAACGCGCAGACTTTCTCGCACTTGCCGCAACCGATGCAACCCGCCTTGCAGGCTTTCATCACCGCGGCGCCCTTATCCTTCGACACGCACGACACGTAGACCGCCCGATCTTTGGGCCACTTCTTGCGCAGCTCGATGATACCTTTCGGGCAGGCTTTCACGCAGGCGCCGCAAGCCGTACACTTCTCGGGATCGACCTCGGGAAGCCCCGTCTCCGGATTGACGGCAATGGCGCCGAACGCGCACACCGCCACGCAGTCGCCGAAGCCCACGCAGCCGAACGAGCAGCCCGTTTCGCCCGCATAGAGCGACGAGGCCACCGCGCACGAAGGGGCGCCGTTGTATTCATTGGTGCGGGGACGCTTCGCGCACGTGCCGCCGCAGCGCACCGTGGCCGTCTGCGGCTCTTTCTCGGCCGCCGCCTTGCCCAAATAGGCCGCGATGGCTTTCATGCAGTCGCCGCCGCCCACCGGACAGAAGAGCGCCGAAATGTCGTCGTTCCTCACCAGCGCATCGGCCATACCCCGACAGCCGGCGAATCCGCAGCCGCCGCAATTGGCGCCGGGCAGCATCTTTTCCACCTCGTCGATCCGCGGATCCTCCTCTACGCGGAACTTTTGGGCCACGAAGTAGAGGATCACGGCGGAGAGTACTCCCAGGACGCAGAGCGTCAGGATCGTGTAAAGTAATACTTCCATCAGATTTTTGTTATTGTAAATTGAATTGTGTGTTCGATTTTCCGGCGGAAAAGCCACAGCACCCCGTAGTAGAGCGCCACGCCCGCCAGTGCGGCCAGTGCTGCCGCGCCTTCGCTCCAGCCCGCCGCGCCGATCGCCACCGTCAGCACCGCCAACAGCACCGCCAGCGCCCCGCCATAGGCCAGCGCCACGGCCAGACTGCCCGCACGACGCCGCACGCCCACCGTCACCGCTTCGCCCGGGAGATACTGCGCGGCATCGGCGCAGGTCACCTCGACGATCTTCTCCGCGTTTTCGGCCATGCCGCAGGCCGCCCGAGCCTTGCACGTACCGCAGGCGCTCTGTGCGACGATCCGCACGAAGACCTTGCCCGCCTCCGTGCGCTCCACCGTGCCGCTATGTTCGATAAGACGCTCCATATTCACGTACTCCGTGCCGCTCCGCAGCTTCTCAATCGCCGTATTTGTTGGTCAGCGGCATCAGCCGTTCATGCCCGAACGAGCACATCGACAGACGCAGCACCGGCGGGAACTGATAGCGTTTCTTCTCGTTGCGCATGATCATCGCATGGATCTTCTCCACCACCGCCGAGTCGAAGCCCGCGTTGACGATCTCCTCGCGGTGCTGCCCCTCCTCGATCATGCGGAAAAGGATCGCGTCCACCACCTCGTAGGGCGGCAGGATGTCGGTATCTTTCTGTCCCGGATGCAGCTCCGACGAGGGTTCTTTCGTCAGGATGCTCTCGGGAATCGGCTCGCCCTGCGTGCGGTTGATGTAGCGGGCCAGATCGTAGATTTCACCCTTATAGAGGTCGCCCGTAGGGCTGAAAGCACCCGCCGTATCGCCGTAGAGGGTGCAAAAACCCAGGGCGTTTTCGCTCTTGTTCGACGAGTTGAGCAGGATGTAGTCGGTCTTGTTCTGCACAGCCATGAGCAGAATGGTGCGGATGCGCGTCTGGATGTTCTCCTCCGTGGCGTCGAACTCCGTACCGCCGATGATGGGTTTGAGCGTGTCGACCACGCTCGTATAGATCTCCGTGATCGGAATCACGTTGTACTGAATCCCCAACTTTTCGGCCAGCTCCTTCGCATCCTCGACCGAGCCGTCCGACGAGAACGGCGAGGGCATCAACAACGCCCGGACGTTCTCCCGCCCCAGCGCATCGGCCGCCAGACACGCCACCACCGCCGAATCGATACCGCCCGACAAACCGATCGAAGCCTTCTTGTAGCCGTTCTTGCGGAAGAAATCGCGCAGGCCGCAGCGGGCCGCCTCGTAAACCATGCGCGTGCGGTCGCCGCTCGACGGGATCGTCACCGGCTTGCCCTCGGCCTCGGTGTCGAAAATCTGGAAATCCTCCTCGAAACTCTTGAGCATCAGCACCAGTTCGCCCCGGTTGTTGAACGCTCCCGAAGTACCGTCGTAGACGATCTCGGTCGCGCCGCCCACCTGGTTGACCAGCACCAAATTCTTGCCCTCGACGAACGAGAGGTTGCGCATCATTTCGTAACGATAGGTCATCGCCCCCTTGCCGTATTTGCGGGCGTTGATCGAAACGATCGTCTCCACCGAGCGGTCGAAGTCGTGTTCGCGGCTCAAGTCGTCGCCCACGATAACGACGCACTTGTGGCCCTTGATCGTGGCGTATTCATACCCCTTGGAAGACACCAGAAAGCCCATCTCGCGACGGGCCGTGATATGCTTCTTGCCTATGTAGCGCAACACCTTGCGATCCTGGATGAGCGCCGCCGCACTGATCGTACCGTCGGCCGTCAACAGAGGCAGACCCACGATAGCCGCTATGCCGTCGCAAGCCGAGGCGATCTCCACCAAGGCCTCCTCGCACAGCTCCAGAAAAGTCGTCTTGCGCAGCAGATCGAACCCCGGAGTGCCGCTCACGGCCTGCTCCGCGAAGATCACCAGATCCGCCCCTCGAGCTTTCGCTTTGTTGATCGAATCGATGATTTTCGAGGCATTGCCGTCGACATCGCCGATGGTGTAATTCAACTGGGCAATAGCTATTTTCATCTATGGTAATTTAAGTCGGAAAACTACAACTTTGCAAAGTTAAGGATTATTTATAAAAGTCGGAAAATTTTCATCTGTTAATAAATTAACGTTTCATATCCGACTTTTTTGGGGAGGGGGGGGGCAAACGACCTTTGTTCGTTCCGTTCCCGATCCGCCCTTAATGCCGAAGGCTGCCCGACTCCATGAGTCCGACAGCCTTCGATTCTTCGCACGGGGCGACATTCCCCGGGACATTTTTCGCCCGAAGCCCTCTTTTCGCGTGTCCGGGTCGGGCCGGAACCCCGGCCCGACGGGTCACCGCTTCTATTGTTCCGCTTCCGGGTCGGCCACCAGGATGCGGCCGCAATACTCGCAGATGATGATCTTCTTGCCCAGACGGATGTCCACCTGACGCTGGGGCGGGATGCGGTTGAAGCAGCCGCCGCAGGCATCGCGTTTCACCGTCACCACGGCCAAGCCGTTACGCACGTTGCGGCGGATGCGGTCGTAGGCCGTCAGCAGCCGTTCGTCGATCTTGGCTTTCACCTTCGCAGCCTGCGCCTCGAACTCCTCCACCTGGGGACGGGTTTCGGCCTCGATGCTCTGCAACTCGGTCTTCTTGGCCTCCAGGTCGGCTGCGCGCTCGCCGCACAGCGCCTCGGCCTCTTCGAGCAGCAGCTTCTTGCTTTTCATGCCCGCGGCATACTCTTTCAGACGCTTCTCCGCCAACTCGATCTCCAGCTCCTGATACTCGATCTCCTTGGTGATGGCGTCGAACTCGCGGTTGTTGCGCACGTTGTTCTGCTGCTCCTTGTAGTTGGCGATCATGATCTTGGCCTGATCCGTCTCGCGCTTGCGCTGCTTGGTCAGGGTGTTCAGCTCCTCGATTTCGCCGTTGATCTTGTCGATCCGGGTCTGCATGCCCGCCAGCTCGTCTTCGAGATCCTGCACCTCCAGGGGCAGGTCGCCCTTCACCTTGTTGATTTCGTCGATCTTGCTGTCGATCTGCTGCAACTCGTAGAGCGCCAGAATCTTCTCCTGCATCGAATAATCTACCTCGGCAGTCTTCTTCTGTGTTGCCATATATAAATATGTATAATTTTAGTCTCCGAATCACCCCGCGCTGCACGGGCCGCACGCCGTTCGTCCGCCGCCTTTTCGGCTCCGAGCCGCCCCGGCAGTGCTCCGAAACGGCAGCGCCGGGCGATGCCCGCCGGCATTTCAACCCCGCACCCGGTAATTCACCGGATTGCGCGAGCACTTGCTCTTGCGAACCGCAAAGGTAATCAATTTTTTCGATAAAATATCAAACAAAAGCTGAATTGCGCAATATTCGCTCTCGAAATGGCCCACATCGGCCACCACGAGCGCCCCGTCGGGAGTCATGAAATCGTTGTACTTCAGATCAGCCGTCACATAGACTTCAGCACCCGCCGCCCGGGCCTGCCCGATAAGCGAAGCCCCCGCACCCGTACACACGGCCACGCGCCGCACCGTCTCCCGCACGATGTCGCTATGACGGACGACCCGTACATCCAGCACCTCCTGCAGCCGGCGCATGAACTCCTCCGCAGGCAGCGGCTCCGGCAACTCGCCCACCACGCCGAATCCGGCCTCCGAACCCGGCACCGCAGGCTCCAGCACCCGCAGCCGCTCCACGCCCAGCAGCTCCGCCAGACGCCAACTCATACCCCCGGGCGCGCTGTCGAGATTGGTGTGGCAAGCATAGAGCGCCACCCCGCTGCGGATGGCCCGCTCCACGCAGCGCTGCACCATGTCGGCCGAGTTGAATCGTTTCAGCGCATGGAATACGATCGGATGATGCGTCACGATCAAATCGCAACCCTCACGCTCGGCCTCGTCCATCACTTCGTCGGTCACATCCACGGCCAGCAGCACGCTGTGCACCTCGTCGTCGGGCCGGCCCACGATCAGGCCCGCATTGTCATACGACGCCTGCAACTCCAGCGGTGCGAACTCCTCGATCGCAGCGGCGATATCTTCGATCTTCATAACATCGCGTTTCGCCCCCTCGACATACCTGCGGCCATTCCTTTCCGGCCCGGCATGTCCGATAGGGCATGTTAAAATAACGACTGTTCGTAGAACGCGAACAACTCCTTGTTCTCGCTCTCCTCCAACTTGCGGCGACCCCGGCGGCCCGACGGCCCCGGACGCTTCGACGACGCGCCCGCTTCCGGAGCTTCGGCGTCGGAGGGTTCCGGCTCGAACTTCACCACCGCTTTCGTCCGCTTGCGGGGCGCCGGCGCTGCCGGAGCGTCGTCCGCAGCCTCGTCGTCAGCCACGATCCCTTCGTTGCCCGCCTTGAGGTCTTCGCGCACCTCCACCAACAGCGCACGGATGTGGCGCAGCCGCGTCATCAGCTCGGCTTCGCGGCGCACCGCATCGCCGTCGCCCGTGCGGCGACGCTTCATCGCGCGCCTGGCCCCGTCGAGCGTCATGCCGCGCTCCTTGACCAAGTGGTAGATCACCTTCAGATGCTCTACGTCCTGCACCGTGAACAGGCGGTTGCCCTTCTTGTTGCGTTTGGGCTGCAGCACGTCGAACTGCTCCACCCAATAGCGCAGCAGCGACGGCTTCACGTCGAACATCTCCGACACTTCGCCCATCGAATAAAAAATCCTTTCAGCCACAACGATATAATTTCAATGTTCCGAATCTCCATTCCCCGGCACCGCACGCCCATCACAGGGCTGCATCCGCGCCCGTCCGCTTCGGCGAAGCTCCAAGCCCGGCATCGTGCCGTGTTTTCCTTATTGTTTGAGTATCCGCAACGAGTTGGGATACATGTTGTTCACCCGGTTGCCGATCCGCTTCGCGAAACCCAGCGCACGCCCCTCGGCACACACCAAGTTCAGCCCCTCCGCGAACCTCGCCGCCGCCACTTCGCCGCGACGCAGGTAGATCAGTGCCTCGTCCGGAGCGAGTTCCGCCGTCGGGAGCGCTCCGCGGTCGAGCTGCGCATAGAATGCCAGCGCCGCATCGGGACGCAGCCGCCCTTTGAACACCTGCCCCAGCGCCACCCCCGAGTAGATCACCGGCAGCGTCTCCGACAGCATCCGCACCGCATCGGCCTGCGCTGCCGGCCAGCCATAGAGCGTCCCTGCCACCGACGCGAAACGCATCGTCCCGGGATCGCGCACCCAGCGGCCCGCCTCGGCCGCCGTGGCCTTGTCGACCGGCGTCATCACCGAGCGCCGCCCTTTCGGCGTCGCCGCCCGGCCGCCCGCATCCGGAGCTTTGCACGCCACGGCGGCGAAAAAGCCCTCGCCGCGCGTCTTGTGCGGGTAGAAGCGATAAGTCCGGAATGCTCCGACCCGCCCGCAGACGATGCCCCAGGCATCGTCCGTCTCCACCGCCGCAGCCTCGACAACCTCCCCGCCCACGCGGGTCAGGAAGCGTTCGAGCGTGCCTTCGTCCTCCTCCCGGTTGAACGTACAGGTGCTGTACACCAGCCGCCCGCCCGGTTTGAGCGCCCGCCATGCCTCGCGCAAAATCCCGTCCTGCCGGGTCGCGCAAAGCCGCACATTGTTTTCGCTCCACTCGTCGCGCGAAGCAGGGTCTTTGCGGAACATCCCCTCGCCCGAGCAGGGCGCATCCACCGCCACCACGTCGAACCACGCCTCCAAATCGCCCAGCGCCCGCGGCTCGCAGCAGGTCACGACCGCATTGCCCGTACCCCACTTGCGCACGTTGTCGGCCAACACCTGCGCCCGTCGGCGGTCGATCTCGTTGGCCACCACCAGCCCCTGCGGCCCCGCGAGCGAAGCATAGAGGGTGGTCTTGCCGCCCGGTGCGGCACACAAGTCGAGCACCCGCCGCCCCGCGATGTCGCCCGCCAGCAGCCCCACGAACTGCGACGCCGCTTCCTGCACATAGTAGGCCCCCGCATGGAACGCCGCATCGAACGTAAACTGCGGACGCTCCGACAGATACCATCCATCGGCGCACCACGGCACCCGTTCCGCCGCCCCCAGCGACCGCAGCAACGCCTCCGCATCGCCGCACTTGGCCGGATTGAGCCGGATGCTCACGGGAGGCACTTCGTCGAGCGCCGCGCACAGCGCAGCCCCCTGCTCCGACCCCAAGTCGCGCAGCACCCTTTCGGCGAATTCGGCGGGCAGCGTCGTCATCCTATCGGGGCAGTCCCAGAGCGTCGATCCGGGCGCATATGCGCTCGAAGACCGACCCGTCGGCCACGAAATCCTCGTGATCCTTGTCGATCACCAGCACGTCGCCGTCGTAGATCGTGTCGATCCAATGGTTGTACTTGTCGTTGAGCCGGTTGAGATAGGCCTCGTCGATATTCATCTCGTAGGCGCGGCCCCGCTTGCGGATCTGCGAGATGAGCGTCGGGACGCTCGCCTTGAGGTAGATCAACAGGTCGGGCCGCGGGATCAGCGTAGTGATCAACCGGAAAATCTTCATGTAGGTCTCGATGTCGCGCGAGGTCATCAACCCCATTTCGTGGAGGTTGTCGGCGAAGATGTGGGCATCCTCGTAGATCGTGCGATCCTGGAAGATCACGCCCGAGCCGCTGTCGGCCAGCATCTCCATGGTCTGCTGGATGCGGCTGCCCAGAAACGAAATCTGGAGGTTGAACGACCAGCGGTTCATGTCGTCATAATATCAATGGTAAGTATACAAAATTCCTATGTATGAGGGGAAAGAGAGAAG
>CAYSJF010000047.1:0-11258 GCA_964431265.1 uncultured Alistipes sp. | reverse complement strand
GTCCACCGTGCGCTTGGAGATGAAGAGTTCGTCGGCGATCTCCTGATTCGAAAGACCCCGGCACACCGCAACCAGGATTTCGCGTTCGCGCGACGAAAGCTGCTCATCGGCGGCGTCTTCGCGCGGCTGCATGCGCCCCGTGAGCGAAGAGAGCAGCCCGGGGCTGAAGTAGGTGCCGCCGTCCGCGACCGTCCGGACGGCCTCGATCACGTCGCCGATATCCGAATCCTTGAGCAGGAAACCCCGCGCTCCGGCCTCGACCATGCGCGAATAGTAGCTCTCCTCGCCGAACATCGAGAGGGTGATGATCCGCAGATCGGGCCGCAGGGCCAATGCCCGCTCGGTGGTCTGCGCCCCGTCGAGTCCGGGCATCGAGAAATCCATGAACACCACGTCGGCCTCCAGTTCGGGCAGCGAGGCCAAAAACTCCTCGCCGCTGCCGGCTTCGCCCACGACGCGGCACCCGCCGCTACGTTCGAGCAGGCCCCGCAGACCGTTGCGGAACAGCGAATGGTCGTCGACCAGAACGATGCGGCAGGGAGTCATTTCTTATGGCGTTTACGGGTGCGCGACGTCTGTTCGGGTGCCGTATCGATGCGGATCGAAGCCCGCATGCCGGCGCCTTTGGACGAGGCGATGTCGAACGTGCCGCCCAGCGAATTGATGCGCGAGGCGATGTTGGAAAGCCCCATGCCGCAATCCATCATGGCCTGGGGATTGAAGCCGCGCCCGTTGTCGGAGTAGTCCAGCACCAAGGCCGGGCCGTTCTGCGAAAGCGAAAGATTCACCGTCGTGCAGGCGGCATGCTTGAGCGAATTGTTGATCAACTCGCAGATCACGCGGTAGAGAATTACCTCGATATCGGTATCGAAGCGCTCGGTGCGCAGATTGGTCGTGAAGCGGATTTTCACGTTGTGCATCGCGGCGCTGCGATCGATGAAATGCTGTACGCCGCGCGCCAGCCCGAAGTCGTTGAGCACGTGAGGCGAGAGGTTGTTGGATATCTCGCGCAGCGACCGGATCGCCTCGTCGATGACATAGGTCGTGTTGTCGATGATCTCCTGCTGCTCGGGCGTGCGCTCCTCGCGCGCCAGGGCCGACAGCGACATCTTGGCCGAGGAGAGCAGCGGCCCCAGACCGTCGTGCAGCTCCTTGGAGAAGCGCGACCGCGCCTTCTCCTCGGTGCGGAGCACGGCCGTGAGGATGCGTTTGTTGAGCAGTTGCCGCTGCCGGTTGAGCCGGGCGATATACTTGAAAAGTTTGTGCGCGTACATCACGCCGATCGAGAGGCACACCGAAACCACGATCCCCAGATAGGCGAACCACCAGCGTGGAATGATCTCGACCTCGCATGCCGTCAACAGCTGCACGAGCCGCTCGACCGAAAGCAGCGAGAACCCCACGATGAAAAGGATCCACACCGAATTGTACTTGGTCGTGCGCACCAGCCGTAAGGCGTAGACCGTGGCCAGGGTCTGCACGAGAATGGAAATAACGAGGAGAATTTTGATCAGCATGGCATCCGCAAAGTTAGCGATTATTCGAAAGCGCCGTATACGCTTTTATACTACTTTCAGTCCTGCTTTCCGGTCGTTTCGAGCACGCCGCGCAGCTCTGCGAGCCGCCGGTAATCCGTCATGTCGACCTGCACGGGTACGACCGACACCCATCCGTGGGACAAGGCCCATTCGTCGGTGTCTTCGGCCTGGGGTTCGGCATTGACGAACTCGCCCGTGAGCCAGAAATATTCGCGTCCCCGGGGGTCTTCGTGGCGGTAGAACTCCTCGCGCCAGAAACCGCGGTTCTGACGGCACAAGCGAATGCCGTGCAGCTCCTCGGGTTTGCCGACCGGAATGTTGACATTGAGGCACAACGGCAACTCGACCTCGCTGCCCAGCACCTGCCCGACGATCTGCCTGCCGTAGCGGATCGAAGCTTCGAAATCGGCTTCGGGCGCATGATCTTCGAGTTCATAATAATCGAGCGAAAGCCCGATCGCCGGACAACCGTAGAAACTACCTTCGATCGCCGCGCCCATCGTACCCGAATAGAGCACGTTGACGGCCGAATTCGATCCGTGGTTGATGCCCGAAATCACCAGATCGACCCGCTCCTCGCGCAACAGATAGTCGAACGCCATCTTCACGCAGTCGACCGGCGTGCCGGAAAAGGCGTAGACCTCGACGCCCGGCTCCTGACGCACGCGGCGCAAATACAGCGGGTTATACATGGTGATGGCCTGGCTCATGCCACTCTGCGGAGTCTCGGGCGCCACGACCACCACGCGGCCGAATCCCCGCGCCACCTCGATGGCCGCCGCCAGACCTTTCGCCGCATAGCCGTCGTCGTTGGTGACGAATATCAATCGTTCAGCATCCATAACGAAACAAATCTTGTCAAAGATACGAAAATTTCTCGGGTTCTTGCACGGAACGAAAAAACTTCCTATCTTTGTCGTCCCTTTCGGGGGAACGCATATCGACCTCTTTCATTGGGCGACAGGGTGCAGGCGGCTTCGGGCCGCGGGATTGCGGCTCAAGAGAGCGGCATGGTAGTCCGACGCAGCGGGAATGTCGAATGCGAAACACTACAAATTCGTTGCAACAATGAACAAGGATGCAATCATCAAGCTCGTAAACGAGCAGATGTGGCCCAAGACCGATGCCGACGTTCCGGCATTCAAGGCCGGCGACACGATCACCGTGACCTACAAAATCGTCGAGGGCAGCAAGGAGCGCCTCCAGAGCTTCCGCGGTGTGGTGATCCAGATCAAGGGTCAGGGCAAGACCAAGATGTTCACGATCCGCAAGATTTCGAACGGCGTGGGTGTCGAGCGTATTTTCCCGCTCTACTCGCCGCACATCGAGAAGATCGAGGTCAACAAGATCGGTGTGGTTCGCCGCGCCCGCATCTACTACCTGCGCGACCTGACCGGCAAGAAAGCCCGCATCAAGGAGAAGCGCATGACCCGCACGGAGAAATAATCCGCCCGAGGTCGCAAGAAAAAAGGATGTCTACGAAAGGCATCCTTTTTTCATTATATGCTGCGGTCATACATTCCGATTGTTACTCTTCGACCGGAATATCCTTGTTGACGTTCTTGCAGCCCAGCGTCGCATAGTAGAGCAGGTAGGCCAGGCAGGCGAAGATCACCCAGTAGGAGGCGACATAGTCGGTCATGTCGGCCACCCAGCCCTGCAGCGCAGGGATGATGCCGCCGCCGCAGACCATCACCATGAAGATGCCCGATGCAGCTGCCGTATACTTGCCGAGACCTTCGACCGCAAGATTGAAGATGCCGCCCCACATCACCGAGGTGCAGAGACCGCACAGCACGATCAGCACGATGCTCACCGGCACTTTCACGCCGCCCAGCGACGCAGGCAGCGTCACGGCGGCCGAAGCGGGCAGCAGGATCGCTGCGGCGAGCATCGCCAGACCGGCCGTCGACACGAAGATCATCATCGTGCGGCTCGACACCTTGGCGCCGATCGAGCCGCCGATCAGACGGCCGCAGAGCATCAACAGCCAGTAGAGACCCACGATCGAACCGGCCACGGCGGCGTCGATGCCCAATTGCTGGGTCATGTAGAGGTTGGCCGTGGAGGGCAGACCGATTTCCACGCCTACATAGATGAAAATGGCGACCGTGCCGAGGATGAAATGACGGAACGACAGAGGGCCGTACTTGTCGGACGGCGACACCTTCTTATCGATCCGTTTCTCCATGTGCGGCTCGGGGATCCGGGAAAAAGCCAGCACTACGAACGCCACGGCGAAGATCGCCATGGCGATGAAAAGCGCCGGATTGGCCTTTTCGATCGTACGCCCGGCCTCAGCGCCCATCAGGTAGCCCACCAGGAAAGGCACGATCGTCGCACCGATCGAATTGCAGGCACCGCCGAACAGCAGCAGTTGGTTGCCCTTGTTGCCGCCCCCGCCTAAAGTGTTGAGCATGGGGTTGACCACCGTATTGAGCATGCAGACCGAGAATCCGCAGATGAAAGCGCCCGCCAGATAGACGGCGAAACTGCCCGCGACACCCGACAGAAACTGCACGCCGACGCCGACGAACCCGACCGTGACGGCGGTCATCGCGGTCTTCTTGTATCCGATGCGCTTGAGCATCAGACCCGCCGGAATACCCATGAAAGCATAGGCGATGAAATTGGCGAAAAAGCCCAGCTGCGACTCGAAAGCCGAAGCGCCGAACTGTTTGGCCACGATAACCCCCATGGGCGAGGGAAGCCCCGTCACGAACGCGATCATGAAGAAGAGCGCGAACATGATGGCTATGGGCAGCTTATAACCGGGTTTATGTTCCATACGATGTTAACGGTAATGTAAATGATTGCTGTTTTACTTGTCGCGTTCCCCCACATAGGCGCACAGGTCGATGAGCGCCGACCGATACTCCGAAGGTTCGCAATCGGTGAGCAGCTCGATAGCCTGCGAAAGATAGCTGCGCATGACACTCGTAGCCAGCGAGATGCCGTCTTCGTTCCCGACGATGTGCTGCAGATATTCGAGCGCCGCGGCATCGTCGCGGCATCGTTTCAGCCGCCCGACGACCTCGGCCTGACGCGATTCGTCCATCCGCTCCAGCACGCAGAGCAGCGGCAGGGTGATCTTGCCCTCGCGCAAGTCGTTGTAGGCGGGTTTGCCCGTCTGGGCCGAAGGTCTGTAGTCGAGAATGTCGTCCTGCATCTGGAACGCCATGCCCAGCGCTTCGCCGAAGCGTCCCATGAGCGCCACGCGCTCCGAGGGGGCGTTCACGGCCATGGCGCCCGCCGAGGCGCTCACCCCGATGAGGCTGGCCGTTTTCTTGAAGATGATGTCGAGGTAGGTGCGGCGCGTCATGGTATGTCGCTCGGCGCAGTCGCTCTGCAGCACCTCGCCCTCGCACAGGGCGGCCATCGAACCGCAGACGTGGGCCACCAGATCGAACTGTCCGCTCCGCAAGCCGATCCCCATGTTGCGGGCCAGGATGTAGTCGCCCAGGATCACGGCCTTGTGCGACTGCCACCGGGCGTTGACCGAAGGTTGCCCGCGACGCGTGTCGGACTCGTCGATCACGTCGTCGTGGATCAGCGAAGCGATGTGGGTCATTTCGACCAGCATGGCGGCCAGGCAGGCACGACGCCCCGCCGCCGCGCCCTTCGTCGGAGCGTTCATGGCGGCCGAAAGCAGCACCAACAACGGTCTGATGCCCTTGCCGCGCGCCGAGAGCGCATAACGCAGCATTTCCGAGAGCGACTCGCCTTCGGCCGTGAACTGACGCTCGACGAACTCGTCGAAAGCCGCCAACTCGGCGGCCACGGGTTTGCGGATGGTATCGAGTGTAATCATAAAAACGAAGTAACAGGCAGCCTTTCAGTCCGATCCTTGCGGCTCGAACCGCTGCCGGACGCCGCGGACGATAGCTGCGAAAGGCTCCGCCGTACGACCTGCGGGCGCACCTGCGGCACGAAGACCCGTCGCCTGCCGGGAAAATGTTCCCGGTTTGCGTTTTACCCAGTGCAAATATAGTGAAAATTCACGATTGCCACGCGGCAAGTGACTATTTTTTCGTACCTTTGACCCCGTCAAAACACACGGTAATGACTCTTTCGCACGGTTTCGTTCGGCGCCTGCTCCCCGCAGCGGTCGCGCTGTCGCTCTTTTTCACGGTGAGCGCCGCCTATTTCGCCCCGCAGTTCCGCGGCGAAGCGCTGCCCCAGCACGACGTGGTGCAGTACGAGGGAATGGCCCGCGACATCACCGAGATGCGCCAGCAGCGCGGCGAAGACCCCCAGTGGACGGGCGGCATGTTCGGCGGCATGCCGGCCTATCTGATCAACGTGGCCTACCCCGCCCAGTTGGTCAAGCGCACGGCGGGACAAATCACGAAAATCCTCGATACGCCGGCCGCGTTCCTCTTTTTCGCCATGACGGCCATGTGGCTCATGCTCCTGATGACGGGCGTCGATCCCTGGACGGGCATCGTGCCGGCGCTGGCCTACGGACTCTCGACCTATCTGCTGCTCATCATCGGCGCGGGACACCTCACCAAGATGTGGGCGCTGGTCTATGCGCCGCTCATGCTGGGCGGAGCGTGGATGACCCTGCGCGGCGATCTGTGGTACGGCGCCGCGATCACGGCACTGACCGCGTCGCTCGAAATCGGCGCCAACCACCCGCAGATCGCCTACTACTTCGTGCTGGCCATGGCGGCGCTGTGGATCAACGATGCGATCGCGGCGCTGCGCGAAAAACGGCTGCGCGACTTCGGGCTGCGCACCGCGGCGCTCGCGGCTGCGGGGTTTCTGGCCGTGGCCTCCAACTTCGCACCGCTCTGGTACACGGCCCGGCACTCCCGCGAAACCATACGCGGCGGCTCGGAACTCGCCGAAGCGACAAAAGAAACGACCGGAAAACGATCCGGCGGCCTCGACCTCGACTACGCCACGGCCTGGAGCTACGGCCGCGCCGAGACGCTGAATCTGCTCGTACCCGATTTCATGGGGCGCGACTCGGGCACGACCTTCTCGCCCACGGGCGAAGTGGCCGCCGTGACCGCCGAACTCGGATTGCGAGGCGCAGCCCGGCAACTGCCGACCTACTGGGGGACGCAGCCCTACACGGGCGGGCCGACCTATTTGGGCGCTGCGGCGATCTTTTTGGCCGCTTTAGGCATCGCCCTGGCCCGCGGACGCGACAAGTGGTGGATCGTCGGCATCGCGGCGGCGGCGATCCTGCTGGCATGGGGTCGCAACTTCATGGGATTCACCCAGCTGGCGTTCCGATTCCTGCCCGGCTACGACAAGTTCCGCACCGTGTCGATGACGCTCGTGGTGGTGCAATGGGCCGTGCCGATGCTCGGCGCCCTGGCGCTGGTGCGTCTGTGGCGCGACGACATACCCCGGAAACGGCTGCTCGAAGGCCTCGCCTGGGCGGCCGGCGTCACGGGCGGTCTCTGCCTGCTGCTGATCGCGGCGGGCGGCACGCTGTTCGACTTCGGACGCGACGAAAGCGCCGCGATGATGATCGACCAGTATCACCGGATTTTCCAGGCCAACGACATGCAGGCCTACATCGACCGCGGCATGGACATCGAATGGGGCGAGCGGACGGCGGCGGCCATGGCCTCCGAACGTGCCTCGATGATGCGCTCCGACGCCTGGCGGTCGCTGGCGATGATTCTGCTGGCGGCAGCCGGCGTAGCGCTGTTCGTCTGGCGCAAGATCAACAAATCCGTACTCCTCGCGCTGCTCGCCGCGGTGATGCTGCTCGATCTGGTGCCCGTCGATCTGCGGTTTCTCTCGGCCGACGACTTCGTTTCGGCCCGTCGCCGGCAGGTCGTGCCCACGGCGGCCGACCGGGCCATCATGGCCGACACGACCTTGGGCTACCGCGTCATCAACCTCACGGTCAGTCCTTTCAACGATGCTACGACCTCCTATTTCCACCGCTCGGTAGGCGGTTATCACGGAGCCAAGCTGGCCCGCTACCAGGATGTGATCGACCGCTACCTGAATGATTTGGACAACGGCATATTGGACATGCTCGACACGCGCTACGCGATCGTTCCGGGTCGCGACGGGCAGCCCGAAGCCCGTTACCGCGACACGGCATTCGGTGCCGCCTGGCTGGTCGATTCGATAGCGGGGATGCCCGACGCCCGGGCCGAGATCGAAGCGCTGGGCCAGGTCGACCTGCGCACGACGGCCGTGGTTTCGGAGCGCGACGCAGCGCAATTCGGCACAGCGCACTCCTCGCAGTCCGGTGCGGCACGATCCGGCTCCGCCCTTTCCGCCGACGGCACGATCGAATTAGTCGAATACCGCCCCAACTACCTCAAATACGCATACTCGGCACCCGCCGACGCCGTGGCCGTATTCTCCGAAATCTACTACGCCGACGGCTGGAAAGCCTATGTCGACGGGGTGGAAACCCCCTATTTCCGGGCCGACTACGTGCTGCGGGCCATGCGGTTGCTGGCAGGTACGCATACGGTCGAATGGCGCTTCCGCGCACCCCGCTGGAGAGCGGTCGAGGGGGTGACGCTCGCGGCGTCGCTGGTCGTCCTGGCGGCGGCGCTGGGGGCGCTGGGAGTGTCGATCCGCCGATCGATCAAACGCAAACGTTCAGAATAAATTCAAGATGAAGGACGACAAACGACTCAAACGCAAAGTCCGCAACTCTTACATCGTCTCCACGGTCAGCATCACGCTGGTACTCTTCCTGCTGGGGTCGGTGGGCTATCTGATGCTGGCGGCCATGGAGGTGGCCCGCACGCTGCAATCGAGCGTGCAGGTGTCGGTGGAGCTGAAAAACGGACTCTCCGACAAACAGCGCGAAAAGATCGCCGAGCGGATCGCCGACCAGGAGCTGGTGGGCGAAATCGTGTATGTCTCCAAGGAAGAGAAGCTCGAAGACGCCGAGTTCCGCAAGATGTTCGGCAGCCAGTTCGACGAAGTGCTGGGCGAAAACCCGCTGCTGGATTCCTACGAACTGACGCTCACGGCCCAGTCGTCCGACCGGGAAGCGATCGAAGCCTTCATCACGGGCATCTCGCACCTGAAGGGCGTCGAGCAGGTGAGCTATCCGGCGCTCATGGCGGCGCGGCTCCACGCCACGGTGGGCAAAATACGCTTCATCCTGCTGCTTTTCGGCGGGGCGCTGCTCGTCATCTCGATGATTCTGGTGAACAACACCATCCGGCTGGCGATCTTCTCGAAACGCTACCAGATCAACACCATGAAGCTGGTCGGCGCCACCAAGGGGTTCATCATGCGTCCGTTCCTGGCCAGCAGCATCACCCAGGGCATCCTGGCCGGCGCGGTGGCCTCGCTGCTGCTGGCGCTCTCGGCCTACGGACTGAACGAAGCCGTACCCGAAGTGCAGACCCTGGCCCGGGTCGAGCGCACGGGCATCGTGATCTTCGGCACGATGATCGGCTGCGGCGTGGTGATCTCGGGGCTGTTCACCTGGACGGCCCTCAACAAATTCGTCAACATGAAGTCGAACAAAATCTATCTCTACTGACATGAAGCAGTCGAACGACACTCCCGAAAATCCGCGCATGCCCCTCACGCGCCGCAACTACATCCTGCTGGCCGCAGGATTCGCCGTCATCGTACTGGGCTTCATCCTGATGGCCGGCGGCGGCAGCGACTCGCCCGACGAGTTCGATTACGCCATGTTCTCGTGGCGCCGCATCACGCTGGCCCCGATCCTGGCGGTCGGCGGCTTCGCCATAGAGATCTACGCCATCATGAAACGCTATCGTTGAGCCTATGGATACGCTGCAAGCCATTCTGCTCGGCATCGTGCAGGGCATCACCGAGTTCCTGCCCGTGTCGAGCAGCGGACACCTCCAGATCGCCAAGGAACTCCTGGGCGTGGAGATCGAGGAGAACCTGACATTCGACGTGACGCTGCATGCCGCCACGGTGTTGAGCACCCTCGCGGTGCTGCGCCGCGAAGTGGCGCACCTGCTGCGCGGAGTTTTCTCGCGCCGCTTCACGCCCGAGCAGGCCTATGTGCTGAAAATCGCGGTTTCGATGATCCCCATAGCGATCGTGGGCTTCATCTTCAAAGAGCAGCTCGACGAGCTGCTGCGGGCGCCGTGGATTCTGGCGTTCGTGGGTGCCATGCTGCTGCTCACGGCCGCACTGTTGGCATTCGCCAGCTATGCCAAGCCGCGACAGAAAGAGGTGATAAGCTATCGCGACGCACTGCTCATCGGCACGGCGCAAGCCTGCGCCGCTCTGCCGGGCCTTTCGCGCTCGGGGGCGACCATCGCCACGGGTCTGCTGCTGGGCAACCGGAAAGCCGCCGTGGCCCGGTTCTCGTTCCTCATGGTGCTGGCGCCCATTCTGGGCGAAATGCTGCTCGAAATCTGCTCGGGTCATCTGACAGCGGGTGTCGCCGCCGGGCCGCTGCTGGCCGGATTCGCGGCGGCTTTCGCAACGGGCTGCGCGGCCTGCCGCACGATGATCGAGATCGTGAAACGGGGCCGTCTGATCGGCTTCGCCATTTATTGCGCCGCAGCGGGCGTTCTCTCTATCGTCAGCTACCTCCTATGATGTCGGACGCATTCGATCTTCGGGGCATCAACTTCGAAGAGGGCTACATCGCCGTGATCGACAAACCGCTCGAATGGACGTCGACCGACGTGGTGCGCAAGGTCAAGTTCGCGCTCCGCAAGATCGGCTATTCCCGCATCAAGGTGGGGCATGCCGGGACGCTCGACCCTCTGGCCACGGGCGTGCTGGTAGTGTGCATCGGTCGCGCCACGAAGATGGTCGAGGCCCTGCAGGCCGAGGAAAAGGAGTATGTGGCCGACGTCGTGCTGGGCGCCACGACCCCCAGCTACGATCTGGAGCACCCTATCGACCGAACCTATCCCTATGAACACATCACGCGCGAAGCCGTGGAGCAGGCGCTCCGCGCCTTGGAGGGCGAACGCCTGCAGGAGCCGCCCCTCTACTCGGCCAAGAAGATCGACGGGACGCGCGCCTACGAACTGGCCCGGGCCGGCGAAACCGCGGGCACCGTGGAGCTGCGCCAGGCGTTGATCCGCATCTACGAAATCGAGCTGCTGGAATACGACCTGCCCCGCATCCGCATCCGGGTGCGCTGCAGCAAGGGCACCTACATCCGTTCGCTGGCCCGCGAGATCGGCGAAGCGCTCGACAGCGGCGCCCACCTCGCTGCGCTGCGCCGCACGCGCAGCGGCGGTTTCACCGCCGAGAATGCCTGGCAGCTCGACGAGCTGATGAAAAAACTACAGGCGACCGAAACAAAATAGCGATTTCCACGTATTATTAAATATGGCTATACCCTGCTGCCGGTCGCAGCAATACCGGTCGCACAGAAACCTTTTTTCGCTATGAAATTATCGCAATACGGCTACGATTTCGCTCCCGAAACGCTGGCCCACTACCCCGCCGAAAACCGCGACGAGTCGCGTCTGATGGTCATCGACCGCACCAAGGGCACCATCGAACACCGTCTGTTCAAGGACATCATCGAGTATTTCGACGAACAAGACCTCTTCATCTTCAACGACACCAAGGTCTTTCCGGCCCGGCTCTACGGCAACAAGGAGAAGACCGGCGCCGAGATCGAAATCTTCCTGCTGCGCGAACTGAACCGCGAACTGCGGCTGTGGGACGTGCTGGTCGATCCGGCCCGCAAGATCCGCATCGGCAACAAGCTCTACTTCGGCGACGACGACCTGCTGGTGGCCGAGGTGATCGACAACACCACCT
>CAYSJF010000046.1:0-11516 GCA_964431265.1 uncultured Alistipes sp. | reverse complement strand
ACGTCGGTGTCGTAGTTGGACTTCTTGCCCTGCAGGATCATGCAGAGGCGCTCGAAGCCCATGCCCGTGTCGACGTTGCGCGCCGGGAGCTCTTCGAGCGAACCGTTGGCCTTGCGGTTGAACTGCATGAAGACAAGGTTCCATATTTCGATGACCTGCGGGTGGCTTTGGTTGACCATTTCGCGACCCGGCACGGCGGCGATTTCGGCCTCGTCGCGCAGGTCGAAGTGGATCTCCGAGCAGGGGCCGCAGGGGCCCGTCTCGCCCATCTCCCAGAAGTTGTCGTGCTTGTTGCCGCGGATGATGTGATCCTCGGGCAGGAAGCGTTTCCAGTAGTCGTAGGCCTCCTGGTCGAACGGCACCCCGTCCTCCTCGCAGCCCTCGAAAACGGTGGCGTACATCCGCTCGGCCGGCAGCTTGTAGACGTCGTGCAACAACTCCCAGGCCCACTCGATCGCCTCTTTCTTGAAGTAGTCGCCATACGACCAGTTGCCCAGCATCTCGAACATGGTGTGGTGGTAGGTGTCGTGGCCGACCTCCTCCAGGTCGTTATGCTTGCCCGAGACGCGCAGACACTTCTGCGTATCGGCGGCACGCGGATATTTGCGCGGTGCGTTGCCCAAGAAAATATCCTTGAACTGGTTCATGCCCGCATTGGTGAACATCAGCGTCGGGTCGCCCTTGACCACCATCGGCGCCGAAGGCACGATGGCATGGCCCTTACTTTCGAAAAAATCCAGAAAAGCCTGGCGAATTTTTGCAGATTCCATATATTGTGGTTTGATTTTCCGGCATCCGGGGGCCGCTTCCGTATCCCCCGCGCGGAATACCGAATCGGCGCCGATCATTGCCGATTCGAGCATTCGGGTTGCAAAATTACACAATTAAACTTAAATTTGCATCGTAGATCGAACAGTTTTTATAAAGGATGACGCAAAATAGAGACACTTCCCTGCCGCCGACGCCTGCGGCCCAGCCCCCCGCACCGACGTACGAGGCGAGACGGACGCCGTTTCGCCTGAAAATCTACCGCCTGCTGCGCAAGGTGCTGATCGGCTTCATCCTGGTGTCGATCGTCAACGTGCTGTTCGCCCAGTATTTCCAGACGCCCAAGATGTACCGCATCGACCGTCGGAACCGAGAGCTACTCATCAAATACCGCATCCTTCAGGATCGCATCCGCACGGCCCAGCAGCAGGTCGACGAAATCCGCCACCGCGACAACTACGTCTACCGCACGCTCTTCTCGACCGACACGCTGGCGATCAAGGGTATTTGGAACTCCTACCCCGACGAAAAGTATGCGTCGCTGGCGGAGGACGAGTTCGCGCCGCTGATGACCGGCACATGGCGCCAGCTCGACGCCTTGGCCCGCACGCTCTACCTCGAATCGGTGTCGTTCGACGAGCTGCAAATCCTCTCGCGCGACAAGACGCGGATGGCCGCGGCGATTCCGGCCATCTGGCCCATCGACCGCAAAGCACTGCACAACAATCACATAGGCGCATTCAACCCGCACCGCATGCACCCGATCTACCACCGCATCATCGCCCACCTGGGCATCGACCTGGGGTGTGACAGCGGCACGCCGGTCTACGCCACGGGCGACGCCGTGGTACAGCGCACCGACCGCGGCGAACCTACGCGCGGCTACGGTCAGCAGATCATGCTGAACCACCGGTTCGGCTACCAGACCCGCTACGCCCATCTGAGCAAGATTCTGGTGAAGCCCGGCGACCGGGTGATGCGCGGCCAGATCATCGGCGAGACGGGCAACACGGGCGGTTCGACGGCGCCCCACCTCCACTACGAAGTGATCCGCATGGGCACGCCCGTCAACCCGATCAACTATTTCAACCGCAACATGACGCCTGAAGAATACGACAGGTTCATGGAACAGATGCGCGAAACCCACTTCGAAATGCTGTAAGATGACCGGCAAGAAAAACACACGCAAACTCCGCAGGCGGAACGGCCGCAGACAAAACATCATCCGCGGAGCGGTGCAGCTCTTCGTTTGGGCAGGCGTGGCCGTGCTCTACTACACGGGATTCTCGATCTTCTTCGACACCCCGACCGAGTATATGCTGAAGCATTCGACCGACGGTCTGCGCCGCGAATACACCGTACTCACGCAGCGCTACGATTCGTTAGTGATGGTGCTCGACAACCTCGCAGCCCGCGACCGCAACGTATTCCGCATCCTCTTCGAATCGGATCCCTACGACTCCGAGAACGCGTTCGATCCGACCCGGAAAACGACCTACGAATCGCTCATCGGCCGTACGCCGCGCCAACTCAAACACGAGTTGAGCAACCGTCTCGACCGCTTCGATGAGCATCTTCTGGAACTCAACGACACCTATCTGGCGATCCAGAGGCAGGTCGACTCGATCGGCCACCGGTGCAACGGCATACCGGCCATACAGCCCGTCATCAACAAGAAACTGACCCTGCTGACCGCCTCGTACGGCATGCGCATACACCCCTTTTACAAGACCTTGCAGGCGCATCAGGGCGTAGACTACACCGTGCCCGAGGGATCGCGTGTCTTCGCCACGGCCGACGGCGTGGTACGCGACGTGGCGTTGCGCAACTCGACTTCGGGCCAGACCGTGGTGATCGACCACGGCAACGGCTACGAAACTTCGTACAGCCACCTCTCGAAAGCCCACGTCCGCAAAGGCCAGCGGGTACATCGCGGCGACATCATCGCCCTGTCGGGCGACACGGGTCTCTCGCTGGCGCCGCACCTCCACTACGAAGTGCGCTACCACGGCATGCGGGTCGACCCGATCCACTATTTCTTCATGGAACTCACCCCGTCCGAGTACCAGCGGGTGATTCGGATCGCGCAGTCGGGCATGCAGTCGCTCGACTGACACCGGATCGAGTCACGCGTTCGGACGCTTCGGCACCTGCTAAAAACCCGCGGATCATGGGCGACACCCGCATCAAACTCATTCTGCTGGATTTCGACGGCACGCTGGTCGACACCCGCCGGGCCAATGCCCGGGCCTATGTCGCCACGCTGCGCGAAGCCGGCTATCCCCTCGACGAGGAGGAGTATCTCGCCCGCTACTTCGGAATGCGGTGCGACGAATTCCTGACCGCATACGGCATCGGCGATCCGGCCGAACGCGAGCGGCTGCGCCTGCGCAAGATCGCGCTCTACCCCGCTTTTTTCGACTCCGTGCGCCTCAACCGGCCGCTATGGGATTTCTGCCGGCAGTTCCGCGCACAAGGCGGTCGCGTGTGGATCGTCTCCACCGGCAGCCGCGAGAATATCGACAACGTGATGAAATATCTGGGTATCGGCAAACAGCCGGAAGCGGATGCGGAATTCTCCGACACCCTTGCAAAAGAAACCGCTACGATGTCCGATGACTGCATAAACGGGAGTATGGACAGTTGCGTCGACGGCATATTGGCCAGCCCCGATATCGCCCGCAGCAAACCGGCTCCCGACTGCTTCCTGGAAGCAATGCGCCGCGAAGGGGTCGGGGCGCACGAAACGCTCATCTTCGAAGATTCGGACGTGGGGCTGGAGGCGGCCCGACGCAGCGGCGCCCCCTATTTCAAAATAACAATGAAGTAACCGTCCCAGCACATCCCTCCACACGCCGCAAAGCGTCGCGACGCATGTCTTTTGCCTGTCTGCCAAATCGCACACAGGCTACTCCACCGCCCTACAACAACTGCTGCAACTAACTACTGCTCTATGCTGCCGTTGCAATTCGGAGCAGGACGTCCGCTCGTTTGAAGATTTCAATGCGTGGCGAGCCACCATTCGGTCTGCCGGTTCTGCTCCCGATAAAGCGTCGACGGCGCACTGCACGTGACGCCCGAATAATAGGTCACCGGGATCATATCGGGGCGGCTGTACCACGAATAGAACGACGGCGTATGCAGCCGGCAGGCCGGCGGAAACGTCAGATCGAACTGCTGCAGGAAATTTTCCAGTGCACCGGCATCGCGGGAAATCTGCTCGGCATATTGCCGGAAATCGTAAAACAGATGCCGGGGAAGCCCCTCGTAGGGCTGGAGCCGCGTGGGATCGCTCGTCGCCGCACCCGTGGCAAAGAGTAACTGTGCCGCCTCGGCCAAAGCCTCCAGCCGGTTGCAGTCGACCATGGCCACGCACCCCGAGGGATAGCGGGGATCGTATTCGTTCAGATAGAACCCATAGTATTTCTCGCAGACGGTCTGCAGCCGGGCTTCGAGCGCGGCACCCGGAGTCATCACGGCCGGAATCACATATCGATACGGGAAGCCGTCGCCCATCACTTCGCACGGCGACGCGATGATGTAGCGGGCCGTGTTGCGCAAGGCATAGAGCGACTCGATGTTCGACATGAAACAATCGTCGAAGATAATATAGTCGAAATACGTGCCGGTCGCTACCAGGCTCGCAGCGATTTCATCCACCTCGAACGCCGAGCCGGTCTCGCCATAATAACGCGTGATCGGGTAGCCGTCCGTCGCGATTTTCCGCTCGGCCAGACCGGTCACCGGAGTGCTCGGGCCGTAGACCGAACTCCCCACCGGCAACCATCCCAAGCCGTGGCCGCCGAACGCGAGACCGTACTCCCGGGCAGGGAAACGGGTCTTCAGCTTTTCGACGATCCGAGTGATGAACGCCGGGTCTTTCCGATCGATCTGCGCGAACTGCTCGACGGAGGTCATCACGCTCTTGCCCTGGGCCGCGTCGTAGTGCAGTTCGACGATTTCCCACACCTTTTTCTCCTCGGACACGCTGCGGCAGAACGCCGCCACACGCCCGTCGCCGGGCATCGTGCCGTCCATAGCGCTCAAGGCCGCCTGCAGGTTGGCATCGAAAAACTCCTGCAGGCTGGTGCCGATGAAGAAGAAGAAAAAACTCCGCGGCGCCACTGCGGGACGCTGCTGCACCCGGATGTCCTGCTTCGCGCCGGGGCCGACCGGGCACAGTTCGATCGAGCCGAGGGTGCGGCGGGCATCATCCCTGTTTTCGTCCGTACCCGTGATCGTGAGCAACGTTTCGCCGGCATTGCCGGACTGGGGTGCGACCTCGAAACCGTCGCCCGCAACCGTCAATGTCCAGGCGCCCGACGCCGCGATGCGGCAGGTCGCCTGCGCCCCCGACACGCCTTCGAGCAGCACTTCGGCCTGCGAAAGCGTGATCCGTATCGGAGTTTCCTTCTTACAGGCCGTCAGTAACGTCGAGCCGACGAGCAGGGCGTATGCGATGCGTCGTATCATTTGTATTCGCGGGGTTTGAGGTTATTGAATTGCCAGGTGCGTTCGCGTTTGTAGGTGTAACCCTCGGGCTTGTTCCAATAGACGCGCCCGAAGTCGAAATAGAAGCCTCGGCGTTTTTTGCCCTCCACCGTGTAGGGCGTCGTGAGCGGCACGAACTCCACCGTGCGGCTGACGATGCGGGCCTTGCCGTAGGCCAGTCCCTCGACATCCATGGCGTCGAGCGCATGATCGAACATCAGCACATGGCGCGGCGTCTTCTGCGTCAGCCCGTCGCCCGAGGCGAGGATCGCCCGCAGCACGCCGTTCATCCGGGCCGCATAGGCCGCCGCCTGCTCCCGGTCGCCCAAGGCTTCATAGGCGAAAGCCATGAGGTTGAGCACCTTGGGACTGAACGGATCGCGCGCCAGCGCATCGCGGCCCGCCGAGATCACCGCTTCCAGCGTCTCGCGCTGCGGATGCTCGGGATCGACGGACGAGGCCAACAACAGCAATTTATCCAGCGCGGGATTAGACTCCAGCGGCTTGTAGGCGTCCTGATAGGCGTAGCCGTAATAGAGGTAGTGATAGTCGTCGTCGGTCAACGTCGGATCGCCCGCGTTATAGCGCATCATCAACGCCGTATGATAATAGGGCGACGAAGTGTTGAACGTACGGTCGACGATATCTTCCTCGACGGGCGTTTTGGCGGCCGCGACCAGAGGCAGCAGCAAAAAGAGTTGCAGAAGTCGTTTCATGCTCGCGCGTTTTCCAGACTAACGTGTTTTCAGCGCAAATCGTATTCGGCGATCAGGGTTCGGAAGCGTTCACGGAGCTTCTCGGAGCCTTCCACCAGCGGCAGACGCAGCGCGGGGCCGATTTTGCCCATCACCGAAAGCGCGCACTTCACACCCGTGGGATTGCCCTCGGCGAAAAGTGCTTTCACCGCTTCGTCGAGCGAGACGAATTCCGCTTCGGCCCGGGCATAATCGCCCTGCTTGGCATGGTTCACGCACTGCATGAAGCGCTGCGGGAACGCATTGGCCGCCACCGAGATCACGCCGTCGCCGCCGCGCCGCATCACTTCCAGCGCCATGCCGTCGTCGCCCGACAACACCAGGAAATCGGCCGGGCGCCCGTCCAGAATACACTGGATCTGCCCGATGTCGCCCGACGCCTCCTTGATGCCAATCACGTTGTCCAGATCGCGGGCGCACCGCAACGTGGTCTCGGCGGTCATGTTGACGCCGGCGCGACCCGGGATGTTGTAGAGGATCACCGGCAGCGGCGAATGCTCGGCCACGGTGCGGAAATGGCGATACAGCCCCTCCTGCGAGGGCTTGTTATAATAAGGTGTCACGCTCAAAATGGCGTCGGCGCCCCGCAGGTCGAATTCGCGCAGCTGGTCGAGCACCTCCGAAGTCGAGTTGCCGCCGCAGCCGATCACCAACGGTACGCGTCCGGCGATATGGTTGGCGATGAACATGGCGATCACGGCCCGTTCGGGCATATAAAGCGTCGGGGTTTCGGCCGTGGTGCCGAGCGCCACGATGTAATCCACGCCGCCCTCGATCACGTAGTCGATCATGCGGCCCAGCGCCTCGTAGTCGACCCGGCCGTTGTCCGTGAACGGAGTAATCATCGCAACTCCCACTCCTGCAAGTTTGTGTCGTAGCATATTGCCTTTATTAAAAATTAAGCGTATTTCATATCGGCTGGTTTTGCCGCTTTTTGCCGGAACAAAAAGCGGCGCAAGAACCTCTCCTCACGGACGTCTCCGCTGAACGGCTCCGACGTCGAGTTCGGATTCATATATTCGCAAAGTTCTCCTTTGGCTTTTCACTTTCCATGCTCAAAATAAGGTTCCTTGTTTCGCCTCCTCCTGCGGAGCGGGTGCGGCGCCGTCGCCGATCATGGCCATGAACTCCTCCTCGGAGATGATCCGCACGCCCAACTGCTCCGCTTTTTTGAGCTTGGCCGGCCCCATGCTCTCTCCGGCCACGATATAGTCCACATTCGCCGACACGGCCGCCAGGTTGCGCCCGCCGTGCAGCTCGATCAACTCCTTCAGCTCGTCGCGGCTATGGTCGACGAACTTGCCCGAGATGACGAAACTCTTGCCGGCCAGCACCTCGGAGGCGCGCTCGCGTTCTTCGGCCTCGAAGCGCAAACCCGCTTCGCGCAGCCGGCCGATGATCCGCAGGTTCTCCGCATCGGCGAAGTAGTCGGCTATGGCGTCGGCGATCTTGGCCCCCACCTCGTCGGCCTCAACCAGCTCCTCGCGCGAGGCGCGCATCACGGCGTCCAGCGACCGGAAGTGCCCGGCCAGGTATTTGGCCGTCGTCTCGCCCACGAAGCGGATGCCCAGTCCGAACAGCACCCGATGGAACGGCACTTCGAGCGACGCGCGGATCGACCGCACGATGTTCTCGGCCGACTTCTCGCCTAACCGGGGCAGCGGCGCCAGCTGGTAGGCTTTCAGATCGTAGAGATCGGAAATATCGTGCAGCAGGCCGTTTTCGTAGAGCAGCTCCACGGTCTCCTCGCCCAACCCCTCGATGTCCATCGCCTTGCGGCGGATGAAGTGGATGATGCGCCCGATGATCTGGGGCCGGCAACCGCTCTGGTTGGGGCAATAGTGCTTGGCCTCGCCCTCGTAGCGCACCAGCGGCGTGCCGCACTCGGGGCAGCGGTCGATATATTCGAAAGGACGGCTGTCGGCCGGACGCTCCGCAAGCTCCACCCCCGTGATCTTGGGGATGATCTCGCCGCCCTTCTCCACGTAGACCATATCGTCCGGGCGGATATCGAGCAGCGCCATCTGCTCGGCATTGTGCAACGTCGCGCGCCGCACCGTAGTCCCGGCCAGCCGCACCGGCTCCAAATTGGCCACCGGCGTCACGGCGCCCGTGCGGCCCACCTGGAAATCGACGCTCACCAAACGGGTCAGCGCCTGCTCGGCCTTGAACTTGTAGGCCACGGCCCACTTGGGCGCCTTGGCCGTGACGCCGATGCGCCGACGGGCCGCGAAATCGTTGACCTTGATGACCACGCCGTCGGTCGGGAACGGCAGCTCGCGCCGCGCCTCGTCCCAGTGGGCGATGAAAGCGTCGACCTCGGCCGTCGTGCGGCAGATGCGGGCATGCTCCGAAACCTTGAATCCCCAGCGGCGCGCCTGCTCCAGACTCGCCCAATGCGAGGCGAACGGCAGGTCGTCGCCCGAGAGCTGGTAGAGCGTGCAATCCAGACCGCGCCGCGCCACGACGGCCGATGCCTGCTGCTTAAGCGTCCCGGCAGCGGCGTTGCGCGGATTGGCGAAAAGCGTCTCGCCGGCGGCTTCGCGCTCGGCGTTGATCTTGTCGAACGAAGTGTAAGGCATGAGCACCTCGCCACGGATTTCGAAATAGGCGGGCCAGTCGTCGCCGCGCAGCCGGAGCGGCACCGAACGGATCGTCCGCACGTTGGCCGTCACGTCGTCGCCCGCCACGCCGTCACCGCGCGTCACGGCACGCAGCAGCCGGCCGTTTTCATAGGTGAGCGAAATGGCCGTACCGTCGAACTTCAGTTCGCACACATACTCCGTCGGCCCCTCCTCGCGCTCGATGCGGGCCAGGAACTCGTGCAACTCGTCGAGCGAATAGGTGTTGCCCAGCGACTGCATGGGATAGCGGTGCCGCACGGTCTCGAACTCGGCGGTGATGTCGCTGCCTACGCGCACGGTGGGCGAATCGGGATCGGCATACTCGGGATGCGCGCGCTCCAGCTCCGCGAGTTCGCGCATCAACGCGTCGAACTCGTAGTCGGAGATGACCGGATCGTTCTCGACGTAATACTTATGGTTATGGTATTCGAGCTGCCGCCGCAACTCTTCGATCCTCTTGCCTATCATAAAAAATGCAGTATAACAGTGTAAAGGTACATAATTTGTTCGTAAGAGCCAGTAAAAACAAAAAAATTGCAAAAAAAAATTACAGAAGTCTCACGATCGGCAAATTTTGTTTATACTTGCAAAAAATTTCCGCATCCGCACATACACAAGGCCAAACGAACTATGGTGAAGAAGCATATCGTAACGAGTTTCCGCAACCTCAGCCCCGAAATGCAGGAGGCTGTCAAAGAGAAGTATCCCGTGGGATTCACCGACGCGATGATGCGCGTGGACAAGCCCAACGGCGATTTTTTTTATGCCGTGCCGTTCGATACCGATGACACGGCCTACCTGGTGAAGATCGACGTGAAGATCGACGACAACTCCCAGGAGGAGGACGAAAAGGACTATTTCGACGATGAAATCAAGGGGGCCGACGACCTCCAGGATGACAATTCCGACTCGGGCGACGACTCCGACGACGATCTCTGACCCCCGTTCCATCCCGTTTTTTTTCGAGGCCGCACTCCGAAAGGCGGTCGCAAAGTATGCTCCGCCGCACTTTTCGGCGGCAGGTTCCGTTGCCGGCACGGCCGGCGATGCGCATGCGTTTTGTCTCCGCCCAAGTTGCCGGACGGGACGATCGTGCACGCGCATACGGGAGCGGCCGTTCGATATTTTTCTTGCGGATTCCCCGGGCGAGGATTGGATATTTCGAATAAAAATGTTTACCTTTGGATGCAAAAAACGTCTTTTGCGTCAAAAAACAAGTTTTCGCATAGCATGAAAAAAGTCGACGTGATCCTCGGGCTGCAATGGGGCGACGAGGGCAAGGGCAAGGTCGTGGACGTGCTCACGCCCCGCTACGACGTGGTGGCGAGGTTCCAGGGCGGCCCCAATGCCGGCCATACGCTGGAGTTCGGCGGCGAGAAATACGTGTTGCGATCGATTCCCTCGGGCATTTTCCAGGGCGGCAAGACCAACATCATAGGCAACGGCGTGGTCATCGACGCCATTCTGTTCCGAGCCGAAGCCGAAGAACTGGCCAAGAGCGGCCACGATTTGACCCGGCAGCTCTGCATTTCGAAAAAGGCCCACCTCATTCTGCCCACCCACCGCATCCTCGACGCCGCATACGAAGCCGCCAAGGGCAGCGCCAAGATCGGCACCACGGGCAAGGGCATAGGCCCCGCCTATACCGACAAGGTGAGCCGCAACGGCATGCGCATAGGCGACTTGTCAAGCCCCGATTTCCCGCAGATTTACGCCCGGGCCAAAGCGCGTCACGAAGCGATTCTCCGGAGTCTCGACTACTCCTACGACATCGCCGACCTGGAGCGCCAATGGTTCGAAGCGGTGGAATTCCTGCGGCAGTTCCGGATCATCGACAGCGAATACGTCATCAACGACGCGCTCGCCGAAGGTCGCAGTATTTTGGCCGAAGGCGCCCAGGGCACGCTGCTCGACGTCGACTTCGGTTCCTACCCGTTCGTCACCTCGTCCAACACGATCTGCGCCGGCGTCTGCACCGGTCTGGGCATCGCGCCCAACCGCATCGGCGAGGTCTACGGCATCTTCAAGGCCTACTGCACGCGCGTCGGCAGCGGCCCGTTCCCCACGGAGCTGTTCGACGCGACGGGGGCCGAGCTGCGACGCATCGGCCACGAATTCGGCGCCGTCACCGGGCGCGAACGGCGCTGCGGATGGCTCGACCTGGTGGCGCTGAAATACTCGATCATGATCAACGGCGTCACGCAGCTCATCATGATGAAATCCGACGTGATGAACGATTTCGACACGATCCGCGTGGCCACGGCCTATGAAATCGACGGCAAACCGACCGCCGAATTCCCCTACGAGATCGCCGAGGGTCTGAAACCCTGCTACACCGACTTCGAGGGCTGGAAATGCGACCTGCGCGGATGCCGGAACTACGACGAATTCCCCGCGGCGTTCAAGCGCTACGTGGAGTTCATCGAACGCGAAACGGGCGTGCCGGTGCGGATCATCTCCGTAGGCCCCGACCGCGACGAAACCATCGTGAAATAAACTATTAAATTCTAAATATTCCTTATGAAAAAACCTTTGAAAATCGTTGTTTTGGCCAAGCAGGTGCCCGATACCCGCAACGTGGGCAAGGACGCCATGACGCCCGAAGGGACGGTCAACCGCGCGGCGCTGCCCGCCATCTTCAACCCCGAAGACCTCAATGCGCTGGAGGTCGCCCTTTCGCTGAAAGACCGCGTCGAGGGTGCCACGGTGCATGTGCTCACCATGGGTCCCCAGCGTGCCGCCGACATCATCCGCGACGCCATGTTCCGCGGTGCCGACGGAGGTTACCTCCTCTCGGGCCGCGAGTTCGCCGGGTCGGATACGCTCGCTACGTCGTACGCCCTTTCGTGCGCGCTGCGCAAGATCGGCCCCGACGTCA
>CAYSJF010000045.1:0-11660 GCA_964431265.1 uncultured Alistipes sp. | reverse complement strand
GGAGGTCATGATGATGATCGTGTTGCGGAAGTCGACACGGCGTCCGGCACCGTCGGTAAGGCACCCCTCGTCGAAGAGCTGCAACAAGGTGTTGAAGACCTCGGGATGCGCCTTCTCGATCTCGTCGAACAGCACCACGGAGTAGGGCCGGCGACGCACCGCCTCGGTGAGCTGGCCGCCCTCGCCGTAGCCGACATATCCCGGAGGCGAGCCGATCAGTCGGGCGACGTTGTGCTTCTCGCCATACTCGCTCATGTCGATGCGGATCAAACCCATGCGCTCGTCGAAAAGCCACTTCGAAACCTCCTTGGCCAGGAGCGTCTTGCCCACGCCCGTGGGGCCGACGAAGAGGAAGACTCCGATCGGGCGGCGTTCGTCTTTCAGCCCGGCGCGCGAGCGACGGATCGTGCGTGCGATGCGCTCCACGGCATCTTCCTGCCCTACGACGCGGCCGGCCAGATGATCGCGCAGCGTCCGCAACCGCCCCGCCTCGCCGTCGGTGACCCGCTCGGCCGGAATGCCCGTCATGGCGGTGATGACTTGGCGGATGTGCTCCTCGGTGATCTCCACGGGGTTGCTTTCGAGCGAACGCCGCCACTCGGAACGCGTATGGTCGATCCGGGTGCGCAACGCGATCTCGCGCAGACGCGCCGAAGCGGCCTTTTCGTAGACCATGGCCTCGACCGCCTCGCGCCGCTCGCGCTGCACCTCGCTTACGGCCGTCTCCATTTCGCGCAGCTCCTCGGGTTCGCGCGCCGACTGCAGATGCGCCCGCGAACCGGCCTCGTCGAGCACGTCGATCGCCTTGTCGGGGAAGAACCGGTCGGTGACATAACGATCGGTGAGCGCCACGCATGCCCGCAAGGCCTCTTCGCTGTAGCGCACCTTATGGTGCTGCTCGTAGTGCGGCGCGATGTTGCGCAGAATCTGCATCGTCTGCTCGGGCGTGGTGGGTTCGACCACCACTTTCTGGAAGCGCCGTTCGAGGGCCGAATCGCTCTCGATATTCTCGCGATACTCGTCGAGCGTCGTGGCACCGATGGTCTGCAGCTCGCCGCGCGCGAGGGCGGGCTTGAGGATGTTGGCCGTGTCGAGGCTTCCCTGCGTCGAACCGGCGCCGACGATGGTGTGTATCTCGTCGATGAAGATGATCGTATCCTTGGCCTTGCGCAGCTCGTCCAAAAGCTGCTGCATCCGCTCCTCGAATTCGCCGCGGAACTTGGTACCGGCGACCAGCGCCGAGACATCGAGCGAAAAGAGCGTCTTGTCAGCTATGGTATAAGGTACCTGACCGGCGGCGATGCGCAGCGCCAGACCCTCGACGATGGCGCTCTTGCCCACGCCGGCCTCGCCGATGAGGATCGGATTGTTCTTCTTGCGGCGCGACAGAATCTGCACCACGCGCTCGATCTCCTGCTCGCGCCCGACGACGGGGTCGATGCGTCCCTCGCGGGCCATGCGCGTGAGGTTGACGCCGAACTTGTCCAGCAAATGCCCCTCCTGCGACTCCTCGGGCCGATCGGGCGCCGTGAAATCGAGCATGTGCACCTGGACTTCGGTGCGGAAATCGTCGCCCAAGGCGAATTTCTTCAACTCGGCGGCCAGCGATTCGGCCGTCACGCCGTACATCTCCAGCGTGCGGGCGGTCACGGTGGCGGGATCGGAAGCGATGACCAGCAGCGCATGCGCCGTGGAAACGCTCCGCACGGCCCCCGACTTCTCGCGCAGTTCGTCGCCGAAACTCCG
This sequence comes from uncultured Alistipes sp., assembly GCA_964431265.1. Lineage (GTDB taxonomy): Bacteria > Bacteroidota > Bacteroidia > Bacteroidales > Rikenellaceae > Alistipes. The sequence continues at coordinate 9,914 of CAYSJF010000045.1, read as the reverse complement.
GTAGAACGTCTCGGGGTCGAGGTTCTCCGGCTGCTGCACTTCGGCGATGTCATGTTCGATGCGCAAACGTATCTGGTAGACCTCCCAGTCCTTGAGCTGTGCGGAAAGAAGCTGATAAGCCAACGATCCCTCCTCGCGCAGCAGTTCCAGCGCGAGATGATCCTTGAGCGAATGGGTGACGCCCGCTTTGGCCGTATTGAACGCCGCGCGAGCAATAACGCTTTCGAGCGTCTTCGAAATTTTCAGTTGCATGTTGCGTCGTTGTTTTTGAATTCGCAAAGAAAACGACGCCCGGCCGGGGAATATTGTATCGCAGCCTGCCCGCAGAGCATTCGGGCAGGCGAGACAAAAGAATTCACAAGGCACAATTCATTCACTCACAATCGGCATTTCGGAGTTGACGACCAAATACTTGTCGTCCTCCGGACGGCACGTAGCCGCAACGGAAACCGTGAATTGCGAATTACCCTTTCCGCGGCCACTCGCCCACCTCCATGTCGCGCAGGTTCTCCCCGTCGACGACCAGCCGCACGGCCGTACGCACGCGGTGGAAGCCGAATTCGCCGGCAGCACCGGGGTTGACGGTCAACATGTCGTAGACCGGGTCGTAGACCACCTTGAGGATGTGGGAATGCCCCGAAACGAAGAGCTTCGGGCGCACGGCCCGGATGCGGGCGACGGCCCGCGGATCGTAGCGGCGCGGATAGCCGCCGATATGGGTCATCAACACCTGCACGTCCTCGCAGCGAAAAGCGGCGAAGTCGGCATAGACCCGGCGGGTCATCCCGCCGTCGATGTTGCCCGAAACGGCGCGCAGAGGTTTGTAGGCCGCAATTTCGTCGGCCAAAGCGAGCGATCCGATGTCGCCCGCATGCCAGATTTCGTCGACGTCGCGCAGAAATTCGCGCAGCGTGTCGTCGAACGTCCCGTGGGTGTCGGAGAGGATGCCGATCCGCTTCATTCCCCTACTCGATCGCCAGGCGGTCGCTGTTCCACTCGCCGGCCGCATCGGGATAGATGAACGGACGCGACTCGTCGAACCGCTTCATGTGCAGATAGGTTTCGTAGAGAGCGATCCCGTTCGACGATTTCCGGGCCAGCGAGAAAGCGATCGCCGAAGGGTGGAACTTGGCGGTATGGTAACTGTCCTCGGCCCGCTCGATGCAGGCCTCCTGCCAGGCCGGATCGTTGGACGGATTGCCCCCGCGACGCCGCGAATCGCCGCTGCGAGCGGTATCGACGGGCGCCGTGACGATGAGGTAGATTCCCGACCGGTCGCACAGCTCGAAAAGCGACTCGGGCACAGGCCCGGGCAGCAGACGCAGCGCATTGCAACCGCTCGCGCGCAACGACTCGATCTCGGCGGAACCGATATCGGCCGATACCTCGCATGCCCGCAGGGCGACGGGCAGATCGTTGATCCGAAGTTCGCCGTCGACCACGCCGACGGTGCGGAACCCGGGTTTGAACTCCAGAAACTCCAGATAGCGCCCCTCGTGCTGCGTCTTCAACCGCAGCGTATACAGCGTCGGACGGGCGGCGCTCCATTGCAACGAATCGGGGATGCGCGCCAGAAAACGGATCGTATCCTCGCGCCGCATGTCGAGGGTCAGGTCTTCATGACCGACTGCCGCTGTGGCCCCGTCGGGCGTGAGCAGCTCGTAGTGGATGCGCGAAGTCCGCGGATTGAGGGCGCCGCTCTTGACGACGATGCCGACTTCGGCCACCAGAAAATCATCGGTCGCGTGAGAACGGCGGTTCTTGACCACGACATCCCGGACATACATGGTGGGACGACTCGAAATCCAGCTCTCGCCGAGCATCGGGGCGGAATCGCTCTTCCAACTTTCGAGCGCGACGGTGCGGGCCGGCTCCGAAAGGACGATCTCCAGCCGGTTCACCCCCTCGTGCGTCAGACGGGTGAGGTCGAACTCGGCGGGCGAGCTGCCGTTGCTCTCGTAGGCCGCCGAACGACCGTTGACGAACACTTCGTAATCGGCCGACGCATGATCCACATGCAGCAGCACCTGCCGCCCGATCCATGCGAAAGGCACGGAGAAAGAGGTCGTAAAACGAGCGCCGTCCCTTGCCCACCCGTCGAGCAGGGCGAGATACGAATTGTCGGCCGCGGCCACCGGCTGCGGCGTCGGGCAGGCCACTACCCTGCCGCCCGGCAATTCGCGCCCCCCAGAGGGCCGATGATCCTGCGCGCGGAGCGTGGCGCAGCAAACGGAAAAGATCGAGATCAAAAGAAAGATTCGCATGACTTCATCGCTTGGCCCGCAAACGCGGGCGGTTCCGAGGGACGAAGATACGAAAAGTCGAGCGCAGAAACAAGCGATAGCTTAATTATGCAGAAACTAATGAAGATAAAGATACGCAGAAGCCGAAAACAAAACCAAACTTGTTCGGATTTTTATCGAGGCGGAGTAGCAAAACCGAAGATTTGCGAAATGCAATATAAATGACTATCTTTCGCCTTGCGAAAGCACCGGAAATCCCGGCCCGCACCTAACCGTAAACCCATCCACCGCATGAATCCGTCCCAGCCCGCGGCTCCCGCCTACCCCCGGCTCAACTTCCCGCCGCTGCAGCTGCGGGCGCGCCGGCATGGCGACACGGTGGAAATCTGGGACGACATACGGGGCATCTATTTGGTACTGACGCCCGAAGAGTGGGTGCGCCAGCATCTGATCGCCTATCTGGTCGATGCCTGCGGCGTCCTGGCCAAGCGCGTGGCGGAGGAGTACGCCGTGCCGCTCAACGGCCAGCCTCAACGGGCCGACGTGGTGGTGGCGGGCGACCGCGGCGAACCGCTGCTGCTGGCCGAATGCAAGGCGCCTGACGTGCCGATCACCGACCGCACGCTGGCGCAGGCCGTGCGCTACAACTCGGTGCTCGGCGCCCGCTGGATCGTGCTCACCAACGGACTGAAGCACTACTGCTGGGAGTACACCGAGGGACGCTACGAACAGCGCAGCGGCTTCCCCGACCTCACGCCGGGGTTATAGATTCTTGAAATTGGCGTCGACATAGCGCTGGAACGCCTCCTTGTAGTTCTCGCCGATAGGCACATACTCCGTGTCGTTGAGAAACACCCGCCCCTTGACGTAGGCCTTGATGCTCCGCAGATTGACGATGTAGGAGCGATGCACGCGCATGAACTGCTCCGAGGGCAGGGCCGCCTCCATGTTCTTGAGCCGGAACAGAGTGGTGATGGCGCTGCCGTCGGCCAGGTGCAGACGCACATACTCGCCCTCGCTCTCCAAATAGACGATATCGGCGATGCGCACCAGCGACACCTTGTAGTCGGCCTTGACCGAGATGTACTCCCTGTCTTTCGGCTCGGCTTCGGAAGCCGGCTCCGCAGCAGCGATATTCCTCTGGTTGTTGCGCAGCTCGTAGAGCGAATTGGCCTTGGCGACCGAACGGCTGAAATCGGCGAATCCGAAAGGTTTCAACAGATAATCGACGGCATCCAGCTTGAATCCCTCGACGGCATACTCGGAATAGGCCGTGGTGAAGATCACCATGGGCCGCTCGGTGAGCGTGCGGACGAAATCGACCCCGTTCAAGTCGGGCATGTTGATGTCCACGAAGATCAGGTCGACCGGCTGCGCCGCCAGCAGCGACTGCGCCTCCAGCGCATTGCTGCACGAGGCGACCAGCTGCAGGTAGGGAATCTTGGCGATGTAGGACGTTACCTGCCGCAGAGCCAGCGGCTCGTCGTCGATAGCGATGCACTTAAGCATGGAGCGTGGGGATTACGAGTTGGACGGTATAGGTATCGGTCTCCTCGCGGATGTCGAGCGTATAGCCGCGCGGGCCGTAGATCAATCCGAGGCGCTTGCGCACGTTCTCCAGTCCGATGCCGGCCTTGTGCGGTTTGCCGGAACCGGGATGACGGCTGTTGACGATCGTACCGGTCACCTTGTCGCCGGCGTAGTCGATGGTCAGGTGGATGAACGAACGGCGGTTGTAGCTGACGCCGTGCTTGAACGCATTCTCGACGAAGACGATGAGCAGCAACGGCGGAATGGAGACCTGCTCGGGCAAATCCCGGGGATAATCGATCCGGATGTCGATGGCGTCGGTATAGCGGATACGCATCAACCCGATGTAGTTCTGGAGGAACTGGATGTCGCGGTCGAGCGAGATGCGCTCGCGGCCCGAATCATAGAGGACATAGCGCATCATCTTCGAAAGCTCGATCACGGCGCTCTTGGCATACTCCGAGTCGATGTCGATCAACGCATGGATGTTGTTGAGCGTGTTCATGAAGAAATGCGGGTTGATCTGGTATTTCAGATAGTCGAGTTCGGCCTGCAGGTTCTGCTGCTTGAGGGCTTCGAGCTGCTGCTCGTCACGGATCGACCTGTACATCAGTTTGATACCCGAGTTGGCACCGTTCATGAAGAGGGCCAGCACCACGTTCCAGTACATCTGCAGATTGGCGAACGACACCCGCCGCATTTCGCCCGCATCGTCCGCAGGCAGGAGCGTGCCCGGCAGGTCGGTGTAGAGGTAAACCGGCGTGAAGACCGCCAGAATGAGCACGATGTTGCTCGCCAGATACTTCCAGTATTTGTGCCGCAGCATGTAGCGGGGCGCCAGCACCGTGTTGTGGACGATGAAGATCAACAGGTAGGGCGCGATCTGCCACCAGGCGATCAACACGTTTTCGATGCTCACGTGCAGCTCGGCCATCATCTGCGAATTGAGCACCGGCACCAGAATGATGGCGATCCACACCATCACATAAAGCAGGTTCTCGCCGATAGCTTGCTTTTTCTGAATTTTCATGGTCGTAAAGATAGTCATTTATCCGCTTCCGCGCCAGCATCTGTCGATATTCCGATCTTTGTTCGTGCAATATCCCGCACGAAGTGCCATTCAAGCGAAAATTTTTCTTATCTTTGTCCTGCTGCACGCTGCTGCGGCAGCAGACATATCGGAAAGTGTTTTCGCACTGTCCTAATCTGAAAATGTGGCAATTTTCAATAGCAAAGGACAACGAACGGCACTCATTTCTTGTTCGGATCATGGCGACAAATGCGCTTCTGCGCTCGTACCCCATATCTGTTCAAGTGTGGGGTATTGCATCGTTTATTTTGCTATGGGTTCGCCACAACCTTCAGATTGATAAACGAAATCGGCTCCACACTTTCTATTTTTAATCCAAACAGAATCAGACCGTTGCAGGGGCTGCGCAGCGGAAAATGCAGAACTATGAAAAGATTGTTCTTTTTATCGGTTGCGATCGTTGCGCTGTGCGGTTGCAGCAGCGATTCCGACGATTCAGCCTTGCCGCAGCTGACCGTCAAGTTTCAGGAGAACGGGGTCGACGTCGAGAAACTGGAATTCGCCCGCAACGAATCGAAGGACATTACCTATACGATTTCCGGCCTCGTCGGGGATGCGGAACCGATTGTCAAGGCGGATATGATGAGTGCGAACGGGATCTATATACCTACGGTAACGCCGAACGGTGCGACCGGGCGCATCAATATCAAAACGACGAATCCGACTGCGAATAAATTGATCGTCACGGTTTTCGACGGTCGGCAGACCGTCATGGCAGGTATCGACGTCGGCTACCTGACTACTTTTCAGAACGCGGTCGTTTCGGTCGAGACGCCCGGTACGCTGGATGCGGTCTTGTCGGCGCAGTACGACAAGAACAGAATTGCCGAACTGACGATAGTTTCCGGTACGTTGAACGACGTCGACTTCGCCACCTTGAAAGCCCTGCCTACGTTGTGGTCGTTGAACTTGGAGAATGCCGATGCGGAGGCGTTGCCTGCCAATGCTTTCGAGGGTACTCTTTTGACAGAGGTCAAACTGCCGAAAACCTTGAAAAAAATCGGGGATAGGGCGTTTTATTCACTTTCGTCGTTGAAGCAGGTCGACATTCCGAGCGGGGTTACGGAAATCGGAGAGCTTGCTTTTGGTATTTGCAGGGGTTTGACCGGTGCGCTGGTGCTTCCGCAGGGACTTACTACAATCGGAGACGCTGCTTTTTCCTATTGTATCGGTTTTACAGGTAGTTTGGTTATCCCGCAGGGGATTGCTACAATCGGAACCTGTACCTTTCAGGATTGTCCCGGTTTTACGGGTGATTTGGTTATTTCACAAGGAGTTACAATGATTAAAAGCTATGCTTTTTACAGGTGTAGCGGTTTTACGGGGATTTTGAGTATTCCGAAAAGTGTTAATTTAATTGAAAGAGAGGTGTTTAAAGAATGTAAATTTGCAGAAGTACATTGTAAAAGAGAAACGCCGGCGTGGATTCATGCCGACATGTTCTCGACCGAAACACTGGCCGGTTCGTTACATGTACCGGTCGGATGTGCGGATGCCTATCGAGCACATAGTGTTTGGGGCAAATTCAACGAAATCGTCGAAGACGAGAATCTTTAATATCTTAATATGTTATGAATAAAATTTATGAACTTATACTAAACCTTGCAAAATTTCTGGTACGCGATGGTCGGAAGGCTACTTTGGCTCAACTGGCCCAAACAATTAACACTATTACGAATAGTAATACTTATGACCCGGACGGTGGCCCAGGTGTAGATGGCCTTGTTAAGAAAGCATATAATTATGTGCAGACCACATATGGGCAGGCAGAGGCAGCGTATATCATGCAAGCTTATGTTGAAAAGGACGGTGTTACGCCGGTTATTCCTTAAAAGTGATCGGGAACCCTTGAAAGAGGGTTCCCGCTTCAATTTTTATTCGGCCGCTGTCAGTTCTCTGCCTACTACTTCGTCTGCTCCAGCAGGGCCGGCGTGTAGAGGTAGCGCTTGATGCTGCGCTTGGGGGTTTTCTCGAACTCGGTGGGATAGAGGACGATTTCGGAGACGCGCTCGTAGGCGGCCAGCTGGGCGTTCAGCTCCTCCAGATTGTTCTGCATGATTTCGGGCAGGGCCTCTTTTTCGACGCCCTCGTTCTCGGCCTGCTCGTAGTCGGGCACTACCAGGGCGCGGAGCCGGCCGTTGCCCATGTCGATCACGAGCGATTCGAGCACCATATACATATTGTTGAGCTTGTCCTCGATCTCCTCGGGATAGATGTTCTGTCCGTTGCCCGAGAGGATCATGGTCTTCGACCGACCGCGGATGTAGATCGTGCCGTCGGCGTCCATGGTGCCCATGTCGCCGGTGTGGAGCCACCCCTGGGCGTCGAGCACTTTCCGTGTATCCTTGTCGTTCTTGTAGTAGCCGGTCATCACGTGTTCGCCGCGGACGAGTATTTCGCCGGCCGTATGTTCCGAGTCGGGCGAATCGATCCGCACTTCGAGCAACCCCTTGAGATAGGTGCCGCACGACCCGGCCTTGAACTCGTTGTCGGGCGCGAAACTGATCAGCGGCGCGCACTCGGTCATGCCGTAGCCTATGGTGATCGGGAACTTGATCTTCATCAGGAACGCTTCGGTCTCCTGGTTCATCGGCGCACCGCCCACGATGAAGATCGCGACGTTGCCGCCGAATGCGTCCATCAACTTCTTGCGGATCACCGAATAGATGGCCGAGTTGACGAGCGGAATCTTCACGGCCAGACTCATCGGCCCCTTTTCGAGCAGGGGCAGCACCTGTTTGCGGTAGACCTTTTCGAGGATCATCGGCACGCAGCAGACGATCGTGGGTTTGACGACCGCCATGGCCTCGATGAGAATCTTGGGCGAGGGAATCCGGCCCAGCAGGGTGATATGCCCGCCGACGGCCAAAGGCGTCAGAAAGTCGAACGCACAACCGTAGGCGTGGGCCAGAGGCAGGAACGAGAGCGTGCGCCCGCCTTTCTGGAAATAGCGCGTCCCGGTCTGGGTGTTGACCGCATCGCGGGCGAAGATCACGTTGCCGGTGAGGTTGTTCACGGTGAGCATCACGCCCTTGGAGTAGCCGGTCGTGCCGGAGGTATAGTTGAGCAGGATCACCCGGTCGTTGGGCACGTCGGGGTACTTGATGTCGTTGATGCTGAAGCCGCGGGGATATTCGGAGCGGTAGTTCTTGAGGATGTCGGCCTGGAACTTCGTGAGCGACTTGCCGTCGCGCTCGTAGATGACATGGAAATCGGTGAGCGAGAAGACGGCTTCGATCTGCCGGATCTGCTCCTCCTCGATCACGTCCCAGAAATTGTCGCTCAAGAAGAGCAACCGGCTCTCGGAGTGGTTGATGATGTGGATGACGTCGGCGGGAGTGAAGTCCTGCAGAATCGGCACGATCACGGCGCCGTAGGTGATGGTGCCGATGTAGGTGATGCACCACCGGGGATTGTTGCGGCCGATCAGGGCGATTTTGTCGCCCTGCTTGATGCCGGCTTTTTTGAAAAGGAGATGCAGCTTGGCGATCTCCTTGGCCATTTCGTAGTACGAAAAGGTTTCCCCCTTGAAGTAGTCGGTCAGGGCGGCCATTTCGCGATTCTCGCGGAAACTGGCTTCGTAGATTTTCAGTAGGTTTTCCTGTAACATAGCGTTGGACTTCTGACGGGCGCAAAAACCGAACCGGGCGAAGCGGCGCTATCGCGGCGCAGCGGCCGTGCACCGCTCACGATCGCTTGTCGGCTTTCCGCTCTTCGACGCGGACGCGCCGCGGCTTCCAGATGTAGATTTTCGACTCGGTGCCCTCTTTCAGGCGCTTGATGTTCTTGCGATGGGTAACGATGAGCAGCACGGCGATCACGAACGAGAAGACCACGAACGGGATCGACCCGTTGACCTTGGGCGAAATGAGGGTGAAGACGGGGAAACAGCACCCCGCGATCATCGACGAGAGCGACACGTAGTGCGAAATCATGAGCACTACGATCCAGACGCCGAAGCAAAGCATGGCAACGGGAGGATAGATGCCCGTGACGGCTCCCACGAGCGTGGCGACGCCCTTGCCGCCGCGGAATCCGGCGAAAACGGGGAAGATGTGCCCCACGACGGCCGCCACGACGGCGCCGATCTTGAGGTTGATGATGTCGTTCTGACCGATCAGATCGTCGTACTGCATCAGCTCGATGACGGTGACGGCCACGAAACCCTTCAGAAAATCGAGCGCGAAGACCGGCAGGGCGGCCCGGCGGCCCAGCACGCGCAGCATGTTGGTGGTGCCGGCATTCTTGCTGCCGTGTTCGCGGATGTCTATGCCGTAATACTTCTTGCCTATCCACACGGCACTGGGGATCGAACCCAGCAGATAAGCGAGCACGATCATGGTCGTAGCGGTATAAATCGTCAGAATCATAGTAAGTTCGAGACTCTTTGCAAGCCCGGAGCCGCGACTTTCCGACACGAACGGGTGCAGGCCGCTGCACGGAAACGGGACTCCGAAGCCGGGGTTTCTACGGCAAATATAACAAAAATTTCGGAACTACCGACAATTTCGCCCCCATAACGCCCCGGCAGGACGACGAAAAACGCCCCGCACCCCTCGGAACAAAGAAAAAACAGCTCTCTTCGTAGATGCTGGACGCAGCGCACGGAGAAGGCGTTCGCCCGGTTGTTGTAGTCCAGCGGGTTCACTTCGTCCTCATAGAAGTACAAGTTGCCCGCGTAGACATCGCCTGCCCTGTAGGACGAAGAAGACCAGTAGTTGCCGTACTCGCCGGCGTCGTACAAGGCCCCGTCCCAGCTGTCGCGGTAGCCCGCGGCAGGAAGCTATGGAAAGCAATCGCTGGAATGAATGCAGCGAAGGATAAAACGAGCAACGAAAATCCGTATCTTGATTTTTCCGTCCTGTCTTCTTAAACTTCGCCGCAGACTGGAATGGATAACTGATAACTCCGCAGACGAACCGACAAAAACGATTGCTGTTTTGTCCGACCGCCATTGTTTTTTCGGGTGTTTTCGTGGTCTGCGCTTTACGTTGCCAGTGGATTGCTGAATCTACATACCGCGCTGGCAGAAGCCGTGACCCCTGCCACTC
>CAYSJF010000044.1:0-11715 GCA_964431265.1 uncultured Alistipes sp. | reverse complement strand
CGATCTGACCGCCGTTTTCGGTGATGACACCCTGGAATTTGTCAGCGACCTCCTGTACCTGCTGTTCGGACAGCACCGGCGTGACAATGAAAACGGTTTCGTAGTTGTTCATAATACGTTGAATTAAAAGTTATCCCTCTTCGGGCCGACAAAGATAAAAAGGATAATTCACAATTCAAAATTCATAATTCACAATTATTCCCTTTCGCCGTTATTTCCGTCCGCATCCCCGATCTAAAATTATGAATCGTGAATTTTGAATTACGAATTTTCCGGAAATCCTTGCGCTTTCAGCTCGATGTCCGAGCCGTCGGGCGTCACCAGATAGCAACCCGTCGATTCGGGGGTGATGTGGCCGATGACGTCGACCAGCCCCAGGCCCATCACCTGCTGCTGCATCGCAAGCGGCACGGTGAAGAGCAGTTCGTAGTCTTCGCCGCCGTTGAGCGCCGCGACGACCGGATCGGCGTGCATCTCCTCGGCCAGCGCCGACGTCTGCTTGGCTATGGGTATGCGCTCCAGATAGATGCGGGCGCCGCAATGCGACGAACGGCAGATTTGCATCAGGTCGCTCGCCAGACCGTCCGAAAGATCGATCATCGCCGTGGGAACGATCTGCTCCTCGGCGAGCGCCGCCACGATATCGGTGCGGGGCCGCGGCTTGAGGTATTTCTCCAGAAGATATTCGTAGCCCGCGAACTGCGGTTCGGGATCGGCCACGTCGGCCAGCACCCGTTTTTCGCGTTCGAGCAGCTGCAGCCCCATGTAGGCGGCCCCGAGGTTGCCCGTGATGCAGATCAAATCGTTTTGTCCGGCGCCGTTGCGGTAGACGATCCGCTCTTTCTTGGCCAGACCGATCGCCGTCACGGAGATCACCAGTCCCGTCATCGAAGCTCGCGTATCGCCGCCCACCAAGTCGACGCTCGACTCCTGGCAGGCGAAGCGGATACCCTCGTAGAGGTCGTCGAGCGCCTCGACGGGCAGCTTGGCCGACACGCCGAGCGACACGGTGATCTGCGTGGGGGTGGCGTTCATGGCCAGAATGTCGCTTATGGCGGCCGTCACCACCTTGTATCCCAGGTGCTTGAGCGGAAAGTAGGTGAGGTCGAAGTCGATCCCCTCGAAAAACGAGTCGGTCGAGACCAGCACTTTTTCACCGCGTCCCGGAGCGATCGCGGCCGCGTCGTCGCCTGTGCCGCGAAAGGTGGAGGCGTTGCGGGGGGCGAAACCGCCCGTCAGTTTCTCGATGAGTCCGAATTGACCCAATTCGGCGATTTCCGTACGTTTTCCGTGGTGTGCCATAACATCCGAAGCGCCCGATCGTCGCCGCGGGCCGTCGGGTCGCGGCGGAGGATCGAGCATCTTAAATTTTTTTACAAATCTAACGAATCTTTCTATTTTTCCAAAAAATAATGTAGTTTTGCAGCGGTAAAAACAGGTTGGTTATGATCAATATCGTCTTATTCGGCGCTCCCGGCTGCGGCAAGGGTACGCAGGCCCAACGGTTGAAGGCGCACTACGGTCTCGACCATGTTTCGACGGGCGAGGTTATCCGCGAGCATATCCGCCGCGGCACGGAGCTGGGCCGCAGCATGGAGTCCTACATCGCGCAGGGCCAGCTGGCGCCTGACGAGATCGTCATCGGCATGATCGAGGATTATGTCGCTGCGCATACTGATGCCGAAGGGTGCATCTTCGACGGATTCCCCCGCACGACGGCGCAGGCCGAGGCGTTCGACCGGATTCTGTCCGGACACGGGCTGAAAGTCGACGTCATGGTCGACATCCATGTCCCCGAAGAGGAGCTGGTGCGGCGCATCCTGCTGCGCGGCAAGGATTCGGGTCGTGCCGACGATGCGTCGGAGGAGGTGATCCGCGGGCGTCTCGACGTCTACCGCAAGCAGACGGCCGTGGTGTCGGACTTCTACGCTGCACAGGGCAAGTATGCTTCGGTCAACGGCACGGGTACGATGGACGAGGTTTTCGCCCGCGTCGCCACCGTGATCGACGGGCTGGAAAAATAGCGGAGCAAGCGACTTGCGCCGTATCCCTCCCGGATATTCGATTGTTCGGCCTTGATATGAAAAAGAGACACTTGCAAAAGTGTCTCTTGATTTTTATGCGCCGTTTCGAAACCGACCCACGGGGCGTTTTTTTCGCTGCGGCTTAATTCTTCAAGTGCCGTTGGATCCAGTCGAGGTGGCCGCGTTCGGTCGTCTCGGAAGTCCAGTGCTCGTTGATCGGCGTGATGAGCGCCTCTTTCGGGCCGCGCAGCACGTTGTAGACGGCATAGGAGGTGGTCGGCGGGCAGGTGTCGTCGTTGTAGCCCCAGGTCATATAGGTCGGACAGTCGATCTGCCGCGCGAAGTTCACTGCGTCGTAGTAGGCCATCGTCCGCAGCTTGTCGGGCGTGTCCATGCCCGGCATGCGAGAGAAATGGGGATAGCCGTCGACCTCGCCGAGCTTGAAGCGCGCCATGTCGGCGAGCGCCGGGTGGTTGGCCACGCAGGCCGTCACCCGCTTGTCGAGTCCGGCAGTCACCAGGGCCAGGGCGCCACCCTGACTGCCGCCCTGGGCGATCATGTTCCGGCCGTCCCATTCGGGCAGCGAGGCGAGCAGATCGACGGCCCGCACGCAGGCCAGATAGATTCGCTTCATGTAGTAGTTGTCGCGGTCGTCGAGTCCGTTGGTCAGATAGCCGTTTTCGCGACCGTTGAACGCCGTGCTGATTTCGCGGAAGCGTTCTTCGGGCAGATCGGGGTGCAGGCCGTGGATTTCGAACTCGAAACGGATGCAGCCCGCCTCGGCGTAATACTTGTGGCGCAGCGGGTCTTTGATCGTCTTGATGCCGGCGCCCGGAGGACACAGCACCGCGGGGCAGCTGCCCGGTTGCGCATCCTTCGGCAGGAAGAGATAGCCGTAGATACATTGCCCCTGTTTATTGAGCGTCAGTCGGATCAGGTGGCAGTCGATTTTGTCCGTGCAATATTTCGCCGCCCGTTCCTGGGTATATTGCAACGGAAATGCGGCGAGCGCGGCTTTGTTGCGCTCCCAGAACTCCCGGAAATCCGCCGGCATGGCGGTGTAGGGTTCGATCCGCTCGGGCGAGAAACCGACCTTGACATGGTGGCGGTAGGTCTTGCCGTCGATGGTGGCCGTCAGGCGGCAGTCGCGGAATCCGGGGTGCTTCATGGTGCCCAGCCGGAGTGTCGCACGGCCGTTTTTCAGCACGATGCTGCCCGAAGTGTCGGCGGGCTGCGCTTCGTCGCCGATCGCATATTGCACGGTCACGCCCTCTTGCGGGATGCCGTAGCGGTAGAGCTGGATTTCGACGCTCGCCTTTTCGCCCGTTGCGTAGAGCCAGTCGGCATGATCGGGGCAGGCGACCCACAGCACGTCGCTGCGATAGGGGTAGTTCTCGGCCTGCAGCCCCGAGACGAGGCAGATCGCAAGCAGACACAAAAAATATTTTTTCATGGCAAAACGGATGATTTATTCGAACTGGAGTGAATCGGGTGCGGCCAGCGGCGAGGGGTGAGGCCGGAGTTAAAAAAGCGGATTTCCCTTTGGGGAAATCCGCGTCCTGATGCTCGAAGTGCGGCTACAGCGCGTTGACGTGCAGCTGCAGTGCGCTCTTGAGGTTGGCCGCCTTGTTCTTGTGCATGATGTTGTGCTTGGCCAGCTTGTCCAGCATGGAGGTCACTTTGGGAAGCAGAGCTTCGGCAGCGCTCTTCTCGGTCGTCGTGCGCAGGGCTTTCACGGCATTGCGGGCCGTCTTGTGGAACAGACGGTTGTGGGCGCGCTTGGTCGCGGTCTGACGAATCCGTTTTTTCGATGACTTATGGTTTGCCATAATCCGTTTAATTTTATTTTATTTTTTCCAAATCGTCGTTCCGGTGCAGCCGGAGCTGCCGGCGAATAGGGGCGGCAGCCCGCTCCCGAATATCTTTCGCGTAGCCCATAGCAGAATCGAACTGCTCTTTCAAGAATGAAAATCTTGCGTCCTAACCGATAGACGAATGGGCCTCTACCGCTATTTCTCCCGTTCGGGGGTACTTTAGCGGTGCAAAGGTAAATAAAAAAGTGACTCGAACAAAAAAAAGCGGAAAAAATATCGACACGACGTACGATTTCGCACCGCCGTTCAGCGCCTGGAGTTCGGCGGCGCGACGGGCCGTTCCGGTTCTGCGGAAATCCGCCCCGAAGCGGGGTCGAACGTCAGCCCGGCACCGGCGAACAGCCGTTCGATCGAGCCGCTGGCCGCCATGTCGGCCGCCGGCAGGTGGCACAGCGCCGGGGTGTCGATCAGCAGCACCGTGTCGCACAGATTGAGGGCTATATCCAGATCGTGGGTCGAGAAAAGGATGCACTTCCCCTCCTCGCGGGCCAGCCTCCGGAGCAGCGATGCCAGCGCATAGCGGTTGGGCAGGTCGAGGAACGCCGTGGGTTCGTCGAGCAGCATCACGGGGGTGTCCTGGGCCAGTGCGCGGGCGATCATCGCCCGCTGGCATTCGCCGTCGGAGAGGGTATCCATCGTCTTGCGGGCGAGATCGGCGATGCCTGCCGTCTCCAGCGCGCGGCGAACGATCGCTCGGTCGCTTTGCTGCATGCGGCCGATCCAGTCGGTGTAGGGCGCCCGGCCCAGCGCCACCAGCTCTTCGCAGGTGAGGTGGGCGATGCGCACCTTGTCGGTCGCGACGAACGAAACGGTGGCGGCCAGCCGGCGGGGCGGGAGCGCCGAGAGCGGTTCGCCGCACAGGCGGATTTCTCCCGCGGCGGGACGCGCCAACCCGGCGATCGTGCGGAGCAGGGTGCTTTTGCCGGTGCCGTTGCGGCCGATGAAAGCGGTGAGCGAGGCCTGCGGAATATCGGCCGCGACATCTTGCAGCAGCATCCTCGAACCGTAGGCCAGGGTGATATGTCGCAACGAAATGCTCATCGGAAGATACTGCGGTTACGGATTACGACGACGATCACCACCGGAATGCCCGTCAACGCGGTGATGCTGTTGATCGGCAGCGCCAAAACCTTGGATACGAGGTCGCAGAGCAGCAGCAGTCCTGCGCCTGCGAGCATCGAGCCGGGCATCAGAATCCGGTGGTCGGCGCTGCGGAAAAGCATGCGCGTCAGGTGGGGTACGGCCAGCCCCACGAAGCCGATGGGGCCGCAAAAGGCCGTGATGCTGCCGGCGAGCAGGACGGTGGAGAGGAAGATCGCGGCCCGGGTGCGCCGGATGTTCAGCCCCATGGTGCGGGCGTAGTTTTCACCCAGCAGCAGCAGGTTGAGCGGCTTGATGACGGCCACGGAGAGCACGAGACCCGCGACGACTACGGGAACCAGCAGCGCCAGCTGGCCCGCGGTTACGTCGCCCAGCGACCCCATCGTCCACACCACGAACGATTTGAGCGCCGCTTCGTCGGAGAGGAATTGCAGGATTTCGACCACGGAGCCGATGCCCGATCCGAGCATCATGCCGAGGATCAGGATCACCATGATGTCGTCGATCCTGCGGCTGACGGCCATGACGAGCGCCAGCACGAGGGCCGACCCGAGCCACGCCGCACCTGCGATGCCGAGCGACTGGACGAACGAGTGGCTCGCCACTCCCAGCAGCGGAGCGCCCAGCAGGAAAAGCGCCACGCCCAGACCGGCTCCCGAGCTGACGCCCAGCACATAAGGCCCGGCCAGCGGGTTGCGGAAAAGGGTTTGCATCTGGAGACCTCCGGCTGCGAGCGCGGTGCCGGCCAGCAACGCCGTGAGGGCTTTCGGCAGCCGGATGTCGCACACGATGTCGCGCACGGCGGGGGCTATGGGGCCGCCGGTCAGCGCCCGCCACACCTCGCCCGGCGCCAGAGCGACCGATCCGACGGCCAAATCGGCGATGAAAAGCATGCCGACGGCCGAGGCGAGCAACAGAAAAATCGGTGCGGTGCGGGACATCTATTCGAGTCTTCGGTAATAGGTGAGCGAATCGGCCCCCAAGGCGGGGTGGAGGATCGTCGCGAGGTCTTGCAGGATCCGGTCGGGACACACGGCGCCCGACTCCCAGAAATCCGAACCTCCGGCGGCGGTGAGTCGTCGGTCGTTGTTGTAAACCATGCGGTTGCGTACGGCGGGCATGGCGGCGAACCTCGGGTTCCCGGCTTTCAGCTCGGCGAGCGAACGGCACGCTCCGACGTTGAGCCAAATCTCCGCCTCGGCGGCCAGCAGATAGGCCCGCTCCAGGTCGACGGGCAGCGAGGCGTTGCCCCGGTCGGCAACGGTGTAGGTCCGCCCGCCCGCATCGCGGATCAGCCTCACCATATAGCTCTCGGCGGAAGGCATGAACCAGGTGTCGCGGTAGGGGGTATTCAACAACACCCGGGGGCGTCGCGAAGTGTCGGGATGCTGCGTTCCGATATGGGCGCGGACTCGTTCGGCCACGGCATCGTAGCGCTCGACGACCCCGCCGAAGACCGCCTCTCCCTGCTCGCGCCGGTCGCACAACTCGGCGGCGACGATCATCCATTCGGCCTTGCCCCGCGGATCGGATTCGAGGTATTCGCCTATATATATATAGGGAATCTTCAGCTGTCGCAGCTTGCCGGTCACGACGGTGTTCTCGCCCGTCACGCCGTAGAGCAGGATGATGTCGGGCCGCATGGCTGCCAGCAGTTCGAAATCGAGCGCGGTGTCGTAGCCGATGTCGCGCACTTCGCCGCAGCGGCTTCGCTCGCGGATGCCGGGGTTGGAGATGTAGTCGATGCCCGAAACCCCTTTGATGCGGCCCGCTTCGCCCAGTGCGTCGAATAGCGCCACATGGCTCGACGAAAGGCAGGCGACGCGTCCGACGGGGGCTTCGACTGCCTGACCGTCGAAGTCGGCGGGTGCCTGCTCGCCGTCGCGCAACACCAGCAGATACTGTTCGACGCTCCGGGCACCCTGCCAGGGATTGCGGATGGTGACGAGCGTCGAACGTCCGTCGTCCTTGCCGCGGATGTCGAACCCGGCAGCGTAGGCCGGAGTGTAGACTTCGCGGTCGAAATCGGCGGCTGCGAAGCTCCCGCGGCTTCCGCAACCGGTCAGCCATAGCGCGGCGCAGATGTTCAGAAGCAGGTATGCGGGCAGTGCTGTTCGTTTCATGGCGTCTCAAAAGTAGAAAAATTTTTCCGGATTTTGTTGTTTTCTCAAAAATATGCTATATTTGCAGTCCCGAACCGCAGGGTTCGGGCAATCGGGGCGTAGCTCAGTCCGGTTAGAGTACACGTCTGGGGGGCGTGTGGTCGCTGGTTCGAATCCAGTCACCCCGACCGAAAGCGACAGCAGAACATCCGTTCTGCTGTTTTTTTGTGGACGAACCTCGCCTGTGAGCAAGCTTCCTGCAAGCCGCGCAGCAACCGATCCGGTCATTCGGATAAACAACGCTCGATTCGGCGGCTCTGGAGGAGCGGGACTGGCCGGGCGATAAAGGCGATAAATAAAAAGCAGTTTCCGACCCGGAGTGGCAGGGGTCACGGCTCCTGCCAGGGTGGTAAGTAGATCCAGCAATCCACTGGCGACGCAAAGCGTAAAACGGACATTCCGTTTTGCGGGGTTGCCAGTTATCCGACCGTTTTGGCGGAAAGTTTAGAGCCATGAACCGGAAATCGTCTCCCGGGATCATCGGCTGTCTTATCCTTTCCGGCATTCATTCCAGCGATTGCTCTTCACAGCTGCCGCAGGCTACCGCAGCGGCTCGTCGGGAGCCTTGACGGTTGTCGGCACGGAGGGCGATTATTGGTCTTCGTCGTCGTATGCCGCCGGCAGTGTCAACGCAGGCATCCTGAATTTCAGATCGGGCAACGTAAACCCGCTGAACAACGGGAATCGGAGCGGTGCTGCCTCCGTGCGCTGCGTCCAGCATCTACTCGGAGCTGCTTTTTATTTTGCGGAATAGTCAGTTGCCGGACGCAGGGCGCGCTTCGGGTGGGGTTGCCCGGGTGCGGCGGGTTATTGCTGGATTTTCACCAGTTGCTCGCGGTAGGCGTTCAGAATCCGCGATTTGGAAATGAACCCCAAATAGCGGCCCTGCTTGTCCACCACGGGGAGCATCCACGTGCGCTTGTCCTCGAATTTGGGCAGGATGCTCTGTATGGCTTCGTGCTCCAGGATTTTGTCGGGCGGCTGGATCATGTAGTCGGTGACGGCATGGCCGTATTTCGCATGTTTGAACATGTCTTCGCGCAGGTCGTCCAGTTGCACCACCCCCAACAGCAGCCCGAAGTCGTCGATCACCGGGAAGATGTTGCGGCGGGCCGTGGAGATGATGTGCACCAGGTCGCCCAAGGTCATGCGTTCGCGGATGCGGATGAAGTCGGTCTCCATCAGATCTTCGAGTTTCAGGAACACGAACACCGATTGATCCTTGTCGTGCGTGAGCAGCTCGCCGCGCAGGCGCAGCTGCTTGGTATAGATCGAATCGGGATCGAGCCAGTAGCCCACGGCGAACGAAATACATGCCGTGATCATCAACGGGATGAACAGCCCGTAGCCGTTCGAAAGTTCGGCGATGAGGAAGATCGACGTCAGCGGTGCGTTCATCACACCCGCCATCACGCCCGCCATGCCCACCAGCGTGAACGACACCAACGGCACATCCCACGAGAAGATCGCGTTGCATGCGAGGGCCAGCGTCGCACCCGTGAATGCCCCTACGAACAGCGACGGCGCGAACGTTCCGCCTACGCCGCCCGCCGCGTTGGTCGCCGACATGGCGATCACCTTGAAGAACATCGTCGCCATGACGAACAGGATCGCCACCCAGTCGATGCCGCGGAAACGGTAGAACAGCGAGCTGTCGAAGAGTTTCTGCGTCTGCCCGTGCATCAAGGCCGTGAGACCTTCGTAACCTTCGCCATAGAGCGGCGGGAAGATGAAGATCAAAACGCCCAGCACGATGCCGCCGGCGATCCATTTCTTGTAAGGCTTGCTTAACCGTTTGAAGAGTGCTCCGACGTAGGAGTTCATCGACGTGAAGTACCACGACATCAGGCCGCAGCAGATGCCCAGCACGATGAACAGCGGAATCTGCCACAGCTCGAACGCATCCTCGGGGCGCAGCGTCACGGCCAGAATGGGGTCGAAGTCGCGCAGCAGGAACGCCATGGTCGTAGCGGTGATCGAGGCGATCAGCAGCGGAATCACCGAGCTGGCCGTGATGTCGAGCATCAGAATCTCCAGCACGAAGACGATGCCCGTGATCGGGGCCTTGAATATGGCCGCGATCGCCGCACCGGCACCGCAGCACAGCAGCAGGGTGGTGTATTTGTAGTTCAGCCGGAAAAGTTTGCCCACGTTCGAGCCGATCGCGGCGCCCGTCAGCACGATCGGGGCCTCGGGGCCTACCGAACCGCCGAATCCTATGGTCGTGGCGCCGCCCACGATCGACGTCCAGCAGTTGTGGCGGGCGATGCGCGAGTTCTTGCGCGACATGGCCTGCAGCACGCGCGTCACCCCCTCCGAGATGTTGTCGCGGACGATGTATTTCACGAACAGCGACGCCAGCACGATGCCGATCGCCGGGTAGATCAGGAACAGCAGATGGGCGCTGTCCACCGGAAACCAGCGTGTCAGCCCTCCCTTGATCGCATAGAGCAGAATCTCGAACAGATAGGTGACCACCCCGGCCAGGGCACCCACGATCACGGCCAGCAGCATCATGATCTGGCGGGTCGACAGCCTCCGGGTCAGGCGGAGGAAATAGGTGTATATCCGTTCGGTGCGCAGGCGCATTGTCCTGAATTCGAAATGAAGAATTCGCGATTTATAATTTCCGGTTCACAACTCCTCCGACAATTCCGTCCGTAGGAAAGGCCCCGGATATCGTGACGAAATGAAAGGTGGATACGGGGGTATCTGCGAAATTATGAATTATGAATTATGAATTGTGAATTGTGAATTGTGAATTGTGAATTTTCTCCGCGTAGGCTTTCGCTTGTGCGGCGATCAACTCCTTGTCGGAGAAGTAGTTGATCTTCATCGCCGCGCGCACGTCCGCCAGCGTATCGGCGGCTGCGGCGCGTGCCCGGCGCGAACCCTCTTCGAGCATGGCGTAAACCTCCTCGATGCGGGCCTCGTAGTAGCTGCGGCGTTCGCGGATCGGGTCGAGCGTCTCGTTGAGCACGGCGATCAGCAGTTTCTTGACCTTCACGTCGCCCAATCCGCCGCGGCGGTAGTGGGCCTTCAGCTCGTCGAGCGACGCATATTCGGGTAGATACTTCGCGAAATGTTCGGGGCGGCAGAATGCGTCGAGATAGGTGAACACCGTGTTGCCCTCCACCTTGCCCGGGTCTTCGACGCGCAGATGATCGGGGTCGGTGTACATGCCCATCACCTTTTTCTTTACCTCCTCGGCCGTGTCCGACAGGTAGATGCAGTTGCCCAGCGACTTGGACATCTTGGCCTTGCCGTCGGTGCCCGGCAGACGCATGCACGCCGCATTGTCGGGCAGCAGAATTTCGGGTGCGACCAGCGTGGGGCCATAGATCGAGTTGAACTTGTGGACGATTTCGCGCGTCTGCTCGATCATCGGCTCCTGGTCTTCGCCCGCCGGCACGGTCGTCGCGCGGAATGCCGTGATGTCCGACGCCTGGCTGACGGGATAAGTGAAGAAACCCACGGGAATGCCCTGGCGCTGCGTCGTGTCGCCCTCCGCGGCACTCTCCGAGAATCCGCGTAGCTGGATTTCGGCTTTGACGGTCGGGTTGCGCTGGAGCCGCTGCACCGTGACGAGGTTCATGTAGTAGAACGCCAACTCGCACAGTTCGGGAATCTGCGACTGGATGAAAAGCGTCGACTTCGCGGGGTCGAGGCCGGCCGACAGGTAGTCCAATGCCACCTCGATCACGTTCTGCCGCACCTTTTCGGGGTTGTCGGCATTGTCGGTCAGCGCCTGCGCGTCGGCGATCATGATGAAAATCCGCTCGAACTCGCCCGAGTTCTGCAACTCCACGCGGCGGCGCAGCGAACCCACATAGTGGCCCAGGTGGAGCCGCCCCGTCGGACGGTCGCCCGTAAGTATGATTTTAGCCATGACTCGATCTTCTTTTTTTTGCGTTAAGTGGCACAAATTTACGAAAATCCGCGCGCCCGACCTGAAAAAGTTGTCGGATATCGTTTTTTTTTATACTTTCGTCCGCAGAAATAAATCATCGCTATGACTATCATCCAGCTGGA
The DNA here is from genome assembly GCA_964431265.1 of uncultured Alistipes sp. Lineage (GTDB taxonomy): Bacteria > Bacteroidota > Bacteroidia > Bacteroidales > Rikenellaceae > Alistipes. The sequence continues at coordinate 522 of CAYSJF010000044.1, read as the reverse complement.
GTACCTCCTCGCCGTGGCCAACTGCGGCAGTTTCTCGCTCGCCGCCGAGCATTGTTTCGTCACTCAACCGTCGTTGAGCATGCAGGTCAAGGCCCTCGAAGAGGAGTTGGGGGTGGTGCTGCTCGACCGCTCCAAAAAACCCGTCATCCCCACCGAGGCGGGCGAAGTGGTGCTCGAAGAGGCCCGCAAGACCCTTTCGGCCTATAATTATATCAAGGAGGCGGTCTCCGAGCTGAAAGGCGAGACGGCAGGCAAGTTGCGCTTGGGCGTGATCCCCACCATTGCGCCCTACCTGCTGCACAAGTTCATCCCCGCGTTCGTGCGCGACTATCCCAAGGTCGAGCTGGAAATTTCCGAAATGGTCACTGCCGATATCGTCGAGGCGCTGAAGCGCGACCGGATCGACGCCGCCTTGGTCGCCAGCGGCACTTGCGGCGAGGGCATCCTCGAACAGGAGCTGTTCAACGACCGGTTTTTCGCCTACGTTTCGCCCGCGAATCCGCTCTACGAACGGCAGAACAT
>CAYSJF010000043.1:0-11768 GCA_964431265.1 uncultured Alistipes sp. | reverse complement strand
CCGATTCGCTCGGCACCAAATTCTGGTCGGGCGTCGGCGGTCAGATCGACTTCGTTTACGGCGCCTCGCTCTCCAAGGGCGGCAAAGCCATCATCGCCATGCCCTCGATTACGAACAAGGGCGTCTCGAAAATCTGCCCCACGCTGTTGGACGGTGCCGGCGTCGTCACCACGCGCAACCATATCCACTGGTTCGTCACCGAGTTCGGCGCCGTCGACCTCTATGGCAAGACCATGCAGGAGCGTGCGCGGCTGTTGATCTCGATCGCCCACCCTTCTGCCCAGGAGGAGCTGGATCGCGCCGCTTTCGAGCGCTGGGGTTCGCACCACCATTACATCAAAGGGTACATGAAATAGCCGACCCGGGAAACCGGAAAGTCGCAGGTGAAAAGCCGTCCGAATCGGGACGGCTTTTTACTTTTCGTTTTTCGCCTGCGAACTCGTCCGCGAAGTCTTGCTGCGACGCAGAATGCGGTTCGCGGAAATGTCGATAGCGACCGTCCGTTTGTCGCATCCATCCGTCCTATTCCGCCACATTCATGGCAGCAAACGACCTTTTTATTATTCATTTAGTCCAAAATTTGCGGGGGGGGGAATTTTCGTATCTTTGCAACATCCGAACGATACGCTGGACGTTCGGAGCTGGGATGAAGACGCAACTCACACCCCTTCGGGCATCGTCCGGATCGTTCGCGAATCCGGACGATGTTTTAAATACCCATGAGAAGAAATACAAATTTTCATTTCAAAGAAATGGTTTGTGCTGTTTTTTTGCTACCTTTGCGATAGTGAAACCAATCCCGAACAGACATGGAATTCGAAGGAACAGTCTTCAAAATAATGCCCGTGACCAAAGGCACTTCGGCACGCGGCGACTGGCAGCGTCAGGATGTCGTCTTCGACTATAACGACGGCTCGACGTTCACCCGCAAAATCTGCGTGACGTTCTTCAACCGCCCCGACGACGTGGCCAAGCTCCGCGAAGGCTCGGCCTACAGCGTTTCGGTCAACGTCGAATCGCGCGAATACAACGGCCGCTGGTACACCGACATCCGCGCCTGGCGGCTCCAGCCCAAACAGGCCGAAGCCCCCGCAGCTCCGATGCCCGACATGCCGCCCCTGGCTGCCGAAGAACCCTCTTACGCTGCGGCTCCTGCCGCCTCGGAAGTCGACGACTTGCCGTTCTGAAACCTCCGCAGAAAAGCGAGAATTCCCGATCCTCATTCGACTCGTCGAAAACTTAAAAATCCGCCCCTCTTTCGAGGAGCGGATTTTCATTTCACGCTATCGCCAGAGTTACTCGGCCGACTTCTCTTCGGCGGGAGCTTCGGGTTCCGGCTGCTCGTAGGGCATCACGTCGAGCAGCTCGACTTCGAACTCCAGCGCTTCGTTGGGGCCGATGTCGCGACCGGCACCGCGCGAGCCGTAGGCCAGATCGGCCGGAATCCACAGCGTGATCTTGCCGCCCTTGCCGACCAGCTGCATGCCTTCCGTCCAGCCCTTGATGACACGGTTGAGCGGGAATTCCACCGGTTCGTCCTGATCGTAGCTGTCGGGACGCTGCTGCTTGAGCATCTCCTGCTGCTCCTTCGAACGGTTCTTGTAGATCGAGCTGTCGAAAATCTTGCCGTCGCGCGTGCGGCCCGTGTAGTGCACCCGTACCACGTCGCGGGGATCGGTAGCCTTCACCTGCTCGTCGCCGGCCTTCCGAACCTTATAGAGGAGTCCCGATTCGGTCTTCTTCACGCCCGATTTCTTGGCGATCTTCTCTAACCAGGCAGCCGAAGCCTCGGCGTTCTCGGCAGGACGCTTCACCATGAAGTAGTACTGCAGATACTGGTTCACCTCGTCCTCGGTCATCTTGGCGTTCTTGTCGCGCACATTCTGCATGGCTTCGCCGATCCAGACCGTCTGCAGCGGCAGCCCGCTCTGACGGATGTTGAAACCGATATCCGTACCGAAAGCCTTCGATACCTCCGCGCGCTCCTCCTCGGACTCGAACATGTCGGGATCGGCCACGGGATATTCCACCTTGGTCGTGTCGCCCGATGCCAGACGGATGCTGTCGGCCTCGGCATGCTTCCGGGCGATGGTCTGCATGCGCTGCGGACGCTTGGTCAGGAAGTAGTCGCGCAGCGTCTCGATCGCCTCGTCGTGCGAAGTCGAAACCTTGCCCAAAGCCACGTCCTGGATGCTTTTTTCCACGGCCTTGTAGTCGAAAGGCATGTCGCTCATCTGATAAACCATGCCATAGGCGATGTTGGCGCCCAGAGCATACGACAGCGTGTCGAATTCCGAGCGGCTGCCCTTGCACACCGTGTTCTTGCCGCCGCAACAGCCGACGGCCATCGATGCTACCGCAGCGATCGTTGCGGCCAAAAGAATCTTTTTCATTGTTTTATCGTAGTTTAAATCCTGTCGCAAATCGAAGCAAAGGTATAAAATAAACCCGAAATAAAAAAGCGCGACGGCACATAAGCGCCCCGGAAACCGAAAAAACGCATATCCCGGCCCGAAACGCACGTCCCGCACCGGACGATCCTCATCGCGAACGATAGGATCGACCCGCATACTTCTCGACGTCGAGCAACTCGATCCGGTAGAAGAGCGTCGCATTGGGCGCCACGCCCAGCGCGGCATCGCCCTCGGCGCCGTAGGCCGTAGCAGCCGGCAGCCAGGCGTCGATGCGTCCGCCCTTACCCACGAGCTTCACGCTCTCGCGCACGCCCTTGCGCAGATCGCTCAAGGCGCAGCGCAACGTATCGCCCCGCTCGTAGGACGAATACAGCTCCTTGCCGTCGGCCGTGCGGATCACATAGCGGAGCGACACCGTATCGCGGTCGGCGGTCGGCACGCGGTTCTGATCGCCCACCTCGCTCACCGTGTAGGTCACGCCCGACGTCGTGCGGGCATACGAGCGGTTGGATTTGGCGATATCGGCCAGGAAACGCTCCTCATAGGCCCGTGCCTTCTCCGGCAGCGTATGGTTCATATACCGCAGATAAAAGGTCTCGGCCTCGGCCAACGAAAATTTCGTCTGTCCATTCATCGCATCGCGAATCCCCTCGCAGAGCGCCGCCACGTTGAGCGTCGAATCCACCCGCAGGAGGTTCAGCCCGACATTCATGCCGAGCACATAGGCCACCGAATCGGTGTCGGACTTGAGTTTGACGCTTCCGCCCCCGTTCTTCGAGCAGGAAGCAGCCACCGTCCCGAACGCCAGCAGCACTGCAAGCAACCGTTTCATCGCTGCGGCTTTTTCGAGAAGATCGCGATCGCCAGACTGCCCGCCACGGCAGCGGCCGTCGAACCCATCAGGATGGCGATCTTGCCGCGGTCGATCAATCCGGCATCGGTGTAGGCCAGCGAATCGACGAACAGCGACATCGTGAAGCCGATACCGCCCAAGCAGGCCACGGCCAGCAGCATTTTCCACGTGGCCCCCTCGGGCATCACGGCCATCTTGGTCTTGACGGCCAGCCAGCTGGCGGCGAAGATGCCCAGCGGCTTGCCCACCAAAAGACCAAAGAAGACGCCCATGCCCACCGAGCCAATCTCGGGCGAAAAGTGGAAGATGTTGATGTATTCGAGCGACGTGATCTCGACGCCGGCATTGGCCAGCGCGAAGATCGGCATGATGACGAACGTGACATAAGGCGCCAAGGCATGCTCCAGACGATAGCTCATGCCGGCCGAACGGGCGCCCAGCCGGGTCATCCGGCGCAGATAGAAACGGTGCTCCTCGTTGGGGAACGGTTCGTCGGAGTTTTCGACGGCCAGCAGGTGATCCCGCAGCCAGCGCATCTTATGGGTGAAGTACTCCTTGCTGTAGCGCGGCTCCATGGGGATCAGCATCGCCATGGCCACGCCCGAAAGGGTGGCATGCACGCCCGAATAGTAGAAAAGTCCCCACACCGCAACAGCGGGTATGAGGTAACAAATCATGCGCTTCTCGCCCAGGCGATGGATGACATAGACGCCGATCATCACCAGCACCGCGATGAGCAGCAGGCCCAGCTTCAGCTCGCCGCCATAGAAGAACGCGATGACCAGAATGGCGCCCAAATCGTCGGCGATAGCCAGCGCCGTGAGGAAAATCTTGAGCGACACGGGTACCCGGTCGCCCAGCATCGAGAGGATGCCCACCGCGAAAGCGATGTCGGTGGCCGTGGGGATTCCCCAGCCGTTGGCGGCCAGCGTCCCGTGGTTGAAGAGGGCGAAGATCAGGGCCGGGCACAACATGCCGCCCGCGGCGGCCACCACCGGCAGGATCGCCTTGCGCACCGACGACAGCTGACCGTTGACCACCTCGCGCTTGATCTCCAGACCCACCGTGAAGAAGAAAACCACCATCAAACAGTCGTTGATAAACTTCTCGACGGTCATCCCGTGGGGGAACACCCAGTCGATCAGTCCGCCGGGCGAATGGATACCCAACGACAACTCGGTTTCGAGCAAATTGTGGTAATAGTGCCGGGTCATGGGGAGGTTGGCCAGCAACATGGCTACGACCACGCAGGCCAGCAGCACGACGCCTCCCGCCCAGGGAGCCTCCATGAACCCCCGGCTGCGCAACGAGAGCTTATGGCTGTTGCGCACCCATCGATACATTGAAAACAGACGCATAAAATATATGTTTTAGTTGTTTCCCGTTTCGTTCGTTCGCCCTCCGGCCGCCGATTTTAGGGCTATGCCGCACAGTTTCCACAGCACGCGGGCACCCGTAATGGCGTCGATGCGCTCCTCGGGCGACGGCACGGTTTCCACCACGTCGAACCCCACGATGCGCCGCCCCGAGCGGGCCACCGCGTCGACCAGCCACATCGCCCGGTTGAAGCTCAAGCCGCCCGGCACCGGCGTACCGGTGCGGGGGCAATGCTCGATCGAAAGGCCGTCGATGTCGAAACTCACATAGACCTCCCGGGGCAGGCTCGCCACGATGCGGCGGCACTGCGCGTCCCACGTCTCGCCCCGGAACTCCGCGGCGGCGAGCGACAGATCGTCGAACAGCTCCACGCGTTCCGAAGCCAGCGCCGTTTCGCGCTCGCGCCGACTGAAGTCGCGCACGGCCACCTGGGCGATCTTGCACACTTGCGGCACGTCGCGCAACACGTTGAACATGATCGACGCGTGCGAGTATTCGAACCCCTCGTAGGCTTCACGCAGGTCGCAATGGGCGTCGATATGCAGAATACCGAACCGCTCGCAACGCTCGCCCAGCGCCCGGATCAACCCGTAGGGGGTCGAGTGGTCGCCGCCCACCAGCCCCACGATCTTGCCCTGCGCCAGCCAATGCCGCGCCTGGGCCTCGATGTTGGCGTTCATGGCGGCGCAGCCCTCGTTGATCCGGCGGATCTTGCGGGCCACGCTGTCGTCGTCGACCGAACCGCCCGTTTCGAGGTGGCGGATCACCTTCTCGGCATCGCCGCGCAGCCGCTGCGACTCCTCCTGCAGCGAATAGTCGACATCGGCCGTGGCGATGCCCTGCCGCCACGCATCGGGCGACAGAGGATCGTAGAAGTCGAGCTGCGTCGACGCCTCGATGATCGCATCGGGGCCGTAGGCCGTGCCGGCGCCATAGGAAACCGTCACGTCCCAGGGTACCGAGACGAGCACCAGGGCGGCCTCCTCCGGAGCGAAAGGAAGCCCGAAGTAGGTGCCGGTGTCGACCCCCACGCCGTCGGGATCGAAAAGATGCGCAGCCGCGATATCCGCCATAATCCTAAAAGGTATTTCGTCCGTCCGCCGAAACCGGCGGGCGGTTATTATCCGGGCAAAGGTACACATTATTTTGTTTTTTTCTACCTTTGACGCTGTAATGCACCGTTCCGTCCGCAAATTCACCGTCGTCATCGACAGCGCCGTACCTTTTCTGCGGGGCGTGCTCGAACCCTGGGCCGAGGTGCGCTATGCGCCCGGCACCGAGATCGCGCCCGACCTCGTACGCGACGCCGACGCCCTCGTCGTGCGTACCCGCACCCGCTGCGACCAGCGGCTGCTGGCCGGTTCGCGCGTGCGGCTCGTCGCCACGGCCACCATCGGGTTCGACCACATCGACACGGCGTGGTGCACGGCCCGCGGCATACGGGTCGCCACCGCCGCCGGATGCAACGCCCGCGGCGTGCTCCAATGGGTGGCTGCCGTGCTGGCGCATCTGGCCCGCCGCGAGGGGTGGCATCCGTCCGACAAGACGCTGGGCATAGTCGGCGTAGGGCATGTGGGGTCGCTCGTGAAAGCCTATGCCGAAAGCTGGGGGTTCCGCGTGCTCTGCTGCGACCCGCCGCGCGAAGCGAAAGAACATTGCGGTTTCCTCCCCCTGCACGAAGTCGTCCGTCAAGCCGATCTGCTGACTTTCCATGTGCCGCTCGACGACACCACGCGCCACATGGCCGACGCCGCGCTGCTGGCGGCCATGAAACCCGACGCGACGCTCCTCAACTCGTCGCGCGGCGAAGTGGTCGACGGCCGCGCCCTGCTGGCCTGCGATCGGGCCTGCGCGCTCGATGTCTGGGAGCACGAACCCCATCCCGACCCGGCGCTGCTGGCCCGCGCGACCTTGGCCACGCCCCACATCGCCGGCTATTCGGAGCAGGGCAAGGCCACCGCCTCGGCTATGGCCGCTGCGGCCGTGGCCAACGAGTTCGGATTGCCGCTCGGAGCGTGGTATCCTCCGCAGGCGACTCCCCCGGCCCCGCGCCCCATATCGTGGCCGGAACTTTGCACGACCATCGACCGGGCGTTCGACATCGCCGCGCAGAGCGACCTGCTGAAAGCGCATCCGGCCGATTTCGAGCGCATGCGCGACGAATATGCCTATCGCCGCGAATATTTTTAGAAAAGTTTTTCGTATCTTCGCCCGTCGATCAATAGAGTCATATGTATCGTCGCATCATCAGACCGCTTCTTTTCCTGCTCAACGTCGAGCAGGCCCGTCGCCTGGCGATCGGAGTACTGCGGTTCATCGGTTTGATTCCGGGAGGACGGTGGCTGCTGGACAAATGCTGTGCCGTGAGACACCCGGCCCTCGAACGCGAAGTCTTCGGGCTGCGCTTCCGCAACCCCGTGGGTCTGGCCGCCGGATTCGACCGCTGCGGCGAAGCCCACCGCGAGCTGACGGCCCTCGGATTCGGATTCGTCGAAATCGGCACCCTCACGCCGCGGCCCCAGCCGGGCAACCCGCGGCCCCGCGTCTTCCGCCTGCCCACGGATCGGGCCATCGTCCACCGCACGGGTTTGGCCAACCGCGGTCTGGCCACGGCGATCCGCCACCTGCGCCGCCCCCACCCGGGGGTCATCGTGGGCTGCAACATCGGCCGCAACACCTCGACACCGCCCGAAAACGCGGCCGACGACTACCTGAAGCTCTTCCGCAACCTCTATCAATATGCCGACTACTTCAGCGTGAATATCGGCTGCGGCAACCTCCGCAACGAAGAGCAGACCGACATCCGCGAACAGATCCTGCAGATTCTCGACCCGCTGTTCGACTTCCGCCGCGGGCAGAACCAATACCGGCCCGTGATGCTCAAAATCGCGCCCGACATGACCGACGAGATGATCGACACGGTGACCGACATCCTCATCGACACGCCCCTCGACGGCATCGTGGCGACCACCGGCACCCTCGATCGCGAGGGGCTGCGCACCGACGCCGCGACCCTCGCCAAGATCGGCACGGGCAACTTGAGCGGCGCGCCCCTTACGCAGCGGGCCATAGAGATCGTCCGCCGCATCCACACCCGCTCGGGCGGCACCTACCCCATCATCGGCGTGGGCGGCCTGATGAATGCCGACGACGTGCGCGCCATGCTGGCGGCGGGCGCCGATCTGGTACAGCTCTACACCGGTCTCATCTACGAAGGGCCGAAGCTCGTGGGCGATATCTGCCGCGCATTGGCGGCAGACGCAGAAAAAAAGGAACACACGGGCGACGCCCCCGAACCGGCCGAAGCATCCGCCGCCCCATCCGATTCTTCGGCTCCGACTGCAGAATAAATCGCTTTGCCCATGCACGCCTCTATCGTTACGATCGGCGACGAAATCCTCATCGGACAGATCGTCGACACCAATTCCGTATCCATCGCCCGCCACCTCAATGCGGCGGGCATCGTCGTACACGAAAAGATATCGATCGGCGACGACCGCGAGCAGATCGTCGACACCCTGCGCCGCACCCTCGCCGCATCGCAGGTAGTCATCGTCACCGGCGGCCTCGGCCCCACCAAGGACGACATCACCAAGAAGACGTTGGCCGAGATGTTCGGCAGCGAGTTGCGCAGCGATCCGACCGTCGCGGCCCATGTCGAACGGATGCTCGCGGCACGCGGCATCGCGTTCAACGAACTCAACCGCTCGCAGGCCCTCGTGCCGGAGTGCTGCACGGTGTTGTTCAACACCCACGGCACGGCGCCCGGCATGTGGTTCGAGCAGGAAGGCCGCGTGGTGGTTTCGCTGCCCGGCGTACCTTTCGAAATGGAGCACCTCATGCAGGACGAGGTGATGCCGCGGCTCAAGGCCCGCTTCGCGCTTCGGCAGATCGTCCACCGCACGCTCATCACCTCGGGGCTTGCCGAATCGATGTTGGCCGAACGTATCGAAGCCTGGGAAAATGCCTTGCCGGAGTATCTCAAATTGGCCTATTTGCCCAATCCGGGAGCCGTAAGGCTGCGTCTCTCGGCCTACGAAGTCGAGGGCGAAAGCGTCGCGCAGGAGATCGACCGGCAGTTCGGGAAACTCCGGGACATCATCCCCGAATACATCGTCGGATTCGAAACGGCCACCGTCCAGGAATCGGTGCACGCCATGTTGATCGAACGAGGTCTGACCCTCGCCACGGCCGAGAGCTGCACGGGCGGAGTCATCGCCTCGCGCTTCACGGCCATGCCCGGTGCTTCGGCCTACTTCCGGTGCGGCGTGGTGAGCTACAGCAACGAAGCCAAAGCCGCCATCCTGGGTGTCGATCCGGCAATGATCGCGCAATACGGCGCCGTCAGCGAGCCGGTGGCCCGCCAGATGGCCGAAGGTGCGCGCCGCATCGCAGGAGCCGATTTCGCCGTCGCCACTACCGGCATCGCAGGCCCCACGGGCGGCTCGGACGAAAAACCCGTGGGCACGGTTTGGATCGCCGTGGCAACACCCGACGGCACCGTCGCCGTGCGCAAGGCCTGCGGCACCGATCGCGGACAGATCATCGACCGCGCCTCCTCTTTCGCTATCTCGATGCTGCGGGAAACGCTTTCGAAGAATTCATAATTCACAATTCATAATTACGGACGTTTCTCCGGTGCAATCCGTCCGGGCAAAATTCCGAACAATCGGATATCTTCGATAAAATCCGAAATCCGAGAAAATTTCAATTGTGCATTGTGAATTATGAATCGTGAATTTTTTTTGCCTTTTCCTGAAAAAACCGTATATTTGCAACCCCGTTTCGTACGGGTATTAACCACAAAAACCAAACATCATGAAAGTTTGCGAAATCACAGGCAAGGTGGCGATCGTGGGCAACAACGTCTCCCACTCGCACCACAAGACCAAGCGCAAATTCAGTCCCAACCTGAAGACCAAGCGTTTCTGGTCGGAGCAGGAGGGTCGCTGGATCACGCTCAAAGTAACGGCCGCCGGCATGAAAACCATCAACAAGAAAGGGTTGGAAGTAGCCCTGCGCGAGGCCGCAGCACCTAAAAACGTTTACTAAAAATTCTCGTCCACATGGCAAAGAAAGGCAATCGTGTTCAGGTCATCCTCGAATGTACCGAGCAGAAAGAGAGCGGTGTCGCAGGCATGTCCCGTTACATCACCACCAAGAACAAGAAGAACACCCCCGACCGTCTGGAGCGCAAGAAGTACAATCCGTTCCTCAAGCGGGTAACGCTTCACCGTGAAATCAAATAGTTTTAGAGCACCATGGCAAAGAAAGTAGTCGCAACACTGAAAACCGGCACGGGTAAGAACTTCACCAAGTGCATCAAGATGGTCAAGTCGGAGAAAACCGGCGCCTACATGTTCAAGGAGGGCATCGTACCCAACGAGCAGGTGAAAGAATTCTTCGCAGACGAGAAGAAGTAGTATTTTAAGAGTCCGTCTCTTAAATACAAAGGGCATCCCGAAAAGGATGCCCTTTGTGTTCGTTCTTCGCTTTCAGAATTTGTGCACCGCCCGCACGAGGAAGCGGTTGTTCTTGGGAATCTCCTCCACATACGGCGGTTCGATCTCCATGGAGGTCGTCAGGGCCTGCTTGTCGTCGCGCTCGGTCGAGGAGAAATAGTCGACCAGCCGATCCATACGCTTGCCGCCGTGCTCGCGGAGCATGTCGTTGAAACGGTTGCGCGCCTTGCGGTCGCTGTGCATCCGGTTGCCGCCATGATACCCGTTGGCCAAGGCCAGCAGCTCGTTGATCGCGGGCAGATACCACCCTTCGCCCTTGCCGCGGCACCACTCGAACGCCGGGAAATCGGCCCACGAAAGGCCGTCCGTCTCGATGCAGCGGGCGACGGTCTCCATGTTCTGCCTCCCGTCGCTCATGTCGGCGGTGCCGATCGTCCGCAGGTCGGGTTTGCGGAAAAGACTCCAGGCCAGCATCGCTTCGTCGAGCGAAACGATCAATCCGCGGTGCCCGTCGTCCTCGACATAGCACACTATGCCCCGCACGCCGCCGCGATCGTAGTAGTCGCCCACGGCATAGCGCCAGGCAGCCGGATCGGGCGTTTCGGGCACAGAGGCGACCGGAGCAGCCACAGGATCGAACGTCCTGGCGCCAGAAGCAATCGGTGCAGCCGCCGTGTCCGAATCCGTTGCCGGAGTCGCGGGCCGGGCAAAGAGGTCTTCCTCGCCGTTGGCATAACGGATCGCCGCGATATCGCTCACGGGCAGCACATAGGTCGGGCCGTCGGGGTTCGAAAAACGTTTGTAGCGCACCTCCGCGGGCGACACCTCCGTCACCCGGGCCTCGATGCGCGACGAGTCGCGCTTGACGATCAAGTCCTGCGCAGCCGCCGGCAAGACGCAGCAGACCGCCGCCAGCAGGAAAAGGAGTCTTTTTTTCATCTTCGGATCAAACATAACCTTGCAAAGGTAACGTTTTTTCGGGGATTCTGATTATCTTTGGCTGCGCTTTGGACATTCAATATTTTTATGGCATTTTTCGATATTTTCAAAAAGAAAACCGACGCGGCAGCCCCCGCGCAAGCCGATCCCGAGGCCGGGAGCACGCGGCCGCAGGAGTTGAGCGCCGGGCTGGAGAAGACCAAGACGGGCCTCTTCTCCAAGTTGTCGCGCGCCGTGGCGGGCCGTTCGACGGTCGACGCCGAGCTGCTGGACGAACTGGAGGAGGTGTTGATTACCTCGGACGTAGGGGTCGACACGACCGTGAAGATCATCCGCCGCATCGAGGAGCGTGTGGCGCGCGACAAATACATGAACGCCTCGGAGCTGCAGCGCATTCTGCGCGAGGAGATCGCCGCCCTGCTCGAACAGGCCCACGGCGCGGCCGGCCACTTCGGACTCGACGCCCGGCCCGGCGAACCCTATGTGGTGATGGTCGTGGGCGTCAACGGCGCCGGCAAGACCACCACCATCGGCAAGCTCGCCGCCCAGCTCGTCAAAGCCGGCCGCAAGGTGTGGATCGGGGCTGCCGACACGTTCCGCGCCGCCGCGATCGACCAACTCAAGGTGTGGGCCGACCGTGCCGGCGCCACGATGATCCGCCAGGAGATGGGTTCCGACCCGGCCTCGGTGGCCTACGACACGCTGACCTCGGCCAGGGCCAAC
>CAYSJF010000042.1:0-12311 GCA_964431265.1 uncultured Alistipes sp. | reverse complement strand
CGCGATACGGACTACGGCTACGTGCAGTTCAAGCTCTACAAGGAGGCTTCCTACGTGCCCGACGCCGCAGGCGCGCCGCACAGTCGTGCCGTGCAGTCGCAGCTCGATTACCTGGCCGATGCCGCCAAGGTCGCCGTGCGTCTCCAGTACAACGGCACCACCATCGCCCAGACGCTCGTCCTCTCGGCCGCCGACAAGGCTTCGGCCGAGTTCGGGTTGCGGAGCGAGAAGCTGCGCTTGCTCACCGGCGATTATCGGGTCGTCACCTTCGCGCTCTACGATGCCGACGACGAGCTGCTCTACAACGGGTCGCCCCTGGAGCCGCAGCTGACCGTCGTGCCGGGCGGTCTCACGTCCCACGATCTGACGGTCAACGTCGCACCGCGGGGCAGCGTCCGGTTCACGCTCGTCAAGGACTTGTCCGCGTTCGAGCATATGCCCGACACGCGCTCCGTCACCCGCCAGTATACTTTCGACGAGATTTCCCGCATCGACATCACCGTACAGCATAAGGTCACCAACGTCTCCACCGAGTTCACCGACCTGCCCATGAAGTTCTCGACCCATTTCGACGAGAACAACCAGGCCAACGACACGTTCGGCTACCGCACGTCGTCCTCGACCTGCGATTCGCTGCTTTCGTTGCCGGCCGGATCGTATCGCGTCACCGCCTACACCACCTACGACTCCGGCCGCCGGCTGCTCGAAGTCAACTCCGCACCCGCCGAGTCCGATTTCACCGTCGCCGACAACCTCGCCACCGAGGCCAAGACCCGCATCGCGCTCTACGAGAGCGACGATTATATCAAGGACTACTACGCCCTCTATCGCATCTGGAAAGCGCTCGACGGCGAGCACTGGTCTTACGCCGGCGAAAGTTACGCCAAGGGCACCAACTGGAATTTCAACAAGGATTGCGACCTCTGGGGCGAGCAGCCCGGCGTGCACCTCCATTCCAACGGCCGCGTCGCCAAGATCGACATCAGCGACTTCGGCTTCCGCGGCGCCATGCCCGAGGAGCTGGGCCAGCTCGACCAGCTCGCCGAACTCTACCTCGGCACGCATAACGACAAGAACCTGCTCGCCTACGACCCCACCGCCGATCCCGACATGAGTCTGGCCGAGCGCCGCCGCAACCGGATGGAGAACCACCGGAAATACCTCGAGCTGATCCATCCCGCGCCGCAGATGTCCGAGCCTTGCGCCCTGGCCTTGCGCGAGCACGGCATCCATACCGGCTCCACGGCGCTCTACGACGCCGGCTATGCCGAGCACGAGGTCATCGACCTCCGCTCCGGCAAGCAGCTGCGGCCGCGACCGCTGGACACTTCCTACGGCAAGCTGTGCAACGGCCTGACCTCGCTCCCCGCATCGATCCGCAACCTCACCAAGCTCGAAAACCTCAACATCGCCAACAGCGAGATCGAAAGCCTGCCCGACGAAATGGAGTTCCTCGAAGCCTGCACCGACCTGGAGATCTACAACTGTCCCAAGCTGAAGCAGTTCCCGCAGGTACTCGCCCGCATGCCCAAGCTCGTGTCGCTCAACATCTCCAACAACATCCAGTGGAGCCAGCACGACCCCGACGGCCTCGTCGCCGGTCTGGCCGCCCTGGCCAGCGGCCCCTCGCGCGAGGAGCTGCAAATCCTCTATTGCACCGACAACGGCCTCACGGTCGTACCCGACGAGTTCCGGCAGCTGATCCGACTGGGGCTGCTCGACCTGACCAACAACAAGATCGGCAAGCTGCCCGAGGGCGGCATGCCCGAGGTGGCACCCACGCAAATCCGCCTCGACCACAACCTCATCACCGAGTTCCCCACCACCGACGGCAAGTTCTGCATCATGGACGACATGGAGACCTTCTCCGCGTCGTACAACCTGCTGGAGGAGTTCCCCGACATCTTCGATTCCAAGGCGCACTACATCATCTCCACCGTCAACCTCGCCTGCAACAACATCAAGGGTCTCCCCGAAGATTTCCACGGCGTACTCGCCAACACCTTGATCCTGAGTTCCAATCCCCTCGCCGTCTTCCCCAAACGGCTGTTGAGCGAGTCCGACTCCTACGTCTCCTACCTGCTCATGGCCGGATGCGGTCTCACGGAGATTCCCAAGAACTCGTTCAACGGCAAGTACGCCCCGGCGTTGATGTCGCTCGACCTCACCTACAACCGGCTCAAGGAGCTGCCCAACGACTTCACGGCCGAGAAGCTGCCCTACCTCTACGGCATCGACGTCTCCTACAACTCCTTCGCGTCGTTCCCCTACGCGCCGCTCAACGCCGCGTCGCTCACCGTCTACGCCGTGCGCGGACAGCGCGACGCCGAGGGCAACCGCTGCCTGCGCGAGTGGCCCACCGGCATCTACCAGCACACCGGCCTGCGCGGTCTTTTCGTGGGTTCCAACGACTTGCGCAAGGTCGAAGACACCATCTCCTACCTGATCTACAACCTCGACATCAGCGACAACCCCAACATCACGTTCGACGCCTCGTCCATCTGCGCCTATTGGCGTGCGGGGGCCTACAACCTCATCTACGACAAGACGCAGAACATCGTCAACTGCGACGCCATGTTGCAATAACATCGTCCGCCATGTCGGAATAACACTTCACAATAGCTTATGAAAACCGTAAAATACACAGCCATAGCTCTCGCCGCGATCGGTGCGGTCGCCTGCTCCGACGGGGACAAGGCCGTCGGATTCGATGTCGACCAGCAGCATATCGAGATCGGCGCCGTAGGCGGTACCCGCATCGTGCGCATCGCGTCGGGCGACAACTGGATCGCCACGACCGACGAGCCGTGGCTCACCATTTCGCCTGCCAACGGCCGCGGTTCGGTCGACTGCCGGATCATCATCGACTCGGCCCTGCGCAACACGCCGCGCCACGGCGTGGTGCGCATCCAGAACCAGCAAACCTGGAACAACCGGGAGATCGCCATCGACCAGGAGGGCTTCGACTACGCCATCACGCTCGACGAAAGCAGCGTCAAGGTCGACAACTACGCCGAGTTCGGCCAGCGCCACTTCGATGTCAAGGTCAAGACCAACGTCGACTTCGACGTCGTGATCCCCGACAATGCCGGGTGGCTGCGCAACGAGACCCGCTACACCGTGGCCCTCGACCGCGGCATCCGTCCGCGCGAGGTCACCGTGCGTTTCGACTGGAACATCAACTCCGCGCCCATAGAGCGCATCGCCGACATCGTATTCCGCCCCAAGAGCAGCGTCGAGTTGAGCCGCCACGACAACCTCACCGTCACGCAGGGCGCCGCACCCCGCATCGAGGAGAACACACGCCAGGGCGATTCGGTCGCGCTGCTCGGCATCGGCCGTTCGCTCAACGTATGGCACCAGTGGGACAGCTCCGACCGCATGGACAACTGGGACGGCGTCGTCCTCTGGGAGGAGGGCATGGAGGGCTATACGCCCGACAAGGCCGGCCGCGTCAAGTCCGCCAGCTTCCAGCTGGTGCAGACGCGCGAGGGTCTGCCTTTCGAGGTGCAGTACCTCACCGCCGCCGAGGAACTCTCGTTCACCAGCAACACCAACTCGTTCCGCTACGACCTCGACCCGGGCGACGCCATCACCAAGCTCACGCAGCTGCGGCGGCTGTCGTTCTTCGCCTACGGTCTCTCCTCGCTCAACGAGGGATTCAGCAACCTCACCTCCCTCGAATACCTCGATTTGCGGGGCAACAACTTCCAGACCGTGCCGGAGGTTCTCTCGCCCGAAAAGCTGCCTTCGCTGCGGGCTTTGCTCTTGAGCGGCAACCAGCGGAGCCTGGTCTACGACTTGAGCAACAACATCTCCGAGCGGCTCGGCGGCTTCTACGACGAGGAGTCCATCCCGCTCCGCCTGCTCGCCTGGGAGAAACTCGACACCCTGTCGCTTTCGGTCAACTACTTCCGCGGGGCGCTCCCCTCGTTCGAGGACGATCCCTCGTGGCCGCGCTACACCGAGGAGGACATCGCCAATTCCACCAACGCCAAGGGCGTCGACACGCTCCCGCGCGCGCTGATCGGCACGCCCAAGGTGCTGCCCCGGGCCACGATGTTCTCCATCAACCTCAACCGCTTCACCGGCACCCTGCCCGACTGGGTGCTCTACCACCCCGGTCTCGACTGGTGGATTCCTTTCGTCCTGGTCTTCAACCAGGAGGGCAAGGATGTCGAGGGGCGTTCGGCCGGCTTCGACAACGAACCCGCCAACCTCGACTACTACTACAAGTTCTACGAGGGCTGCAAAACGCCCCCTTCGTATAACGACGAAGAGGAGGACGACACCTTATAATCATTGATCACGACTATGAAACGCATATTTTACGGCATTCTCGCCTCGGCGCTCCTCGCCCTGGCCGCCTGCTCGAAAGAGACGCTTCCGCTCCCCGCCGAGGAGCTTCCCGCCCCCGGCCCGACCGTCTCGGGAGGCGAGCTGTTCGTCAAGTTCGACCCCTACGTCTGCCGAATCATCGAATCGGCGGCCACCCGCACCCGCAGCGGCGAAGCCCTCACCCGCTCGGGCCTCCTGCCGCTGGACGAAGTGCTCGATCTGGTGGGCGGCTACCGGCTCGAACGGGTCTTCCCCGTCGACAGCCGCTCCGAGGAGCGCACGCGCGCCGCAGGGCTGCACCAGTGGTATCTCGTCCGCTTCTCGGGCGAACAGAGCGCCGCCGAAGTCGCCGAGCGGCTCTCGCAGCTGGGCGAGGTGCAGAAAACCGGCTTCAACCGCACCATCCGGCGCGCCTACAACACCGAGAAGAGAGCCATACCCTTGAGCATCGGCTCTTTGAACGCCGCCGTGCGCACCCGCACCGAGGCCGGCTACCCCGTCGACGACCCGCTGCTGCCCCGCCAATGGCACCTCATCAACCGCGGCAACCTCTTCCTCGACGGCCCGATCGCCAAGTCCGTCGTCGGCGCCGACGTGCAGTGCGAGCAGGCGTGGAAGCGCTCGCAGGGCGATCCCTCGATCGTCGTGGCGATCCTCGACGAGGGCGTCTGCCTCACGCATCCCGACTTGTGCGACAACCTTTGGGTCAACGAGGGCGAGATCTACCGCTCCGACAAGGATAACGACGGCAACGGCTACGCCGGCGACCTCCACGGCTACAACTTCGTCGCCGAATCCGGCGTCATTTCGTGGGACGATGTGGCCGACTCCGGCCACGGCTCCCATGTCGCCGGCGTCATCGCCGCCCGCAACGACAACGGCACCGGCATCGCGTCGATCGCCGGCGGCACGGCCGAGCATCCCGGCGTGAAGATCATGTCGTGCCAGATTTTCTCGGGCAACACCGCCAGCAATTCGCTCGCTTCGGTCAAGGCCATCAAATACGCCGCCGACAACGGCGCCGTGATCCTCCAGTGCAGCTGGGGCTACGCCTCCGGTGAGGCCAACGGCTACGAGTGGGCGCCGATGTTCACTTCAGAGGAGATGTGGGCCGAGTACTGCCCCCTCGAAAAGGAGGCCCTCGACTACTTCATCCGCAACGCCGGTTCGCCCAACGGCCCCATCGACGGAGGTCTGGCCATCTTCGCCGGCGGCAACGAGAGCGCTCCCATGGCCGGCTACCCCGGCGCTGCCGAGGCCTGCATCTCCGTGGCTGCCACCGCCGCCGACTTCACGCCCGCCGTCTACTCCAACTACGGCCCCGGCACCACGATCTCCGCCCCCGGCGGCGACCAGGACTACTACTACGACTACCTCGGCGACGATGCCGTATACGACACCGACAAGAACTCCTACGTCGACAGCAGCCAGCGCGGCTTGAGCGGCTGCGTCCTCTCCACGCTGCCCTACCACGTCAGCGAGTCGGGCTACGGCTTCATGGAGGGCACCTCCATGGCCTGCCCCCACGTTTCGGGCGTCGCCGCCCTCGGTCTCTCCTACGCCGCGCAGCTGCGCAAGCACTTCACCGCCGAGGAGTTCAAGACGCTGCTCCACGAGTGCGTCACCCCCATCGACGGGCATTTCGAGGGCAAGAAACTCTACTACCGCTACGTCGCCGAACTGGGCTTGAGCCGCGCCATGCAGATGCTCCTGCCCAACTACCGCGGCCAGATGGGTTCCGGGCAGGTCAATGCCGCCAAGCTGCTCGACGCTATCGCCGAGCAGGGCACCCCGGTAGCGTTCCCCAACCTCTACGTGCCTCTGGGCGGCAGCGTCGCCGTCGTCCCGGCTCTCTACTTCCCGGGCGGCGAGCAGCTCGCCTACTCCGTCGTCATCGCCGACGAGTCGGTCGCCCAGGTCGAGCAGCAGGGCGCCAAGCTCCTCTTCAAAGGGGCGAAGGCCGGCACCTCCGCCGCTTCGATCACCGCCTCCGACGGCACCGAACACCAGTTCGTCATCACCGTCCGCAAGGACGCCAACGGCAACGGTTGGCTGTAGCAGCATGACGGCCGGCAGCAAAATAGCGACCCTCGCTCTCGGAGCCGCCCTGCTTTTCGGCACGGGTTCGCTCCGGGCGCAGACCGCGCTCCTCGTTCCGCGGGCCACGCTCGACAGCCTGGCCCACCCCGCCGCCGTTTCGGGCGGCGAGGCCATGCGGTTCGAGTCGACGACCCTGGCCGTAGGCAGCATCGACGAGGACGCCGCCCCCGCCACCCATACGTTCCGGTGGCGCAACGAGGGCGAAAAACCTTTGGTCGTCACCCGCGTCGAGACTTCGTGCGGCTGTGTCCGGGCCTCCTTCTCCAAGGCGCCCGTCTCCCGCGGCCAGTGGGGCGAAATCGCCGTCGCCTACCACCCCAAGGGGCACCCCGGCTTCTTCCAGCGGCGCATCCTCGTCTTCACGCAGCTGTCCGACCGGCAGCCCTCGGCCGTGCTCGAACTCTCCGGCCGCGTCATCCCCTCGCTCCGTCCCACGGCCGACTACCCCCATGTCATGGGGGCCTTGCGGCTCAAGCAGCAGTCCGTCCGCATCGAAGGCGACCGCCGGCAGAGCGAGCGCATCGAGTGCTTCAATGCCGGCGACGAGCCGCTCGTCATCCGCGCCGACAGCCGGCTGCTGCCCGAATACCTGCGTTTCGAGTGCGAACCGGCCTCCGTCGATCCCGGCAAAACGGCCGACTTGGTCATCCGCTTCGACCCCTCCCGTGCCGCCGCCGAGCTGCCCCGGCAGCTGCCGATCCTCCTCGAAGGGTTGCCGCTGCCGCCCTCGCAGCGCATGCTGCAGGTCGTCTTCGGCCCTCGGAACTGATCCGATTCCCATTTCTCCGACAATCAAAATTCCGTCTCTATGAAAAATATCCTGAAGATCGTCGCCCTCTCGTTGTTGCTCTCCGCCGCAGGCGCCTGCGACGACGACAAGCACCCCGTCGATACCTCGCTGCCCGTCACCTCCAACAACATCGCCGGCACCTGGCAGCTGGCCCGCTGGAACGACGCTCCGCCGACCGACGGCAGCTATGTCTACCTCGAATTGATCCGCAAGGACAATCTGTTCGTGCTCTATCAGAACCTCGACAGCTTCCAGGCCCGGAAACTCACGGGCCGCTTCACGCTCTACGACGACGAGGCGCTGGGCACCCTCATCCGGGGTCTCTACGACCACGGCACCGGCGAGTGGCAGCACCGCTACATCGTCCGCGACCTCACGGCCGAGCGCATGGTGTGGGTGGCGCTCGACGACCCCGAGGACATCTCGGTCTACGTGCGCTGCGCCGCCATACCCCAGGAAATCATCGACCAGAGCCGCCCGTAACCCCGACTCCGGAAAGACAGCGGGCACGGCAATCCCGACACCCCGCAAACAACCACGCCCTGCGACTTTTCGAGTCGCAGGGCGTAACATTTATCCCGATCCTCAAACCCGGCCCGGCAGCCACACCGCAACACGATAACTACACCGCCATACAGCTATTGCACCGCAACTGTTCCGTTGCGCCGCTGCACCGCCGTGGCGCTATTACATTATTGCATTGTTGCGCCGCCGGATTTCGATCGAAAGCAATCGGATTTCGATCGAAGTCTTCGGGTTCGATCGAAGTTTTCGGCTTTGCATGGTCTTCGGGTTCTACCGTATGAACAGCAATTCGCGGTATTTCGGCAGCGGCCAGATTTGGTCGTCGACGATCTCTTCCAGCTTGTCGATATGGTGGCGTATCTCGTCGAAGAACCCCGCCACCGTGTCGTGATAGGCGATCGCTTTCGCGCGCTGGTCGTCGATGCGGTTGGCTTTCTTGCGCGCGGCGGTCATCTCGTCCGTCAGCTTCTGTATGGCCGTCGTGTGATCCTGAATCCGCTTGATGAGGGCGATGTCGGCCGTCGACTTCAGCTCCGGAATCTGCAGCAGCTTGTACACTTTGTCCAGCAGCAGCGCTTCGTACTTCGACGCGATCGGCACGATGTGGTTCATCGCCAGGTCGCCCAGCACACGGCCTTCGATCTGGATCTTTTTGGTATAGGTCTCCCACTTCACCTCCGTGCGGGCTTCCAGCTCCACCTTCGTATATACGCCCATGTCGGCGAACATCCGCTGCGCCTCCTTGTCCAAGTAGCGGTCGAAGATCAGGGGCGTCGACGTCTCGCAGTCCAGACCGCGCTTCGCCGCCTCGGCTTTCCAGGCGTCCGAGTAGCCGTTGCCGTCGAAACGGATCGCCTTGCACTCCTTGATCTTCTTCTTGAGCACTTCGTAGATCGCCTTCTCTTTCTTCGCGCCGGCTTCGATCTTGGCATCCACCGCCGCCTTGAAATGCGTCAGCTCGTCGGCCACGGCCGTGTTGAGCGTGATCATCGCCTCGGCGCAGTTGTCCGACGAACCCACGGCCCGGAACTCGAAGCGGTTGCCCGTAAAGGCGAAAGGCGACGTGCGGTTGCGGTCGGTGTTGTCCAGCAGCAGCGTCGGGATGTGCGATATGCCGCTCATCTTGAACACGTTCTTCGCGTCGAAACGAATCGCG
The DNA here is from genome assembly GCA_964431265.1 of uncultured Alistipes sp. Lineage (GTDB taxonomy): Bacteria > Bacteroidota > Bacteroidia > Bacteroidales > Rikenellaceae > Alistipes. Next base: position 3,402 of record CAYSJF010000042.1, on the reverse strand, counting down.
TCGTCGCTCTTCGAGGCCTCCAACTTGTCCAGCACGGCCGACACCTGCGACCCCAGGAACGTCGAGATGATCGCCGGCGGCGCCTCGTTGGCCCCCAGGCGATGGGCGTTCGTCGCACTCATGATCGAGGCCTTGAGCAAACCGTTATGCTTATGCACGGCCGAAATCACATTGACCAGAAACGTGATGAACTGCAGATTCTCCGACGCCGTTTTGCCCGGCCCCAGAAGATTCACGCCCGTGTCGGTGCCCAGCGACCAGTTGTTGTGCTTGCCCGAGCCGTTGATCCCCTTGAAGGGCTTTTCGTGGAGCAGCACCCGGAACTGGTGGCGCCGCGCGATCTTGTCCATGATCGTCATCAACAGCTGGTTGTGGTCGTTGGCCAGATTGGCTTCCTCATACACCGGCGCCAGCTCGAACTGATTGGGCGCCACTTCGTTATGACGTGTCTTGACCGGAATGCCCAGCAACAGACACTCGTACTCCAGCTCTTTCATGAACGCCATCACACGCGTCGGAATCGCCCCGAAATAGTGGTCTTCGAGCTGCTGGTTCTTGGCCGACTCGTGGCCCATGAGCGTGCGGCCCGTCAGCACCAGATCGGGACGGATCGCCCACAGACTCTCGTCCACCAGGAAATACTCCTGCTCCCAGCCCAGGTAGCTGTAGACCTTCTGCACGTTCTTGTCGAAGTAGCGGCACACCTCCGTCGCCGCCTTGTCCACGGCCGCCAGCGACCGCAGCAGCGGGGCCTTGTAGTCGAGCGCCTCGCCCGTATAGGCGATGAAGACCGTGGGGATGCAGAGCGTCGTGTCGACGATGAACGCCGGCGAGGCCGGGTCCCACGCCGAGTAGCCGCGCGCCTCGAACGTGTTGCGGATACCGCCGTTCGGAAACGACGAAGCATCGGGTTCCTGCTGCACCAGCATCTTGCCCGAGAACTCCTCCAGCACGCCGCCGCAGCCGTCCGGCTCGGCGAACGCATCGTGTTTCTCGGCCGTACCGCCCGTCAGGGGCTGGAACCAGTGGGTGTAGTGGTCGGCGCCGTGCTCCAGCGCCCACTGCCGCATGCCGGCCGCCACGCTGTCGGCGATTTCGCGCGGCAGCGGCGTGCCGTTCTCCATGGTGTTCACGAGTGCATCGAACGTTCTTTTGTTCAGATACTTGCGCATGGCATCGCGACCGAATACCCGGGCGCCGAAATAGTCCGACGGGCGACCTTCGGGAGCCGCGACCTCCACCGCCGTGTGGTTGATGGCCGCATCGACCATCTTGAATCTGAGTAACGACATAGCAACGAAATATTTGAATCGACGTATTTTACCTATTCCATGGTTTCGCGGCGCAAACAAGCGCGAAGCGACCGTACGTTTTCATGTCTGCAAAGGTATGAATTTTCCGCTTTCGTTGTTTTTCCGGAATCGACTTTTTTCAAGAAAATACCGAATTTTATGCGCATTTTCCCGAAAATACCCCATAATTTCAAGCGACACACTCGATTTTACACCCGTTTTTCCGAAAAACGCCCGAAATTTCATCGACATTTCCCGAAAATCCGATTTTTCGTTTTTGCACGATTCCGCCCGTTTTTCGACCGTTTTTCGACACAAAAGAACGATACGCCCCGACGTCGGTGCCGTCGCACGAAGGGCGGACTAAAAGCGGCAATAATCGACAGTGCCGAAATCGGAGCGGATAAATGAACGTTTTCAATGAAAACCTGCATGAAATTAAGCGTTTTATTGCCGCATTTGCCATTTATTTTATACCTTTACATGCTTTTACGACGAACTTTTACTAATCTCAACATAGTTATGGCAAATACCACACATGAAAAGCTGTTCGCCGAATTCCCGCCGGTCAAGACCGAGCAGTGGGAGGAGGCGATTACGGCCGACCTGAAAGGTGCCGACTACGAGCGCAAACTCGTATGGCGCACGGGCGAAGGGTTCGACGTCCGGCCGTACTATCGCGCCGAGCATCTGCAGGGTCTTCGGTTCCTGGGGTCGCAGGCAGGCGAGTTCCCCTACGTGCGCGGCACGCACGCCCACAACCGGTGGCGCATCCACCAGACCGTGACGGTCGCCGAGGCGGCCGCCGCCAATGCCGAGGCGCTGCAGCTGCTCGACTCGGGCGTCGATTCGCTCGGCTTCCATATCGCCGAGGCCGATTTCTCGGCCGCCGAGCTGGATACGCTGCTGCGCGGCATCCACCTGCCCGCCGTCGACCTGGGTTTCTGCGGCGAGAAGATGGGCCGCTTCGCCGACCTCGTGCTCGCCAAGCTCGAAAAGGAGGGCATAGCCAAGGACGACGCGCACATCATGTTCTGCATCGATCCGCTGGTCAAGGGCCTTTCGTCCAAGGGCGACTTCTGCTCACCCGACGGCAAGGAGTGCTTCGCCCGCATCGCCGAATTAGTGCACAAAACCAAGGAATACAAGCACATACGCATAGTCAACGTTTCGGCGCAGATCTTCGGCAACTCGGGTTCCACGATCGTCGAGGAGCTGGCGTTCGCCCTCTCGGCCGGACACGACTATTTGGTGCGCCTGACCGAAGCCGGGTTGAGCATCGACGACGCGGCACGCAAGCTGCGCTTCTCGTTCTCGGTGTCGTCCAACTACTTCCTCGAAATCGCCAAGTTGCGCGCCGCACGCATGCTGTGGGCCAACATCGTCGAGGGTTATCGCCCCGAGAAGAACTGTTCGTGCAAGATGCTGATCCATGCCGAGACTTCGCGCTGGAACCAGACCGTCTACGACCCCTATGTCAACATGCTGCGCGGCACCACCGAGGCCATGTCGGCCGCTATCGGCGGTGTACACTCGCTGGAAGTCACGCCGTTCGACCGCGCGTTCGAGGCTCCCACAGAGTTCGCCAAGCGCATCGCCCGCAACGTCGAGCTGCTGCTCAAGCACGAATCGCACTTCGATCAGGTGGTAGACCCCGCCGGCGGCTCGTACTACATCGAGAACCTCACGCAGTCGATCGCGGCCGAGGCGTGGAAGCTCTTCCTCGAAATCGAGGAGCAGGGCGGCTACACCGCGGCTTACAAGGCCGGCACGATCGTCGAAAAGGTCAAGGCCTCGGCCGCCGGCAAGGACAAGAACATCGCCACGCGCCGTCAGATTCTGCTGGGTGCCAACCAATACCCCAACTTCACGGAGGTGGCGCCGGTCGAGATCGCGGCCGACACCGTGACGCGCACCGCTGCCGAGGGCAACGTGCTGACGCCCTACCGCGGCGCCATGGCGTTCGAGGAGATGCGTCTCCATGTCGACCGCTCGGGCAAGCAGCCCAAGGCGTTCATGCTCACGTGCGGCAATCTGGCCATGGCCCGCGCCCGTGCGCAGTTCTCGTGCAACTTCTTCGCCTGCGCCGGCATCCGCGTGCAGGACAACA
>CAYSJF010000041.1:0-13106 GCA_964431265.1 uncultured Alistipes sp. | reverse complement strand
CGTAGGAAGCCTCCTTGTAGAGCTTGAACTGCACGTAGCCGTAGTCCGTATCGCGATTGTCGATGCCCTCGTCGTCGGAACAGCCGATCACGAGAGCCGCTGCCGCGCAGGCGAAGATCGCGATGTGGAAAAATCTGGAAAGTTTCATGCTGAAAAACTTTGTAGGGTGTTCTCTGCTAATTATAGAATCTTAAAAACGCCCCTGCACCCTGCCGGTGCAGGGGCGAATGATCGGTAAATAAAATTTATTCGGGCTGGTAGACTACCAGGATACGCCCGATAATCATATAGCTGCTATCTTTGAGCGAAATTTCGGTAGTGCCTGCTTCCTGGAAGAAGAGTTTCAATATGTAGTTGCTGCCGTTGGCATACAAGTAAACCAATTCATCGTCGAAATAGGAATTTTCGTTTTCCGGCAGATTCAGGGCGACCTGCTCCACCGAAGCACTGGTGATCGTCAGCTTGTACTGCGGGCAATCCATCTCGGCGTCGAAGTCGGGATCGTCGGCCATGATCGGCGCAAGCGTCACGCCCTCGATAGGCGCGGTGAGTGCGATTTCGGTATTGTCGCCGCCACTGCCGCTACCGGCTTCGCCGTCGAACATGAATTCGATGATGCCGAGGATCTGACCGGCTTCGTTTTTGAAGACGATGTAAGCCATGGCCATTTCGGGTTGCACACCCTCTGCCCATGTGAAGGTCATCTTTTCCTCGTCGTAGGTGCCTTTGAGCTTGATCCACTCTTTGCCCGGCTCCCACTCGGATTCTTCCAGTTCGAGCCAGAGAGGCGAAATCTGCGACTGGGCGTAGGGGCCTTCCTCGTTGTAGAATTCGACGCTGGCATAAGGCTCGCTGAACTCCAGAGGAGTCATTTGGTAGGCGAATGCGTGCTTATAGGTGAGGTTGTAGCCGACGGGTACGCTGCTCCAGGCATCCTCGAACGGCCAGTTGTTGGCGGAGAGTTTCGTGAACGAGAAGAATTCGTCGCTGCCCTCGAACGTTTCGATCTTGATGTATTCGCCTGCGGCGCTATTCTGCGTGATGGTGCTGACGACGAAGCCGGCATAGGCCTCGGCGACCTGCGAACCGTCGATGAGCGAGGAGGTGTCGAAGTTCTCGGGGACCTGGGTACGGGGAATGGCTACGACATAGGCCTTGCGGGTGCTGCCGGTGTTGGCGTCGCAGAGAATCTGTACGTTGTGCAACCACAGACCGGCGCTCTTGGCGGCCTCGTCCCACTGGATGGCGTTGTTGAACCGGATCCACGAATCGTTGCCGCCCACACTCAAGGTGCCGTCGGTATTCTCGACCAGCAGGGCGATCTGGCAGCCGTAGGCGGCCTCGAAGGTCTTCATGGCGCCCATTTCGGGGGTGCCGTAGCTGCCCTGCGAAGCGACGTAGTAGGCGCCGGCGGCGTTGAACAGCTCCTGGGAAGCGAGCGAAGTGAAGACACGGTCGCCGCAACCGGGCATATCCACGACGACGGTAGCGACCTCGACGGGGTGCTCGGTGTCGGAAGCGTCGATGAAGACGAGCGACTCGGTGGTGTACTCCCAGGGGTATTTCTCGGAGTCGGTGCGCAGGAACAGGTCGGTCTTGCCGGCCGAACCGGTGGTGGTGCTGAGGATCATCCAGTCGGGGTACTGGCCGATGCTCCAGTCGAAGTTGCTCTCGACGCGGATGCGCTGCATGAAGTTGTACTCGGTATGCTTGGTGAGCATGGAGAACGTCTTGGTGGGATCGGCCTTATAGAAATAGAGGCCCGTCTCCTCGTCCTGCTGGAAGAGGTCGCCCGATTCTTCGGGATCGAGCGACAGCACGGCGGTGTAGACCGACAGCGCGCGATCCTGGCTGGCGATGGTGAGCGTGGCGATGACGCGGGTCTGCCCGGCCATGGTCAGCGAAACCCGGCAGACGCGATCCTCGTCGAAATCGGTCAGCTCGGAGCAGGCGACGACGATGGTGGACTTGCCTGCGGTGCCGTGGAGCGAGTAGGCGGTGTGGCCGTTGTCGTCGAACCAGAAGTAGGCGGCAGCCTCGTCGGGGATCGTGGCCTCCCAATCCATGTTCGGCGCGATGTCGAACGAGTAGCGGGCGCCGGGGGCGATGTCGGCCTCGAACGGCTCGGGGAAAGCGGGCGTCCCGGCGGGATCGGTGTCCGCATCGGAGCACGAAGCGAAAGCGAGGCCGAAGAAACCCGCCGCCAGCAACGCAGCCCGGAAGAAGAGTTTGTTTTTCATGATTTTCGGTTTTTCGTTAAACACACTATAATTAAAGAGAACGGTAATTGAAAAGACGATTTTATTGGGGGGGGCTACATGCCGTTTTCGCGCTGCAGCCGCTCGGCCTCTTCGTCGCTCACCCATTCGAGGATGTTGTAGAAGGTGCCGACCGTGCCGACCGGTTCACCCAGATTTTCGACATAGGCCCGGATCCACAGCGAGACGTAGCGTTCGCAGGCGTTGAAGTAGGAGGGACGCACGGGGCTGTCGGCGACCAGAATCCTGTCGTCGCCGTTGATCTGCCCGAAGACCGACTGTTCGTCGCTGAGCACCTGGTCGGGGGCCATGGAGACGAGGGGCGCCGCCGGATCGGAGGGGTCGAACTCCAGTTCGACGTCGTAGCCGGTGAAGAGCCAGTCGTGCAGGATGACGGTGTGTGCCTTGGCGGGGTGCGGTTCGGTGCGGACGAGGCGCTGCATGCTCCGGTTCTCGACGCCGGGGTAGGTGTTGAGGAACATGGAGGTGACGACGCACCAGCCCGAGAAGTCGGCCTCCGAGAAGGGGCAGCTCTTGACCATCTCGACCCGCGTGGTGTTGCCGTAGAGATTCCAGATCAGCTGCTCGGGCATGACCAGACGCAGCGTGAAGCGGAGCGTGTCGCCGCTCTCGAACTTGTCGTAGTCGGCATGCACGCGCACCTCGGCGGAGAGCTTGCCGGCAGGGATGGTGACGGTGTTGGACTGCAGCCGGTAGTGCAGCCGCTCGATGGCGGTGCTGTTGCGGTCGAGGATTTCGACGCCGAAGTTGCGGTCGTAGGCGCAGGCCTTGGTCGTGGCGATGGGCACGGAGAAGTATTCCTGATCCTGCAGGATCATGTTGACCGACACGGAGTCGGCGAACATGACGTATTCGCCGGCGGAATAGGTGGGGCGCGGCGTGTCGCAACCGGCGGCGGAGAACAGCAGACCCGCTGCGAGGAAACCTGCGAAAAAATGAACCTTTAAGGTGTGTTTCATGGCGTATCCGTCTGAAAGGTTGTGCTATTTGTTGCTGTCGTTGGGCTGAATCTGCGAGCCGGGGGCTTCGATCTCGTGCTGGGGGATCGGCCAGACGAAGAGCGGATCGCCCGGGGCGACCTTCAGCGAACTGCCCTCGGCCTGGGCGTAGCTCTGGGGCGTACGCTCGAAGCCCATGCCCCAACGCTTGAGGTCGTGCAGGCGGAAGCCCTCCATGTACAGCTCGCGCATGCGCTCGTCGGCGATCTGCTGCAGCCAGTTGTCCTGCGTGAGGTTGACGGCGCCGCCCGACTGGAAGCGCGACTGCCGCAGAGCGGCGAGGTCTTTGGCGGCGGCGGAGAAGTTGGGCGCGGCGGCCCGGCAGTAGGCCTCGGCGCGGATGAGGTATTGCTCGGCCAGGCGGAAAGGCTTGGGCATGGAGACATGGAAAATCCGGCTCTGGATGAGGTTCCGGTTGCCGTAGTATTTGACCAGCACGGGCCACTGCATGCCGTTGCCGTAGCCGATGACGATGCCGTTGGACGCATCGGCGAAATAGACCGCCTTGCGCAGATCGCTGCCGTCGTAGGCGTCGAGCACCCATTGGGCCGGGACGTAGTCGGGATAGAAATAGGTGTAGTCGCGCGTGAAGTTGAGGAACACCGTACCCAGGGCGCCGCCGTAGGAGGTGGCGGTGAAGCCGATGCGCCAGATGATTTCGGGGCCGGCGTCGTAGAACCACAGGTAGTCGAAGTAGGTGGTGCCGTCGGAAAGGGCCGTCGTGCGGGCCGAGGCCAGCGAGAAATTCCAGTCGTCGATGAGCTTCGAGGAGTATTCGATGGCGGTCGGCCAGTCCTGCATGTAGAGGGCGACGCGGGCGTGGAGCGCCTGTGCGGCGGCCAGCGTGAAGAAGACGGCATTGGCCTCGTTGTCGGAGGCTTCGTCGGGCAGCAGCTCCTCGGCCCGGGCCAGGTCGTCGAGCACGAGCCTATAGGAGTCGTAGAGCGAAGCGCGCTGCGTGGGTTCCGGCTCGAAATAGCTGGTGCGCAGCCGCACGCCCAACTCGTCGCGGGCCGTGGCGGGGTCGTAGGCCTTGCAGAAGCACTCGATGAGCTTGGAGTAGCAGAGCGCCCGGATGGCGTAGACCTCGCCGGTGTATTCGTCGAGGTCGGAGAGGCGCTCGTCGTCGACGATGTTCTTCTTCACGCCGTCGATGCGGTCGAGGAAGAAGTTGCAGTCGCCGATGACCGAGTAGAGCGAGCCGTAGACGCCCTCGACCTCGGCGGAGGTGGAGCGGATTTTCCACTGCCAGAAGTCGCCGAAAGTGTTGCTGTTGCCCTCGGCGGCGTAGACCAGGTCGGTCTGGATGTCGGGCAGCAGGGTGAGGTGGCCGCTGAAGAGGTAGCCGCTCTTGAGCGAAGCGTAGATGCCGATGAGGTGCTGCTCGGCGTCGTTGAAGGTCTGCATGGCCTTGTCCTCGAGGATGGCCTGCCGCGGGTATTTCTCCAGACAGGAGACCGCACCGACGAGCACGGCGCCGGCGACCAGCGCGAAGGAAAGGCGTTTGAATATGGACTTTTTCATGATGCTTCGGTTAGAAAGTTAGGTCGAGACCGAAAGTGAACTGGCGCGCGGTGGGGTACTGCGCGATGTAGATGTTGGAGGGACTTTCGGGATCGAGACCCGAGAAAGGCGTGGCCGTGAAGAGGTTCTGGGCCTGGGCGTAGATGCGGATGCCGCCGAAGAGGCGGGTTTTGCGCAGCAGCTCCTTGGGGAAGGAGTAGCTGAGCATCAGGTTCTTGAGACGCAGGAACGAGGCGTCCTCCAGCAGCCGGCTGTCGAACTCGGTGAAGACGCCGTGACGCGGAATGTCGGTGACGTCGCCCGGCTGTTTCCAGCGGTCGAGCAGACGTCTGGACTGGTTGTAGGAGGCGAAGCGGCCGTTGGACTCGTTGAAATAGCGGTCGTTGTTGATCATCCAGCGGTCGGCGACCCAGCTGAACTGCGCGGAGAGCGACAGACCTTTCCATTCGAGCGAAGTGCCGAAGCCGCCCTCCCAGGGAGCGAACTGGCTCTTGCCGATCATGACCTTGTCTTCGTCGCGCAGCTCGGCGGTCAGCTCGCCGTCGCGCGTATACCAGAGGGCGTCGCCGTTGGCGGGGTTGACGCCGGCGAAGCGGTTGATGTAGTATTCGCCCACGTCGTGCCCGACGACCAGCTTGCGGCTGGTGTTGGCCATCTCGTACTCGCGGACGCCGTTGTAGAGCGCGGTGATCTTGTTCTTGTTATAGGAGACGGTGGCGTTGACTGTCCAAAGGAAATCCTTGGCGGTGACCAGAGTGCCCAGCAGCGTCAGCTCGACGCCGCGGTTGACCATGGTGCCCACGTTGTCCCAGCGGAAGCCGTAGCCGTTGTCGCTATAGGACTGCGGCACCTCCATGAGCATGTCGGCGGTCTTCTTGTTGTAGAACTCCAGATCGACCTGCAGGCGGTTCCAGAAGCCGAGGTGCACTCCGACGTTGGTCGTCCAGGGTTTCTCCCACCGCAGGTGCTCGGAACCCTGCTGCGAGGGCGCCACGCCGGCATTGCCGATGTAGTCGTAGCCGCCCGAGATGAGGGCCAGATGCTCGTAGTTGGGGATCGAGGAGTTGCCCGAGGTGCCGGTCGAGACGGAGAACTGGGCGTTGGTGAGCCAGCGCGAAACGCGCTCCATGAAGCGCTCGTTGCGCAGGTTCCACATGAAGCCCACCGACCAGAAGCGGCCCCAGCGGTTGGCCTTGCCGAAGCGCGACGAAGCGTCGGTGCGGGCGGCCAGCTCGACGAAGTAGCGGTTGGCGTAGCTGTACTCGGCGCGGCCGAAGAACGAGAGGTAGCCGTAGTCGCTGTCGCGGGTGTCGCTCCAGCGGGTGACGCGCGTGGCGTTGGCGATGTCGGTCAGCTTGTTGCTGCTCTGACCCCGGGCCGAAAGCGAAAAGTCCTCGTAGTGGTAGTCGATGCCCTCGTGGCCGAGCAGGAAGTTGAACGTATGCTTGTCGTCGAGCGAGAACGTGTAGTTGACGGTGTTGGTGACGGCGAGCTGCAGTCCGTCGGTGGAGCTGCGGCTGGCGCTGCCGTCCTGGAGGTTGGGCGAATATTCGGGATACGACACCGAAAAGCCGGTGGTGTGCGAATAGTCGACGCTGAACTGCGACTTGAGGGTCAGGCCCTCGATGGGCATGGCCTCGGCGTAGAGGGTGGAGAAGACCTTGTATTTCTTATAGGTCAGGGGGTTGTTGGCCAGCCACTCCAGCGGGTTCTGGCCGTCGCCCTTCCAGCTGCCGTCCTCGATGGAGGCCAGCGAACCGTCGGCGCGGAACGGATTCCAGTAGGGCATCATGAACTGTGCGGCCGAGATCGGCGTGATGATCGAGGGCTGGCCCTCGTCGGCCCGCTCGATCTCCTGGTAGTTCATGGAGGTGTTGGTGCCGATCTTGAGCCACTTGGCGGCCCGCTGCTCGACGTTGGCGCGCAGCGAGTAGCGTTTGAAGCCCGAGCCGACGGCGGTGCCCTCCTGGTTGTAGTAGCCGCCCGAGAAGTAGTAGCTCGTCTTGTCGGTGGCGCCGGAGACGGAGAGTTCGTAGTCCTGCAGCAGGGCCTTGTCGTTGAACACGGCATCGAGCCAGTTGACGTCGGTGCGGCGCAGCAGCTCGTAGTTCTTGCCCGCGGTCATGCCGATCTCCTGCTCGTAGCGGATGCGCTCGTCGGTGTTCATGATGTTCCAGTTGGCCTGGGATATCTGCGAGAAACCGACCTGCATGCGGTAGTTGATGACGGGTTTTTCGGCCCGGCGGCCCCGCTTGGTGGTGATGACGATCACGCCGTTGGCGGCGCGGGCGCCGTAGATGGAGGTGGACGAAGCGTCCTTGAGCACCGAGAGCGACTCGATGTCGGCGGGATTGACGGTGTTGAAGTCGGCGCTCGAAATGGCCACGCCGTCGAGGATGTAGAGCGGTTCGGTGCCGGAGTTGATGGAGTTGACGCCGCGGATCTTCATGACCGTGGACTCGGACGGCTCGCCCGAGACGGCCATGACCGAAAGACCCGGCACCTGACCCTGCAAAGCCTGGTCGAAAGCGGCCGTGGGGGTGCTTTCGAGCTTCTCGGTCTTGATCGACGAGACGGAACCGGCGATGGTGCCTTTGCGGCGAACGCCGTAGGCGATGACCACCACGTCGTCGAGTTTCTGCGAGTCGCTTTCGAGGACGACATCGTGGACCAGGGTCGGAGCGCCGGCCGGAACCGTGAATTCGACGCTCTTATAGCCGATATATTGGAAGATGAGCCGGGTGCCGGCGCTCACGGTGATCGAATAGGTGCCGTCGGCGAGCGTGCTCACGCCGAGGGTGGGGCCGGCGATGACGTTGACCCCGATCAAAGGCTGGTGGTCTTCAGCCGAAGTGACTAAGCCGCTGACTTGGATTCCCCCCCCCGCTTGTGCGTGGCCCGCTAAAGGCCCGACGCAGCACAGGAACGAGAAAATGACGAGTAGGAATTTGGCTTTTTGCATCGGAAAAAGTGTTTTATGCAGCAAAGGAAAGAAATAAAAACGAGGTTTCAAAATAAATCGTATGCCGCACGTCCCCTCCCCGAAAGGCCGTGCGGACGGTGTCGGGGGCGGTATCCGGTGCATGGAAAACGGAATTCGGCCGGCTGCAAGTATGTCGGGCGATGTCTTCGCAAGGGCCGAAAGGAGCGGGCGGATACGAAAACAGGGAGCTTTGCAGCTCCCTGTCAGATAGTTGGCGGCTGCAAAAACTACTCCTTGTCGCGGTACATATGTTCGACATAAACGGCGTGCATCATCGCCTCGCGCTTCTGGATCGAAGGCTTGGTGAAGTACTGGCGGCGACGCAGCTCCTTGAGCACGCCCGTGCGCTCGTATTTGCGTTTGAACTTCTTCAGGGCGCGTTCGATGTTCTCGCCCTCTTTTACCGGCATGATAATCATAGGTATATGCTTTTAAAATTTATGAACGGAATGAATGGGTCGGACACTTCGGGATTTCATGGGGCGGGAACCTGAAGTCCCCCGGCCGAACCGCAGCGTGTCGCGCTCTGCGGAGCCTCCCCGGGAATGGGGTCTTGCGGTATGTCGGAACCGCTCGGGAAGCCGAAATCGAGATAGGGAATCAACCTCGCGGTCGTTTCCGAATCCAATATGCGGGCTTGTACGAATTCCTCTGCGGTGCTCCAACCTCCTTTCAATTGTCTTGCCTTGAGCAATTTGCGGAGAACCGTCCGGTCGAAATAGGGGTGGCTCTCCAGCTGTTTCAAGGTTGCAAAGTTAATATGAATTTTCCGAATATTGCAACTATCGCAGCGAATTTGTTGCGATATTTTCTCGTAGTTGCTCTCCGTGATGCCCGGGATTTCAGCGAGTTGTTCCATGCGGACGAAGCCGCCCAACAGCTGCCGGTAGACGAGGATGCGCCCGGCGGTCTTCGGGCCGATGCCGCGGATGGCGAGCAGCGCGGCCGAATCGGCGCTGTTGAGGTCGGGGAGCGCGGCGGGCAGGGAGCGTGTAGGGGCGGGAAAGAGGATGTAGGGAGCGAGCACGGCGGCGAGGGAGTCGCCGATGACGTAGCTGCGGCGCACGTCGTCGAGGTCGAGCAAAGGATGGGAGTCGCGCCAACGGATGAACGTTTCGGCCTGGCGCTGCGTGAGCACGCCCGTGGCGCGGAGGTAGCGGGCGCTCACGGTGTCGATGCGGAACGGGGCGAGGGGCAAGGCAGGCGCGACGTGCGGCCTATCGGGCCGATCGGCGGAGGAAAAGGCGAACTGTCGCCCGATGCGGATGAAAGGCCGGATGCGGCGGAACGCGGAGTCGGACAATCCGCGGCAAAGGGCCACGTCCTCGGGAATGCGGAACGTCTTGCCGGCGGCGCGGAAGTGCAGCAGCGCCACGGCCTCGGACTTGGTGAGGCCCAGGCGCAGCAACTCGTCGAAATCGGCGGTATTGGGGTCGAACGGCTCGGGAGCGGCGGACGGCACCTGCGGGGTTTCCATGGCGGCTTCGATCCGTCGGGCCGAATCGGGGTCGGCCTTGGAGCGGAGCAGGGCGAAACCGCCGATCGTCAGGAGCGCGAGCGGCAGAAAGACGGCGACGGCGCGAATCTCCCGATCGGAAAAAAGCGGTTGCATGGCCTAAAGAGAATATATGCAAAAATAGAGAGTCCGCAACAAAGAACCAAGAAAAGAGAAATAAAACGACAATAGGCAGAATTGTGCGGACGGCAGTTTATGGGTTATTGGAACGCGATGGTTTCGGGGCGGGAGGGGAGGTAGCGGTATTGTTCGAGATGCGTGGAGTTGGAGAGGCGGATGTATTCGGAGCCGGCCAGGCCGTTTTTGCAGAAGGCGACGCCCAGGCGGATTTGTATGGTGCTGAATATGAGCCGTTCGTTCTTGATGCGCAGGCCGCCGCCGAGCGAGGCGAAGAAGTCGTTGCGGAAGATGCAGGGCGAGTAGCCGATCAGACCCAGGTCGCCGAACGCGAAGAATGCGATGCGGAAACCCAGGGGCTGCCACGGCGTGAAGACGACGGTCTCGGTGTTGAGTACGGCCCGGGCGGTGCCGGTGATGTAGTGGTCGAGGGCCTGCAGTCCGTCGCGGCGGGTGAAGCGGACGATCTCGTCGTTGCCGCGGCTGCGGTTCCAGCCCTGGGTGTAGTCGAACATGAGGAACTGGCGGATGCGGTTGCGGCGGTAGAGGAACAGATCGGAGAACCACCGCAGGTCGACATCGAGGGCGCTGCGCCGCAACGAGCCGCTGCGGGGATCGACGTAGCCGCCCAGCGCGATGCCGCCCATGATGTAGCCCACGGAGCGGAAACCGCCGGTGCGGCAGTTCATGCCGAGGTAGATCTCGTCGCCGAATTCGCCCCACGACCACCCGCCGACGATCTCGGCCTTGTAGCCGGCGGCGAGGTACTCGCGGGTGCCGAAGCCGTAGATCATGTTGGCGGTGAGGAACCGTTCGCGGTAGAGGCCGGCGCCGACGAGCAGCAGATCGCGGTCGTGGAGGGCGGGGTGGAGGTCGGCGGCGACATCGGCGGGGCGGCGCAGGAACCGCCGGTAGTTGTAGCGGGCGGTGAAGTAGAGGCTCGACGCGAGGGGCTGCAGGAAGCGGGAGTAGCCGCCCCATGCGTCGAAGTTGCGCGCCTTGACCAGCAGCGACGTATCCTGCGCGATCATGTACTGTTTGGACTTGAGGTCGCTGTAGGAGAGGCCGACCTCGTAGTCGGTGGGGCGCAGGAACTCCTTGTGCAGCTGCAGGTCGAGCGTCGATTCGTAGAAGTTGCGCCCGGCGGCGAAGTCGGCCGTGTAGAACGTGCCCAGCACGTTGGGGATGCCGTATTTGACGATGTTGCCGCCGTAGGAGAAGTCGCGGCGGCTGAAGTTGGTCTCGATGCGCAGGAGGTTGCCCGTGCCGAGGATGTCGGCGTCGGCGATGCCCACCATGGTGCGTCCCTCGGAGCGCCAGGCGCCGTCGAGGGTGATCGTCCACCGGTCGCGGGTGCAGATGACCAGATCGACGCGCGAGGAGTCGAGCGGGTCGGGCCGCACGTCGACGTCGACCTCGGAGATGTAGGGGCGCGAGCGGAGCAGCTGCATGTTGCGCACGACGAGCTGGGGATCGAACCGGTCGCCGGAGCGGAAAAGCAGATCGCGGCGCACGACGCGCTCGCGGGTGAGGACGTGGGCCTTGTTGCCGGTGCGCCGGAGCCAGTTGCCGTCGGAGCGGAAGACCTGCCGGCGCTCGATGTCGATCCGTCCGATGGTGCGGTCGCGGAACGCGTCCCATGCGTGGCTGTCGTCGCGGACGCGTCCGCTGGCGGTGGTGTCGGGGACGGGCCGGGTGAAAAACGTGCGGTAGAGCAGCCGCGGGACGGCCCGCCGGCTCGACTTGGACTGCAGTCTGTCGAAAAACCGCCGGTTGCGTTCGTCGGAGCGCCGCGAGAGGCTGTCGCCGGGCAGGAGTTCGGGCGCATGCAGGTCGGGGCCTGCGGCGAACGCGCTGCAAAAGAACGCCGCCGTGCACAAAACGAAGAAAAATGCGCGAATCCGAACAATCATACCGCCAAATATAACGGATTTTTTCGGGAAAACGTATGCGGACACCGAGCGGGGCATTGTGCGGGCAGGCATGAAAAAACCTGCCGAGGAGGCAGGAAAATAATATAAATAAATATGATAAATATTATCGGACTATAGTGCGAGAAGTGCCGTATAGTATGAAAAGCGGTATTAGAATATTATATTTATATTGTTTTGCTTTTGGCTATTTGCGGCTCTCCTTGGCTTCGATGCACTCGGTGGCGTGGGGCACCTTCATCAGCCGCTCCTTGGGGATCAGCTTGCCCGTGGTCTTGCAGATGCCGTAGGTCTTGTTCTCGATGCGGACGAGGGCCATTTCGAGGTTGCGGATGAATTTCATCTGATGGGTGGCCAGACGGCCGTTCTCCTCCTTGGAGAGGGTGGCGGCGCCCTCTTCGAGCACCTTGTAGGTGGGCGAGGTGTCCTCGGTGTCGTTGTCGGCCGTGTGGGTGATGGTCGCACGCAACAGTTCGTAGTCGGCGCGGGCGTTCTCCAGTTTCTTGAGGATGACCTGCCGGAACTCCTCCAACTCGGCGTCGCTGTATCGGGTTCTTTCGTCTGCCATAATCCAAAGTCGCTTTAGGTTCAACGTAAAATTAGGTATTATTTGCGACACTACCAAATTTTGCGCCTTTTTCCCCGTGAGGGTTCGCTTTTGCAGGATGCAGGGGCGGGCGGAGCGCGCATGAAAAAGCCGGCCCCGGGAAACGGGGCCGGCTCGACGGAACGCGCGGGTGTGCTATACGCGTGTCAGGGCGATGCGCAGGGGGTGTTCGTCGATCTCCGACTCCACGCATACTTCGCCCGCAGGTTCGGCCCGGGTCTCGACCGCTATGGCCAGCGTCTGCGAGGCGATGTAGTCGGCGAAGCGCGCGACGGCATCGGCGACCGGCGGGCACTGCTCGATCTCGACGCGGATGCGGTCGGTGACTTCGAAGCCCGAATCCTTGCGGATGTTCTGGATGCGGTTGACCAGCTCGCGCGCCGTGCCCTCGGCCCGCAGGTCGTCGGTGAGCGTGATGTCGAGGGCCACGGTGAGCTTGCCCTCGGTGGCGACGAGCCAGCCGGGCATGTCCTCCGAGGCGATCTCGAAGTCGGCGGGGGTGACGACGATCTTTTCGGCGCCCAGGTCGAGGACGGTCTCGGCCGCGGCTTCGATCTCGGCGATGCGCTCCTGCGAGAACCCGGCCGTGAGGGCGGCGATCTGCTTCATGTACTTGCCGTAGCGCGGCCCGAGGGTCTTGAAGTTGGGCTTGATGCGCTTGGTGATGATGCCGGCGGTGTTCTGGATCAGCTCGACCTCCTTGACGTTGACTTCGTTCATCACCAGCTTCTTCACCGCCTCGATATGGGCCGCCGTGGCGGGGTCGAGCACCGGAACGATGATCTTCTGCAGCGGCTGGCGCACCTTGATGGAGACCTTGCGGCGCAGGGCCAGCACCATGGACGAGAGCTGCTGGGCGATGGACATCATGGCTTCGAGGTCGGTGTCGATGAGCGACGTGTCGGCCTCGGGGAAAGCGGCCAGGTGCACCGATTCGTCGGCATGACGACCGCTCACGGCGTTGAGATCGCCGAAGATGCGGTCGGAGATGAAGGGTGCGAACGGCGCCGCGAGCAGGGCCACGGTCTCCAGGCAGGTGTAGAGCGTCTGGTAGGCCGCGAGCTTGTCGGCGGTCATCTCCCCGCCCCAGAAACGTTTGCGGTTGAGGCGCACGTACCAGTTGGAGAGGTTCTCGCCCACGAACTCCTGAA
>CAYSJF010000040.1:0-13372 GCA_964431265.1 uncultured Alistipes sp. | reverse complement strand
CAACACGATCATCATCATGACCTCGAACGTCGGGTCGCGGGCCGCGGCGCAGAAAGCGGTGCATGTGGGCTATAGCACCGCATCGAAAACCGCCACGGCGACCGTCGCGCCGCAGATCGAGTATCGCAAGGCGCTGGAGCAGACTTTCGCGCCCGAGTTCCTGAACCGGATCGACGATATCGTGATCTTCCGCACGTTAGAGGTCGCCGACGTCGAGCGTATCATCGAACTGGAGTTGGAGGGTCTTTTCGCCCGCACCCGGCGATTGGGCTACAACGTGAAGATCACTGCCAACGCCAAGCGACGGCTCGCGGCGCTGGGCTACGAACAGCGCTACGGCGTCCGCTCGCTCAAGCGCACATTGATGGATCATGTCGAAGACCCGCTTTCGTCCTTGATTATCGACGGGAGGCTCCACGAAGGCGACACCGTGGTCGTCGAGGCCGACAAGGCGCAAGGCGTGCGGCTCCGGGTCGCATAGAGAGTTTTCGAAAACGGTTCACCCCTGCCGCGATTCGTTGCGGCAGGGGTGAAATTTTAAGGGGCGCCGCTTCTCGACGGCTGTGGCCGAAACGGAAGCGGAGGCAGGGAAACTTCCCGGACAGAAAGTCGCTTTGGCCCGGTGTTTTTTATTCCCGCGATTCCGTAGACGCGGAGATGTTGTTGTCTGCGTTCTGACCGCCACGTTTGTGGCGGCGGCCGCCGCGATGCCGGCGCTTGCGGTCGCGCGACCCGCGATTGCCCTCGCCGCGGCCCGATGCGTGGTCGTTGTCGACGGAAACGGCGACTGCCGATGCGTCGGATACGGCCGCGGAGTCGTTTCCTGGATTTCTGTCGTCTCGATTGCACTTTCTCCGACCCGAACGGCCGTTTCCCGAACCTCTTCCGCGGCCGCTTCTTCCTCTCCCTCTGCCCCGGTTTTCGGCGGGAGCATAGGCCGGCCCGGCTCCGACGGCTTCGGGAAGGTCGGCCTTGCGGATTTCGCGTTCGATGAACTTCTCGATCTGGTGGAACTTGCCCTGCTCCTCCTCGTTGACGAAGGTGATGGCGCTGCCCGTCGCCGCGGCGCGGGCCGTACGGCCGATGCGGTGGATGTAGTCCTCGGGGTCGTGCGGCACGTCGTAGTTGATGACCAGTCCGATATCCTCGATGTCGATGCCGCGGGCCACGATGTCGGTGGCCACCAGAATATTCACCTTGTTGTTCTTGAAGGCCAGCATCACCTCCTCGCGCTGGGCCTGCTCCAGATCGGAGTGCATCGGCGCCACGTTGAGTTTCATGCGTTTGAGCGTGTGGGCCAACTCTTTGACCTTCTGCTTCGACGACGAGAAGATGATGGTCTTCGAGTCGGTGGGTTCGGCGAACAGTTCGCGGATGATGCCGGCTTTCTGGCTCTCGTAGCAGACGTAGGCCGACTGGTCGATCGCCTCGTTGGGTTTCGAGATGGCGATGTTCACTTCGGCCGGGTTGCGCAGAATGGTCTTGGCCAGCTCGCGGATCTTCGGGGGCAGCGTCGCCGAGAACATGATCGTCTGCCGCTCCTTGGGCATGTAGGAGATGATCTTCATGATGTCCTCGCTGAAACCCATGTCGAGCATGCGGTCGGCCTCGTCCAGAATCACGCACTCCACGTGCGAGAGGTCGATGCCGCTGTTCTGGATGTGGGAGATCATGCGGCCCGGCGTGGCGATCACCACGTCCGAACCCAGGAGCATGCCCCGTTTCTGCACGTCCCAGCCCTTGCCGTCGCCGCCGCCGTAGACCACCGTGGTCGAGACGGGCAGGTAGTAGGAGAAGCCCTGGAACTGCTGGTCGATCTGCTGGGCAAGCTCGCGCGTAGGCACGATGATGACCGACTTGATCACGTTGTCGGGGTTGCCCTCGAGGAGCAGACGGTTCAGCAGCGGCAGCGTGTAGGCCGCCGTCTTGCCCGTGCCCGTCTGGGCACAGCCGATGATGTCGCGCCCCTCCAGAATCACGGGTATGGTGTGCTCCTGCACGGGCGTCATCTCGCTGAAATTCATATCGTCGAGACCGTCGAGGATTTCATCCTCCAGATCGAGTTCGTCGAATCGCATAAAAATATGGAGATTTATGGTTTTATTTCTTTTCCGAACAGGGTCGCCGACGTGCAGCCGGTGATCTCCACCTGCACATAGTCGCCCACCCGGTGGTCGCCGTGGTCGAAAACCACCACCTTGTTTTGCGACGTGCGGCCCGAAAGCTGGCCGGCGTCGCGCTTGGAGACCCCCTCCACCAGCACTTCGAAGCGCTTGCCGATGTCGCGGCGGTAGCTCTCCGCACCCAACTCGTTCTGCAGCGCGATGATCTCCTGCAGACGGCGCGACTTCACCTCGTCGGGCACGTCGTCGGGCAGGTGTTTCGAGGCGAAAGTGCCCGGGCGTTCCGAGTATTTGAACATGAACGCAAAGTCGTAGCCCACCTCGCGCATGAGCGAGAGGGTTTGGGCGTGTTCCTCCTCGGTTTCGCCCGAGAAGCCGGCGATCAGGTCGGTGGTGATGCCGCAGTCGGGCATCCAGCGACGGATGGCGGCGATGCGGTCGAGGTACCACTCGCGCGTATACTTGCGGTTCATCCGCTCCAGCATCGATGTGGCACCCGACTGGGCCGGCAGGTGGATCGAGCGGCAGACGTTGGGCGTCGAAGCCATGACCTCCAAGAGCCGGTCGCTCATGTCCTTGGGGTGCGAGGTCGCGAACCGCACGCGCAATAGCGGCGACACGGCCGCTATGCGCCGCACCAACTCGGGGAAATCGACTTCGCCGGCCCGATAGGAGTTGACGTTCTGCCCCAGCAGCGTGACTTCGCGGTAGCCGTTCCCGAAGAGCGTCCGCACCTCGGCCACGATCGTTTCGGGATCGCGGCTCCGCTCGCGCCCGCGGGTGTAAGGCACCACGCAGTAGGAGCAGAAGTTGTTGCAGCCGCGCATGATCGAGACGAAGGCGCTCACGCCGTTTTTGTCCAGCCGTACCGGTGCGATTTCGGCGTAGGTCTCCTCGGTCGAGAGCAGCACGTTGACTCCCTTGCCGCCCGCCTCGGCTTCGCGTACCAAACGCGGCAGATCGCGGTAGGCGTCCGGCCCGGCGACGATATCGACGCCCGCAGGCCCTTCGAGGAGCTGCTCTTTGAGCCGCTCGGCCATGCAGCCGATGATCCCCACCACGAGCGACGGCTTGTTGCGCCGCAACCGTTTCATCTCGGCCAGCCGGCCCCAGATGCGCTGTTCGGCGTTGTCGCGGATCGAGCAGGTGTTGATGAGCACGATGTCGGCTTCTTCGGCCCGCTCGGTATAGGTGTAGCCCTCCCGCTGCATGACTGAGACGACGATTTCCGAGTCGCCGACATTCATCTGACAGCCGTAGGTCTCGACGTAGAGCTTGCGGCCGTTGCCCGGAAGAGGGCGCAAAGTATTCAATTCACAATTCAAAATCACAATTAAATCATCGTGTCCAATTTCTTGCACTTTTTCTCGTCTCGGCAAAGTCCGGACGAGTTTGGCTTATCGAAAACAAGTCCATATCCTCCGGCCATGTCGGTTGCGTCGGAAGCGCGGGCCACCCGAGACGACGGCACGGAGTGACGCGGTTTTCATTCCGCCTGTATGTCGTTTTTGTCGGGGAACTGCTTGAATCCCTCGCCGAACGTTTCATAGGCGTCGGTCACGACCACGAAAGCCCGCGGATCGATCTCCTTGATTTTGTGTTGCACCTGGCGCACCTCCTTGCGGCTGACCACCAGGAAGATCATTTCGCGCGCCGTGTCGGTGTACATGCCTTTCGACTTGATGTAGGTGGCGCTGCGGTTCAGCTCGCCCAGGATGAACTGCTTGAGTCGATCGTTGTGGTCGCTGATGATGAAGAGCAGCTTGTCGTATGAAGCGCCGTCGAGCATGTAGGCCACCACGCGCGACGAGATGTAGATCGTCAGCAGCGAATAGAGCGTCAGCATCCAGCCGCTGGGGGAGGCTTCGCCAGTGCCTAAACCGAAGCCGATGACCACCAGACCCGACAGCACCACGAATCCGTCGGCCAGGAAGATGCCTGTCGAGAATTTGATGCCGCAGAACTTCTGCAGCAGCATTCCCACGATGTCGGTGCCGCCCGTAGTGGCCTGCTGCCGCACCACGATGCCCTGTCCCACGCCGCACATCACGGCGCCCATGATGCAGGTCAGCAGCAGGTCGTGCGAGAGGTCGAGGTGGCCGCCCAGCAGCAGCGCCGGGTCGAGCGCTTCGACCGCCGCCTGGTCGGGATAGACCAGCCGCGTGAGGATATTCATGAAACCGGGCGTGTAGAGCGCCGCCAGAACGGTACGCGTGCCGAACTGCCCGCCGAAGATCAGTATGGCGGTAATCATCAGCGGAATGTCGAACATGTAGCCGAACGTTCCCACCTGCACCGAGGGGAAGATGTTGTGCAGCACGATGCCCATGCCGTAGACTCCGCCCGGAACGAAGTTGTAGGGGTTGATGAAGAGTACGAAGCCGGCGCCCATGATCGAGCATCCTATGAAAATCAGGAGCCAGGCGCGCCACCAGTCCCACGAGCCGATGCGGTCGAGCAATGATCGGGTATTCATCGAAAGTCGGTTTTTTCCGACGACAAAGATACACCAAAAAATCGTAAATCGAAGAACGGACGGCGAATTTGATCGCTACTGCATTTTTCGGCGGTGCGGGGAGGCATCGCCCGGAAAATGGAAAGTCCCGGGCCGAAACCCGGGACTTTTCAGGGATTGCGCAGGTCGCGTTCCCTCGGTTATTTCGTCAGCTCGGCCAACGCTGCGGCTGCATTCTCGGCAGCGGGGCCTGCGGTCACCTGCTTGAACGCGGCGATCGCCTGCGGCTTCAGGTCGCGGGCGTTGTAGGCGGCACCCAGCAGATAGTACATCAGCGACTTGTCGGCTTCGTCGACTTGAGCGGTCGCAGCGGCTTCGCCCAGCTCGATCACCTTGGCATAGTCTTTCTTATTGGCATAGGCCTGCAGACGCACGTTCTGGAACAGAGCGCTTTCGGGGTTCTTCTCCAACTGGGCGTCGGCCATTTCGATGATGCCGGCGAAGTCGCCCGCTTTCTGCATCTCGGCCACCTTGTTGTTGGTGTAGAGCGCCATCATCTCCTTGGCCTTGGCTGCGTCGGCGGCATATTTGGGGTGGGTCTTCGCAGCGATCGCCTCGTAGATCTCCATGCCTTCGGCGTATTTGCCCATCTCGCAGTAGCTCATCGCCAGATTCAGCGCCATCGACGTGTTGTCGGGGTCGGCCTTATAGCCCTTGGCGAAGATGTCGGCCGCCGTGGCGTAGTCCTTGCTGTTGAATGCGTCGCCGCCCTGCACCTGGTAGATTTTGGCCACCCAGCCGTTGGACTTGGCCACCTGGGTCATGTCGCCGTAGAGTTCGGCCAGCTCGGCCGACTTGGCGAAGTGGTTCAGTGCCGCCTCGTAGTTCTTGGTGCGCATGGCGCCGCCGCCCAGCATGAAGTAGCATTTGGGAAGCGTCGTTTTGGCCGTGGCGACCATCGACGCTGCGTCGTCGTTATCCATGCCCAGGTCGATCACCTGCTCGAACTTGGCGGCAGCATCGGCGAAGTTCTTGGCGCCGTAGGCTGCGGCCGCTTCGTTGTAGATTGCCGTGACGTCCTGCGCCGAAAGCGATACCGCCGCCAGCAGCGCGATCGCCGAAACAAATACCTTTTTCATCTTATCCGAATTTTAGAGTTTTCCGTTTTTCCGCCTTTCGCGGCGGGTATTGACTACAAAAGTAGAAAATTATTTCCTTTTTTTCAAACGATCGGGCCGTTTTCGTCGATGCGGCCTGCGGGGGGCGAGTCTGCGGTGCCCGGCGGTCGCGGCTCGCGCGACGTTTCCCCGATTCGGTTGCATCTATGCGCGCAGCGACGCAAAAAACGCGCCCATCAGAGCTTCGCACTCCTCCCGCAGCACGCCCCGCTCGATCGTGGTCTTGGGGTGGAAAACCGAGTCGGAGTAGCATCGGTAGCCTTTCTTCGGATCGTCGGCGCCCCATACCACGCGTCCCACCTGCGCCCAGCCTATAGCTCCGGCGCACATGATGCACGGCTCGACGGTCACATACAACGTGCACTGGGGCAGATATTTCCCGCCTAACGTGGCCGCCGCGGCCGTGAGCGCCTGCATCTCGGCATGCGCCGTGGGGTCGGCGAGCGTCTCCACGAGGTTGTGGCCCCGACCGATGACCCGCCCTTCGCTGACGATCACCGCGCCTATGGGCACCTCCTGTTCGTCCGATGCCTTGCGTGCCTCGGCGAGTGCCAGCCGCATGAATCGTTCGTCGATGAGTCGTTGTTCGTCCATAATATCGTCGTTATTCTGCAAAAATACGATATTTTCGAGATAGAATTCGACAGTGCAATAAAAATATGGTAAATTTTATATATCTTTGTAAGTTACAACTCGAAAAAGTAAAACGGAAAAATATGTATAGGACTTGTACGTGCGGCGACCTTCGGGCCGAACACGCGAACCGGACCGTCACCCTGGCCGGGTGGGTGCAGAAAGTGCGAAACCTCGGCGCCATGACGTTCATCGACCTGCGCGACCGCTACGGCATCACGCAGATCGTCGCGGATGAGAAGACGACGCGCAAAGAAGTTTTGGAATTGGCTGCGAGCGTCGGCCGCGAGTGGGTGATTCAGGTCACGGGGCGGGTCGCCATACGTCAGTCGAAGAATCCCAACATGCCGACCGGCGATATCGAGGTTTGGGCGGAAAACATCCGCGTGCTCAACGAGGCCCAGACTCCGCCTTTCACGATCGAGGAGAATTCCGATGGCGGCGACGACCTGCGCATGAAGTACCGCTACCTCGATCTGCGCCGTGCGCCGCTGCAGCGCAACATGATCCTGCGCCACAAAATGGCCCAGGAGATCCGCCGCTTCCTCGACAGCGAGGGATTCCTCGAAATCGAAACGCCCTACTTGGTCGGCTCCACGCCCGAAGGCGCGCGCGACTTCGTGGTGCCCAGCCGCATGAACCCCAATCAGTTCTATGCGCTGCCGCAGTCGCCGCAGACCCTCAAGCAGCTGTTGATGGTCGCCGGTTACGACCGCTATTTCCAGATCGTGCGCTGCTTCCGCGACGAAGATTTGCGCGCCGACCGTCAGCCAGAGTTCACGCAGATCGACTGCGAAATGTCGTTTGTCGAGCAGGAGGATATCCTCGAAGTCTTCGAGCGCTGGGCCAAGCACATGTTCCGCACGGTCATGGGCATCGAGTTCACGGAGCCGCTGCGCCGCATGCCGTGGATCGAGGCGATGGAGAAGTACGGTTCGGACAAACCCGACCTGCGCTTCGGCATGGAGTTCGCCGATCTGACCGATCTGGCCAAGGGGCATGGATTCAGCGTCTTCGACGATGCCGAGTATGTCGCCGGGTTCGCCGCTACGGGCTGCGCCGTCTATACCCGCAAGCAGATCGACGCCCTCACCGAGTTCGTCAAGCGGCCGCAGGTCGGTGCCAAGGGGCTGATCTGGATCCGTGTGGAGGAGAGCGGCGTGAAGTCGTCGATCGACAAGTTCTATACGCCCGAGCAGGTGCGCGCCATGGCCGAGCGCTGCGGCGCCAAGACGGGCGACATGGTCTTCATCCTCTGCGGCAAGAAGTTCAAGGCGCTGACGCAGCTTTGCGCCCTGCGTCTGGAGGTGGCCCAGCAGTTGGGGCTGCGCGATCCCGGGAAGTTCGCGCCCCTGTGGGTCGTCGACTTCCCCATGTTCGAATGGGACGACGAGACGCAGCGATTCTATGCGATGCACCATCCGTTCACTTCGCCCAAACCCGAAGATATCGAGTATCTCGAAAGCGATCCGGGCCGTGTGCGCGCCAATGCCTACGATTTCGTCTGCAACGGCACCGAGATCGGCGGCGGCTCGATCCGCATCCACGACGCCAAGCTGCAGGCCACGATCTTCAAGTGTCTCGGCTTCACGCCCGAAAAGGCGCAGGAGCAGTTCGGCTTCCTGATGAATGCCTTCAAGTTCGGTGCGCCGCCCCACGGCGGTCTGGCGTTCGGATTCGACCGTCTGTGTTCGCTCTTCGGCGGCTCGGAGTCGATCCGCGACTACATCGCGTTCCCCAAGAACAACGCCGGTCGCGATGTCATGCTCGACGCTCCCTCGTGCATCGACCGGACGCAGCTGGACGAACTCTATCTCGAACTGCGCAAACCCGAAGCATAGCGGATCGGTTTTCGATTTATTTATATAGTATATTTGTCCGATGGATTTGAAAGAGATACGGAGCGAATTGCACAAACTCTCGGAGTTGGTCGACGGCTGGCAGGAGCTGCAAAGCGTCGCCGCGCTCGAACGGGATTGGGCTTTGGAGAAGTTGCGCGCGATCTACGAGGTGCTGCGCTTCGGCGCCGGGCAGACGGCCGCAGCCGCAGCCGCAGCCGCAGCGGCTCCTGCGGCGACCGAAGCGGCGACCGCAGTGCCAGAAGAACCGCAACCGGAAGTTGCCGCACCGACGAAGACCCCGGTTCCCGTCGCTGCCGATTCGGGCGAGGTGCTTTCGTCGGAGCCGGTCGAAGAGTCGGCCGAGATCGAGCCGGTCGCTCCCGGAATCGTAGAGCTGTCGGTCGAACGTCCGGTTCACGCCGAAGCTCCGGCCGCTCCCACGGCCGGGCGGCGTATCGAGGTCGAGACCGATCCCGCACTCGAAGTGATCGATCTGGTCGACGAACCCGAAGAGGTGCCGACGACCGCGCCGGCTTCGGAGCCGGAACATGGAGCCGTGCCGTCCGACGAGCCGGATACCGAGCCGGAAAACGTCTCGGCAAGCGTGCCGCAGTCTGTCGAAGCAGAGCCGCAGTATGCGGATGATCCGGCACAAACGGTCGAAATGGAGCCGATTTCCGGGGCATCTTCCGAACCGGAACTTCCCGAGCCGGAGGCGCCTACGCTTTTCGGCCCCGACGACGAGAAAGAGTTGCATCGCCGCAAGCAGCGCGTCATCATGTCGCTTTATGATACGACCCCGGCCGAGGATGTGTCCGTGGCAGGGGCGGAGCATGTCGAAGAATCCGCGGTGCAGCAGCATCCGACGCCCGCCGGCCGCCGCAAGGCCGCTGCCGGGGCCGAACCCGAAATCGTGCTGCTCGATGCTTACACCGAGGAGCCGGTCGAAGAGTCCCGATCCAAACAGGCCGCCCGAAGCATCGAACCTCCGATGCAAGCTCCGGTCGCCGATCCCGAGGTGCCGGCAGTCGGAATCTACGACTCTGCCGAGCCGCAGGGGGATTTCGATTCCGAGCAGGTGCCTTTGGATATCGAGGTGCTGCAGGAGGATTTCGCCGCTCCCGCCGGCGCCGTGTTGGGCGAGGTGATCAATCACGACGTACAGACTTTGGCCGACACGATCGCTGCACCCGGCTTCGGTCGCTACGGCGAGCCGATCTCTGACTTGCGTCAGGCGATCGGCATCAACGACAAGTTCCTGATGATTCGCGACCTTTTCGGCGGTGACAGCGCGCTGTTCGAGACCACGATCGCCGCGCTCAACGCGCAACCCGGACTGGACGACTGCATGATCTACATCGCCGAGCACTTCGCCTGGAATCCCGATTCCGAGAGCGCCCGGTTGATGATGGAGCTGCTCGAACGCAAATTCGCATAGCGCATGGCCAAACTCTTCATCGTGCCTACGCCCATCGGCAACCTCGACGACATCACGTTGCGGGCCGTCGACGTGCTGCGCGAGGTCGATTTCATTCTGGCCGAGGATACGCGTACCACCTCTTTTCTGCTTCGCCACCTGGGCATCGAGAAGAAACTCCATGCACACCACAAGTTCAATGAGCACGCCACCGTGCAGTTGGTCGCCGACACGATCGCCGCGGGACGCAGCGCCGCATTGGTTTCCGATGCCGGAACGCCCGGCATCTCCGATCCGGGGTTTCTGCTCGTCCGCACCTGTGTCGAGCAGGGGATCGAGGTCGAAACGCTGCCCGGCGCCACGGCCGCCATTCCGGCGCTGGTGCAGAGCGGATTTCCGTGCGACCGGTTTTGCTTCGAGGGCTTCCTGCCCCAGAAGAAAGGGAGAACCCGGCATCTGCAGTCGCTCGCCGACGAGGAGCGGACGATGATCTTCTACGAGTCGCCCTATCGTGTGGTCAAGTGTCTGGAGCAGTTCTGCGAGGTCTTCGGCCCCGAGCGGCGGGTTTCCGTCTCCCGCGAGCTGACCAAGAAGTTCGAGCAGACCGTGCGCGGAACCTTGGCCGAGGTGCTGGAGCACTTCCGCGCGGCGGAACCTCGGGGCGAGTTCGTGATCGTCCTCGCCGGACGGCCCAAGAGCGGCCGCAAGGGCGGGGAACCCGTAGCTGAAACCGATTGATAGGCAGGTTATGGAGCGTGTGGAGTTGAATGCCGCGCAGCGGGTTTGGGTCGAGTTTCTGTGGGGAGGCATGCGCCTTTTCGCCGCCATGCCCTATTGGTTCAAGTATTACGTCGTCGAGAACCTCTTGTTTTTCCTCCTCTATTATGTGCTGCGTTACCGCCGGAAAGTCGTGTGGACGAATTTGCGCAACTCCTTTCCCGACAAGAGCGACGCCGAGCTGTGGATCGTCCGGCGCCGCTTCTACAGGACGCTGGCCGAAATTTTCGTCGATACGGTCGATCTGGCCCGCAACAACCGGGCGAAAGCCTGCGAAAAGCTGACCATCGAGGGGTTCGAGCAGCAGGCGCAGCAGGTGCGCGGCCGCGACTGGATCGCCATGGTGGCGCATTTCGGGTGTTGGGAATATTGCTCCTATTGGGGCCTTTTCGAACCGTCGCAGATGATCGTGGCCGTCTATCATCCGCTGCGCAGCCCCGTCATGGAGCGGCTCTACCAGCGGTTGCGCAATTCGTCGTTCGCCACCACCGTGGCCATGAAGGAGTGCGTGCGGTTCTATGTGCGGCATCGCGACACCGGTCTGGAGGGCAAGAACATGGTGCTCGGACTGATCGCCGACCAGAATCCGCCCCGCCGGCCCAACAGCCATTGGTTCCGGTTTCTCAACCAGGATACGATCTTTTTCGACGGCGGCGAAAAGCTGGCCCGCAAGTTCCGCCTGCCCGTCTATTTCGTGCGCATGGATCGCATTCGGCGCGGGCGTTACCGCATGTCGTTCGAGCAGATCTACGACGGCGTGGAGGAGGTGGCCGAGAACGAGATCACGGAGCGTTATGTCCAGCGTCTGGAGCGGATGATCTGCGAGCGGCCCGAACTTTGGATGTGGTCGCATCGTCGTTGGAAGCACAAACGTTAGACCTCGCCATGTCTTTGGTCAAGATCGTCATACTCAATTGGAACGGTGCGGTTCATCTGTACCATTACCTCCCGGGCGTAGTGGCCGCAGCGCCGCCGGGCGTGGGCATCGTCGTGGCCGACAACGGCTCTACGGACGATTCGGTCGCCTTGCTGGAACGGGAGTTCCCGTCGGTCGAGGTGTTGCGGCTCGGGCGCAACTATGGTTTCGCCGGCGGTTACGATCGGGCCTTGCAGCATGTGGAGGCCGACTATTATGTGTTGCTCAATTCCGATGTCGAAACGCCTGCCGGGTGGCTCGAACCCCTGGTGGAGTGTCTCGACGGGCATCCCGACGTAGCGGCCGTAGCTCCCAAACTGCGGGCCGACGCCGAGCGGTCGAAGTTCGAATATGCCGGCGCTGCGGGCGGATACATCGATTTTCTGGGTTATCCCTTTTGCCGGGGCCGCATGCTGCGGACGGTCGAGTGCGACCGGGGGCAGTACGACGACGAGCGCGACGTGTTCTGGGTCAGCGGCGCCGCATTCTGCTGCCGGGCCGAGGTGTTCCATGCCTTGGGCGGTTTCGACGACGATTTTTTCGCCCACATGGAGGAGATCGACCTTTGCTGGCGGATGCAGCTGGCCGGTTACCGCGTGCGGATCGTGCCGCAGAGCGTCGTCTACCACTTCGGGGGCGGCACTTTGCCCACCGACTCGCCGCGGAAAGTCTATTACAACCACCGCAACAATCTGGCGATGCTCTACAAGTGCGCCGCTCCCGGGCAGCGGTTCGTCGCGGCGGTCGTGCGTCCGTGGCTCGATGTGCTGGCGGCGATTTCGTATCTGGTGCAGGGCCGCGGGGACAATTTCTGCGCCGTTTTCCGGGCCTGGCGCGATTTCTTGAAGTGGCATTCGGCGTTGAAGGACAAGCGGCGTGCAGTCCGGGCATTGCGGGTCGAACATGCCCGTGTGCATATCTATCGCGGATCGTTGTTGCTGCGTTACTTGTTCGGGCGGCGCACTTTCGGCAAGATGATGCAATAAGAACCGTTTTCGACAAGCCGAGGGCAATAGCACTTTTCGGGCTATGCCGAGGCGAGAAAAGGTGCATGAACTTAAACGGCCGTTACATCGAGTAACGGCCGTTCTTCGTCAGCGCAAAGCGCGTTTCTATTTGTTGATCTTGGCCCACGAATCCTTGAGCGTCACCGTGCGGTTGAACACCGGATGCTCGGGCGTGGTGTCCGTGTCGGGGCAGAAGTAGCCCACGCGCTCGAACTGCACGGCCTGACCCACCGGAATATCGCGCAGCGACGGTTCCAGATAGCCCGTGACCTTGACCATCGAGTCGGGGTTGAGGTTGTCCTCCCAGGTCTGGCCCTCCTCCACGTCGTCGGGGTTCTCCTTGGTGAAGAGCGGATTGAAGAGGCGCACTTCAGCTTCTACTGCATCCTTGACCGATACCCAGTGGATCACGCCCTTGACGCGGCGGCCGTCGCTCGACGAGCCGTCGCCCGACATCGGGTCGTAGGTGCAGCGCAGCTCTACGATGTTGCCCGAGGCATCCTTGACCACCTCCTCGCACTTGATGAGGTACGCATAGCGCAGCCGCACTTCGCCGCCGGGCTGCAGGCGGAAGAACTTCTTGGGCGGATTTTCCATGAAGTCGTCGCGTTCGATGTAGATTTCGCGCGAGAAAGGCACCTTGCGCGTGCCGGCGGCTTCGTTCTCGGGGTTGTTGACCGCTTCGAAAAGCTCGGTCTTGCCCTCCTCGTAGTTGGTGATGACCACTTTCAGCGGGTTCAGCACGGCCATGCGGCGCTCGGCCACCTTGTTGAGGTCTTCGCGCACGCAGTACTCCAGCTTGCCCAGATCGATCACGTTGTCGCGCTTGGCCACGCCCACCATTTCGGCGAAGTTGCGCACCGAAGCCGGAGTGTAACCCTTGCGGCGCAGGGCGCAGATCGTCGGCATGCGGGGATCGTCCCAGCCCATGACGGCGCCCTCCTGCACCAATTTCAGCAGCTTGCGCTTCGACATCATCGTGTAGGTGAGGTTCAGCCGTGCGAACTCGTACTGGTGCGAGGGGT
>CAYSJF010000039.1:0-13726 GCA_964431265.1 uncultured Alistipes sp. | reverse complement strand
CTTTGAGGTATTCGCCTTCGGGGTGGTAGATGTTGATGGGGTGGTCGGCGGGTTGGGTGAGCTGGTGGAGTATGCGCACCTTGCGCCCGGCGATCGCGGCGGCGGAAAAGACCGTGGTGCGGAACAACTCTTTCGACACGGCCTGCGAGCACGAGAACGTGAAGAGAATGCCGCCGGGTTTGATCTGCGACAGTGCCCGGGCGTTGAGCCGCTTGTAGCCCTGCATGGCGTTGCCCAACACCTTGTGGTGCTTGGCAAAGGCCGGCGGGTCCAGAATGATGAGGTCGTATTTGTCGCCGATGTCGCGCAGATACTCCACCGCGTCGGCGACGACTTCGGTGTGGGCGGCGCTGTCGCCGAAGTTGAGCCGCATGTTTTCCGTGGCCAGCGCCACGGCACGCTCCGACGAGTCGACCGAGCAAACTTCCCGGGCACCGCCCGAGAGGGCATAGACCGAGAATCCGCCGGTGTAGCAGAATGTGTTGAGCACCGTGCGCCCCTTGGCGTAGCGCTTCACCAATTCGCGGTTCTCGCGCTGGTCGAGGAAGAAGCCCGTCTTTTGGCCCTTTTCCCAGTTGACCACGAACTTTTCGCCGTGCTCCAGCACCGTCTGCGCCGCGTGGTCGGAGGTGCCCCACAGATAGCCGTCCACGGCCCCCAGGTCGGCTTTGTAGGGGAGCGTTTGCGACGATTTGTCGTAGATCGCCGCGATGCGCTCGCCGTAGGCCGCGCGAATGGCCTCGGCGATCTCGCGGCGCGAGCGGTACATTCCCACGGAGTGGCACTGCACGACGGCCGTGGAGCCGTAGATGTCGACCACCAACCCCGGCAGCGAGTCGCCCTCGCCGTGGACGAGACGGTAGCAGGTGGTCTGCGGATCGTCCAGCAGCCCCAAAGCGCGGCGTACGTCGCGGGCCACGGCGATGCGGCGGTTCCACCACGTCTGGTCGATGATTTCGCGCTCGAATGCGATGACCCGCACGGCGATCGAGCCGATCTGGTAGTGGCCCAGGGCGATGAAGTCGCCCGCGCGGGTGTAGACTTCGACTAAAGCGCCTTCGGCGATCTGGGCTTCCTCCTCGGCCTCGATGTAGTCAATCGCACCGGAGAAGATCCAGGGGTGGCGCCGTGCGAGGGATTCCTCCTTGCCTTTGCGCAGGTAGATTCGGGGTATCATGGGGTCAGTCGTTTTCGATTTTCGGAGTGCGGAGCAGTTTTTCGTAGATGCGGGTGCAGACCCAGGCGTCGGTGGCGGCGTAGAGTTGCTGCTTGGCGGTCAGTGCGGCGGCTTCCCAGTTGCTCAAGCGCTGGGCCTTGGAGACCCGCTGTCCCAGGACGATGGCCGAGAGTTTGCGCAGGCTCTTCTCCTCGATGCCCCATTGGGGCGCGATGGTCTGCAGGTCGACGAAGCCGCCGTCGCGGAAGCGGCGCAGCTGTCGGAGCGAACGCAGGTCGCCCGCCACGTCGGCGCCGATTTTGAGTACATCGCGGTTTTCGAGCAGCCGCAGAATGGGTTTGGCAAGCGGTATCTTGTTGAGTCGGAACAGATAGCAGCACTGCGGCGCGGAGAACTGCAGCAGCGACACGCGGTATGTGACGCCCGGGCGGAACGAAGGCCGCGTCTCGGTGTCGAACCCCAGAAGCGGCTGGGCCGCCAACTCCTTGCAGGCCGCGGTGATGTCGCGCTCGTGTTCGACGATGCGGATGTCGCCCCGGAACTCGAT
Organism: uncultured Alistipes sp.; assembly: GCA_964431265.1. Taxonomy (GTDB): domain Bacteria; phylum Bacteroidota; class Bacteroidia; order Bacteroidales; family Rikenellaceae; genus Alistipes. The sequence continues at coordinate 12,002 of CAYSJF010000039.1, read as the reverse complement.
GGCCGGCAGCAGGGCGGTCTGCTCGTTGCTGATTTTGGGAATGAAAGGGCGTTCGGTGGACATGGAGATGTAAATTCCCACAAATTTAAGGAATTATTCTCAAATTTCCATCGTCGCCCATGCTGATTTTCCCCGCGTCGAGCAGCCGGCGCAACGCTCGGGCGATCTGTTCCGGCGAGCGGGCCGCACGTGCGGCCAAAGTGCGGGGATCGCAGGGACTGTCGGCGAGCAGCTGTAACAGCAGATCGTCCGACTCGTCGGCGGGGTTCCGATCGGGGGCAGGGAGGCTCTCTTGGCGTTTCACCTCGTTGTGCTGCTGTTTGGCAGTGCGGCGGCGGGCCAGACAAAGGTCGCAGACGCCGCATGGCTCGGGATCGCTCTCGCCGAAATAGGTCCGGAGCATGGCGCTGCGGCACTGTTCCTCGTTGGCGGCGTAGGCGATCATCCGTTCGAACCGCTCGCGCATCGCCTCCTGGCGTCGCCGGTAGGTCTCGGGAGCGATGTAGAGGTCGGCGCGCGGCAGCCGCTGTACGTTGAAATAGAGGATCGGCGAGCGGTTGGAGGGGATGTAGCGGATCACGTGCAGCTGCCACAGCCGTTTGAACAACTCCTTGACCTTCTCCACGGTATAGCCGCTCCAGGCGGCGATTTCGGCTTCGTCGACAGGGCGGAATTCGGTGAAGACGCCGTTGTAGAGACGCAGCAGGGTGCGGATGAAGTGGTCGAGGTCGTCGCGCTGCACGCGCATTTTGTAGAGATCGTCGCGCCCGATGCAGAACATGATCCGCGCGGGGTTCTCCTGGGCGTCGGTGAGCGTGAGGTAGCCGTTTTGTTGCAGGAGCTTCAGAGCGCTGGCCACGGTGCCCGACCAGAGGTGGCGGCGGGCGCAGAAGTCGTGGATGTTGAAGAGGAACGAGGCTCCCTCGCCGTCGCCGATGCCGATTTGGAGGTAGGAGCAGACCTGCTCGTAGATTTCCTTGACCTGCTCTAACGGGGGAAACTCCTGCTGGAAGCGCCGGGCGATGCGGTCGCTGTCGTCCGAGGCGACCAGCAGCAGCGCATAGGCCCGCTTGCCGTCGCGACCGGCACGTCCCGCTTCCTGATAGTAGCTTTCGAGCGAATCGCACATGGCGTAGTGGACGACGAAGCGCACGTCGGGTTTGTCGATGCCCATGCCGAATGCGTTGGTAGCCACCATGATGCGTGCCTTGCCGGCGAGCCACTCCTCCTGGCGGAGCGAGCGCTCGGCGTGGGGCAGGCCTCCGTGGTAGGCCGTCGCCGCGATCCCCTCGTCGCGCAGCAGGGCGGCGATCTGCTCGGTACCCTCGCGCGTGCGCATGTAGACGATGCCCGATCCGGGGACGTTCCGCACCAGGCGGAGCAGCTGCCCGTTCTTGTCGTCGGTGCGGCGGACGCTGTAGGAGAGTTCGGGCCGGGCGAAGCTGCTGCGCAGCACATGCGGCTCGGCGAAGCGCAGGTGGTGCATGATGTCGTCGGCCACGAGCTGCGTGGCCGAGGCCGTGAGGGCCAGGACGGGTACGCCGGGGAGTTTCTCGCGCAGCTCGGCGATGCGCAGGTAGGAGGGGCGGAAGTCGTAGCCCCACTGCGAGATGCAGTGCGCCTCGTCGACGGCCAGCAGCTGCACGTTCATGCGCACGACGCGCAGGCGGAACGCCTCGGTGGCCAGCCGCTCGGGGGCGACGTAGAGGAACTTCATGTCGCCGTAGACGCAGTTGTCCAGGGCGATGTCGATCTGCCGGGGCGACAGCCCCGAGTGGATGGCCGTGGCGGGGATATGCCGCGCCCGGAGCCGGTCGACCTGGTCTTTCATCAGGGCGATCAACGGGGTGACCACGATGCACAGCCCCTCGCGGGCCATGGCGGGCACCTGGTAGGTGAGCGACTTGCCGCCCCCCGTGGGCATGAGGGCCAGCGTGTCGCGTCCGGCCATGACCGAGCGGATGATCTCGGCCTGCATGGGGCGGAATCCGTCGAATCCCCAGTAGCGGCGCAAGACCCCGTATATTTGTTCGTCGCCCGATTGCATACGACAAAGGTAACAAATTTACTCGGATACCCTCGCCGGAAGCGCAGGAAAACGGCGATACACGGTATGATGTTTGGAAATTAGGCGCATTTTTCGTATCTTCGCCCACAATCGGGTATGGTTCGCAGGAAATACATATCGTTGTTGCTGCTCGTCGTCTATCTGTTGGCGACGGGGAGTGCGGCCTATGCCTCGCTCGCGTGCCGGTGCGTGAAAGAAGCGCATGCGTGTGTCGCGGGCCACGAATGCGGCGATCACGGCGCATGTATGCACCGTGCGTTCGACGCAGCAGCCGAGGAGTTGTGCTCCACCTGCACATGCGATCGCCACAGTACCGAAATCGCGCTCTACACGGCGGCGACGGACGACAGCGAGCATTCGGTGCGCTGTATGGTGCTGGCATTGCCGCATTGTCTGGCCGCCGCGCAGTCCGCCCGGCTTTCAGCACCGAAATTCCGCAAGAAGCGGATCTTCGCTCCTGCCGTCCCGATTCTTCAGGCGCCTTGTTCGTGCGCCGCCGGTCTTCGTGCTCCTCCGGTATCGGCTTGAAACGCATTGAGGGCGCATCCATGGAGATGGCGCCCTGGAGAGTTTTAACCGATATTAGGGAACACTATGAAAATCAAAATCATTCTATCTGTTTTTTCGGCCCTCGCGGCCTGCGGCTTCGTTGCGGCGCAGGATGTGCGGGGCACGGTGCGCGATGCCGAGGGGCAGCCGCTGATCGGCGCATCGGTCTACTGGGCCGACACCAACATCGGGGCGAGCACCGATGCCGAAGGGGCCTTTCAGCTCCACCGCGTGAAGAACCGCGACCGATTGGTCGCCGGCTATTTGGGTTATGTGAACGATACGCTGCAGGTGGCTGCGGGTAGCGTCCGCGCGGAGTTCTCGCTGCAGAGCGAGGGCGTGGCGCTCGACGACGTGGTGATCGAGGGTACGCAGAGCGGCAACTACGTCAAGCGCGACGGCATCATGAAGGGCGAGATGATCTCCTTCGCGGGCCTGTGCAAAATGGCGTGCTGCAACTTGGCTGAGTCGTTCGAGAACTCGGCGTCGGTGACCGTGGGCTACAGCGACGCTATTTCGGGCGCCCGGCAGATCAAGATGCTCGGTCTGGCCGGCACCTATACGCAGATTCTGGACGAAAACCGCCCTATCATGCGCGGCTTGTCGGCTCCCTATGGCTTGAGCTACACGCCCGGCATGTGGCTCAACTCGATCCAGGTGTCGAAAGGCGTGTCGTCGGTGACGGCGGGGCACGAGGCCATTACGGGCCAGATCAATCTGGAGCACCGCAAACCCACGGACAACGAACGGCTCTTCGTGAACCTCTATTTGGACGACGAGCTGCGTCCCGAGCTGAATCTTTCGACGGCTTTTCCGGTGTCGCGCGACGGCAAACTGTCGACGGTCGTCCTGCTCCACGGCTCGATGGACACCGACGTGCGCAAGATGGATCACAATCGCGACGGCTTCCGCGATCTGCCGCTGGCCGCCCAGATCAACGTGGCCAACAAGTGGCTCTATGCCGCCGACAACGGCATGCAGATCCGCTGGGGCTGGAAATTCGTGCAAGAGAACCGTTTGGGCGGCATGCTCGGCTACAAAAACACTCCGGCCATGCGCGAAGCGATGGTTGCCGACTGGGATTGGAAGCAGACCGGCACGCCGATGCCGCTCTACGGGTCGCATATCCGCAACCGCGGAGCCAACGGCTACTTCAAGATCGGCATGCCGATCGGCCCCTCGGTCTACGACGACGAGGCGCAGGACGAGATGCGCTCGAATCTGGCGCTGGTGGTCGACTTCGACCATTTCAACGAGGATGCCTACTTCGGGCTGAACGACTACGCGGGCAACGAAAACACCTTGTCGGCCAATCTGATGTATGCCCACTACTTCACCTATCGCTCGTCGCTCAATGTGGGCGTGCAGGGGCATCTGTCGTATCTGCGCGAGACGCTGGACAACCGCACGCCGTGGATCGCCGAGGCGCCGGGGGCATACTACGACCTCGGCCGCACGGAGAACGAGGCGGGGGCTTATGCCGAATATACCTATACTATAAAGGATAAATTCTCTTTAGTGGCCGGTGTCCGCGGCGACTACAACAGCTATTACGACAAGTTCTATTTCACGCCGCGCGGCCATGTGAAGTGGAACATCACCCCCACCACGACGCTGCGCGCCTCGGCCGGTCTGGGCTATCGCTCGACCAACGTCGTCACGGACAACATCGGCATGCTGGCCACGGGCCGCAGCATCGTTTTCTCGGGCAGCGCTTCGGAATCCGCTTTCCGGGCGCTCGACCGTATGGAGCAGGCGCTCACCGTGGGCGGCAGCCTGACGCAGGTGTTTTCGGTGCTGGGGCAGGAGAACATGACGTTGAGTTTCGACTACTTCCGCACGCAGTTCTACAACTCGGTGGTAGCCGACCAGGAGTGGAAGCCGCAGTATATCGACATTTACGACACTCGCGGGCGCTCCTATACCGACACCTACCAGGTCGACCTGTCGTGGACGCCCGTGGAGCGGCTCGACATCTTCGCGACATTCCGCTACACCGACAGCGAGATGACCATCGACCGCCCCGACGGCACGACGACACGTGTGGAACGCCCCTTGGTGAGCCGCTATAAGACGTTGCTCAACATCCAGTATGCTACCAAGTTCCGCCGTTGGGTGTTCGACGTCACGGCCCAGCTCAACGGCCCTGCGCGCATCCCTGCGCAGAGCGGCATCCTGGCCGACGACAGCTATTCGCCGCGCTACCCGATGTTCTATGCGCAGGTGAGCCGCAAGGTAGGCAAGTTCGACATCTATGTGGGCTGCGAGAATATCGCCGACTACCGCCAGCCGGAACCGATCCTTCATGCGGACGATCGCTATTCCTACGAGTTCAACTCCATGAACGTGTGGGGGCCTCTGATGGGGCGCAAGTTCTACATAGGCATGAGACTGAACATCTATTAAAGAAAACCTATAAAAATTATTTGTGTCATGAAAAAGATTGCAATGCTTTGCCTGATGCTCGCGATGGGCATGGGCGCGACGATGGCGGCCAAACCTGCGGCTGCAAAGAAAACGGTGACCACGGTGTTCTGCACGGACATCCACTGCGACCACTGTGCCAACAAGATCATGAACAACGTTCCCTCGCTGGGCAAGGGCATTGAGGATGTGGCGGTCGATGTAGCCACGAAAGAGGTGACGGTGACCTACGACGCGGCGAAGAACAGCGACGAGAACATCATCAAAGGTCTGGCCTCGCTCAAGGTCGACGCCAAGCCCAAGAAAGCTGAACAGAAAAAGTAAATGAAAAAATAGCGTCGGCATTCATTCGCCGACGCTGTTTTTATATGCCTATTCCAGTTCCGGAATGAAGATACGCTCAAAGGGCGGTTCTGCGAATAAGTGCGTTGTTTATTCCATCGGACGTATCCGGATTTCGGTCGTGCCCAAGGCTTCGACTTCGCGGGCGAGCCGGTCGAGATCGGTTTTCTCCTCGACCTGCCCGTAGTGGTAGGGGTAGAACAGCACGGGCTTCAGATGCCGGATCGCCTCCACGGCTTGGTCGACGGTCATGGTATAGGGCTGGTTGACCGGCAGAAAGGCGATGTCGACGTCGCGCAGGGCCTTCATCTCGGGGGTCGGCTCCGTATCGCCGGCGATGTAGATGCGCATGCCGCCGATGGTGAGCAGATAGCCGCAGTCCTCCCGCTGCTTGGGGTGGAACTGGAGGTGCTCCTTGGTGGTGTTGTAGGCGGCGACGGCCTCGATTTTCACGTAGTCGCGCGGCGTGGCGACGCTGCCCGGGCGCATCACGTGCCCCTCCATGTCGAACGCCTCGGCCGTGGTGCGGTCGCTGAGGATGTCGGTTTTCGAGGTGCAGAGTTTTTCGACGGACGCGCGGTCGAAATGGTCGCCGTGCGAATGGGTCAGCAGGATCAGATCGGCCTTGGGAAGCGCGGCGAGACACATGTCGCGGCCGCCCACGGGGTCGACGTAAATGTATTTGCCGCCCACGTTGATCGAGAGCGACGCGTGTTTGAAAAACGTGATCGAGAACTCGGTGCCGTCATGCGCGGTCAACGTATCTGTAGGATAAACAGGCAGTTTCTTGGGGCCGCAGCCGAAAAGCGAAAGGATGGACATGGCGAATATGACTTTGTGGATCACTACGAAGTGCCGAATTTATTTGTACTTTGCCGGGTGTCGGGTATTTCCACAGCCAAAGGTACGAAATTATTCGGTTCGAAGTGTGGAAAAAAAGGCTTTCCGATTGCAGAATGCGAAAAATTTCGTACTTTTGCGGGCTACGTTTAACTAATTAACTGTTTACGACAATGCCGAAAATGAAAACCAATGCCGCGTCGAAGAAGCGTTTCACCTTCACCGGCACAGGAAAGATCAAGCGTAAACACGCTTATCACAGTCACATCCTGACCAAAAAGACGACGAAACAGAAGCGCAACCTCTGCTATTCGGGCACCGTTTCTGCGGCCGACGAGGCCAAAATCAAGAACCTGCTCGTCAAGTAATTGCGGGCGGAATCATTAACCTGGAGCGAAACAGCCCCGAAGAACGCGAGAGAACCGCGTCGCTGACAGCTCTTTAAAACATTTCAGACTATGCCACGTTCAGTCAATGCAGTCGCTTCGCGCGCACGAAGAAAGAAAGTTCTGAAACTTGCCAAGGGTAACTTTGGTTCAAGGGGAAACGTTTGGACCGTAGCGAAAAACACGGTCGAGAAGGGTTTGCAGTTTGCCTATGCACACCGCCAACTCAAGAAGCGGACGTTCCGTTCGCTGTGGATCACGCGTATCAACGCCGCCGTCCGCGCGCAGGGAATGACCTATTCGCAGTTTATCGGCAAGCTCAACACCAAGGGTATCGCCCTGAACCGCAAGGTTCTGGCCGACCTGGCGATGAACGAGCCGAAGGCATTCGAAGCAATAGTTAAAGCAGTTAAATAAGCGGGTCGCACCGCTTGAGCCGGCCGGGAAGACGCAAGTCTTCCCGGCTGTTTTTATAACGGAGATAATCTTTGCATTCGCAGGGCGACCATTGGAATCGATGATTCTTCGCCCGACAACCCGTTTTTGTGAGAACGGTGTTTTCGGAGGAAGATTGCGGGATTGGCCCTGCCTGAAACAAGATGTTTTCTTTTTGCATAAAAAACGACATCGACCGATCGGTCGATGTCGTCCGTTGTTTTCCTTGGTGGAGAATACGAGATTCGAACTCGTGACCTCTTGCATGCCATGCAAGCGCTCTAGCCAGCTGAGCTAATCCCCCGAATCGGTTGCAAAGGTAAGCGAAATTTTTTAAAATCCAATACTCCGAGTCTTTAAATTCGTAGGGACAGCCCGAAAATGTAAAATATTTGCGTATATTTGTCTCGCAGCCCGCATGGACTGCGACTTATGAATATAAAAGCGCATCGGCTTTTTTCTTGCTTCTGAAAATTGGACACTTTCGGGATTGGTAAGGAACAAAGGTTGATGCTCTCGTCGTTTTTCGGCGTGGGCATGTTCCGTCTATTCTACCAATCGGGTCGTCCAATACCTCAGAAGTGGATACGGGATAGCGCCCGCGCTTTCGTTTGGAAAACGGCATGATACACATCGGCAAACTGATCGAGACGGAACTCCGGCGCCAAGAGCGTACGGTGAGTTGGTTCGCACGGCACCTCTATTGCGAGCGCACCAACGTCTACGACATCTTCAAGCGCCGGAGTATCGACACCCAGATGCTGCTACGCATCTCGAACATACTGGGTCACAATTTCTTTCGCTATTATCAGAAAGAGTACGAGCACACGGAGCGTCAATAAAATTCGACACTTGCGTATAATTCTTCCCGACGGCCGATCCTTGTGTCGCGACACGGTACATCCTACCTTTGCACCGCAAACAAACATTCACAAAAACTTTTTTACCATGCGAAAACTCAAACTTTTTTTGCTGCTCTTCATCGCCGCTGTCGGCATGTGCAACCTGACCTCTTGCAAGGATGACGATGACAAGGGCACTGCCACCTCCATTGTCGGTACGTGGGAAGAAAAAGAAACAGATGGTTACGATCGCTACATTTTCAATGCCGACGGCTCGTATAAGAATATCATGGAGGATCGCAAAGGTACATGGATCGAATTCGGCACGTATACCTACGATGGCCGGAATCTGACGTTGAGGAGTTCGGACGGCGATGTTGATACGTTCGACGTGATTATCTCGGGAAACGAGATGATCTGGTATGTCGAGGGTGAGCATTATGTTTATATCCGTCAGTAGCTACTGTCTCGATACTTTAGAACTTCGACGACACCGCCCCGGCTTTCGAAAGCCGGGGCGGTGTTTTATAAAACGAGCGAGTAGCGTCGTAGGGACGGGTTATTCCACCTCCCACGTCGCGCCGGAGCGGAGCAGGTCGTCGACGCAATGGATATTCGACGTCGCTTTGACCTCCTCGACCTGCCGTTCGACTGCAAGGTCGTAAACCGCATCCTCCTCGACGGCGCGGATCACACCCACGGCGACGGGGTAGTCGGGGTACTTCATCGCCGCGAGCATTGCGTGCAGGGTCGTGTCGCGCTCGTGAGCGTCGTGCGTCAGCACGTGGTCGAGCGTGTAGCCGTCCTGACCCACGGTCACGACCTTGAGTTTCATGTTCTCGAAGACGAGGCCTTTTTCGTTGTCGGCGCCGAAAAGCATCTTCTCGCCGTGGCGCAGCGTGATGGTGCGCTCGGCGCGCGTGGCCTTGTCGGCAGCGAATGCGGCATGGGTCTTATCGTTGAAAATCACGCAGTTCTGCAACACTTCGACCACCGACATGCCTTTGTGCAGCGCCGCAGCCACCATGCACTCCTTGGAGAGATTGACCTCCATGTCGATCGAGCGGGCGAAGAACGTGCCCTTGGCACCGATCACTAACTCGCCCGGATTGAACGGCTTCTCGACCGTGCCGTAGGGCGAGGTCTTGGTGATTTTGCCCAATTTCGACGTGGGCGAATATTGGCCCTTGGTCAGACCGTAGATTTCGTTGTTGAACAGAATGACGTTCAGATCGACATTGCGGCGAATGGCGTGGATGAAGTGGTTGCCGCCGATAGCCAGCGAGTCGCCGTCGCCCGTCGTAACCCACACGTTGAGCCGCGGATTGGCCACCTTCACACCCGTAGCCACGGCGTTGGCACGGCCGTGCACGGAGTGGAACCCGAAGGTCTTCATGTAGTAGATGAAGCGCGACGAACAGCCGATGCCCGAGACGAACGTGAACAAGTTGTGGGGCGTGTCGGTGCGGTCGGCCACTTCGGGCAGGGCGCGCTGCACGGCATTGAGAATGGCATGGTCGCCGCAGCCGGGGCACCAGCGCACTTCCTGGTCGCTCTTGAAGTCGGCGGGAGTATATTTGTAGTCAGCCATGATCGTTTACTGCAATAAGGTTTCGAATTTCTGTTTCAGCTCGGCCACCGTGAACGGCAGACCCTCGCACTTGTTGAACTGCTCGTAGCGGAATTGCTGGAGTCGCTGGCGTAGGTAGCCGGCGAACTGCCCTTCGTTCAGTTCGCACACCACGATGCGGCGGAACTTCGAGAAGATCGCCTCCACGCCGTGCGGCAGCGGGTTGATGTAGTTGAAGTGGCAGAGCGACACGCGTTTGCCCTCTCGGCGCATCTCGTCGACGGCATTCTGCAGGTGCCCCCGCGTACCGCCCCAGCCGACCACTAAAAGATCGCCCTCGGCATCGCCGTAGACCTCCTGTTTGGGGATGTAGTCGGCTGCTTTGGCGACTTTGGCGGCCCGGGTTTGCACCATCTTCTGGTGGTTGGCCGGATCGTGGGAGATCGAACCTTTGATGCTGTCTTTCTCCAATCCGCCCACACGGTGCTCCAGCCCGGGTTTGCCGGGGAATGCCCAGCCGCGGGCCAGCTTCTCGTCGCGCACATAGGGCATGAATCCGCCTTCGGGCGCCCGGTCGACGATCGGCGGGCAGATCGCGGGGTAGTCCTTCATCTGCGGAATGCGCCACGGCTCCGAACCGTTGGCGATGAAGCCGTCGGAGAGCAGCACCACGGGCGTCATGTGCTCCATGGCGAGACGCCCGGCCTCGAACGCATAGTGGAAGCAGTCGCTCGGCGACGAAGCCGCCACGACGATCACGGGGCATTCGCCGTTGCGGCCGTAGAGCGCCTGCTGGAGGTCGCTCTGCTCCGTCTTGGTGGGCAGGCCCGTCGAGGGGCCGCCGCGCTGCACGTCGACCACCACCAGCGGCAGCTCGGTCATCACGGCCAGACCCAGCGCCTCGCTCTTGAGCGAAAGACCCGGGCCGGATGTGGTCGTCACGGCGAAGTTGCCGGCGAACGCGGCGCCTATGGCGGTGCAGATGCCTGCGATCTCGTCTTCGGCCTGCACGGTCTTGACTCCCAAATCCTTGCGCTTTGCCAGTTCTTCGAGGATCACCGTTGCCGGAGTGATGGGGTAGGAGCCGCAGAAGAGCGGCAGCCCGGCTTTCTCGGCCGCGGCGCACAAGCCCCATGCCGTGGCGACGTTGCCGTTGATCGAACGATAGGTACCTTTCGCCAACTGCGCCGGAGCCACCCGATAGTGGCTGGCGAACTGGTGGGTGTTGGCGGCATAGTCGTAGCCGGCCTTGATCGCCAGCTTGTTGGCCTGGGCGACGGCCGGGTTTTTCTTGCCGAACTTGCCGTCGATGTATTCATAGGCGTGATCCTCGGGCCGGTCGAAAAGCCAGAAGCAGATGCCCAGGGCGAACATGTTCTTGCACTTGACCACGGCCTTGTTGTCCAGCCCGGTATCCTTGAGCGCTTCGCGGGTCATCGAAGTGATGTCGGGTACTACGACGTCATATTCGTCGAGCTGCAGCTCCGCCAGCGGGTCGAGGGTGGCGAATCCTGCTTTGCGGATGTGCTCCTCGGTGAGCGAATCGCCGTCGAGGATCACCGTAGCGCCGGGCTTGAGCCATTTGCGATTGGCCTTGAGCGCTGCGGGATTCATGGCCACCAACACGTCGCAGTAGTCGCCGGGGTTCAGCTCGCGACGGTCGCCGAAGTGCACCTGGAAGCCCGAAACTCCCGCCACGGTGCCCTGCGGGGCGCGGATTTCGGCGGGGTAGTCGGGAAAGGTCGAGATGCCGTTGCCCATCAGAGCCGAGGTGTCGGAAAAAAGCGTGCCCGTAAGTTGCATGCCGTCGCCCGAGTCGCCCGAGAAGCGGATCACGACGTCCTGCAACTCCTGCACAGATTGCTGTTCCATATATTATTAAGGTAAGGTTAGATTTTATTCATACAAAATTAGAAAAAACCGAGCGCAAAAACAAACTTATGGGCGATTTACCGAAACCGAATCTGCCGAAAAGCCGGCCAAAATCGAATTTTTCGGGTTTTTGTCGGCGGGAACGAGCCGAAGATGCGAAAACGCGATGCCATTTAATAAAAAAGTACGACCCGGGAGTATTTCCCGGGTCGCACATTCAAGGACGGATTCCTGTGCTTATTTCGGCTGCTTGCCGATGTAGGCGAGGATGCCGCCGTCGACGTAGAGTACATGGCCGTTGACGAAGTTCGAGGCGTCGGAAGCCAGGAACACGGCAGGTCCCATCAGGTCTTCGGGCGTACCCCAGCGAGCTGCGGGCGTCTTGGCGACGATGAACGCGTCGAACGGATGACGCGAACCGTCCGCCTGCTTTTCGCGCAGGGGGGCAGTCTGCGGCGTGGCGATATAGCCCGGGCCGATGCCGTTACACTGGATGTTGTATTCGCCGTACTCCGAGGCGATGTTGCGTGTGAGCATCTTCAGACCGCCCTTGGCTGCGGCATAGGCCGACACGGTTTCGCGGCCCAGCTCCGACATCATTGAGCAGATGTTGATGATCTTGCCGTGGCCTTTCTTGATCATCGACGGAATGACGGCTTTCGACACGATGAACG
>CAYSJF010000038.1:0-13776 GCA_964431265.1 uncultured Alistipes sp. | reverse complement strand
GCGTCTCGCAGCGCGCCAAGGAGAAGATCATCGACTACACCGTGCGGCTGGGCCTTCGGATCGGCATCGTGGGTCTCTACAACATCCAGTTCATCCTCGACGCCGACGACGAGGTCTACGTCATCGAGGTCAACCCCCGGTCGTCGCGCACCGTGCCGTTCCTCTCCAAATCTACGGGCGTCGGCATGGCCCATATCGCCACGCAGGTCATCTTGGGCAAGAGCCTGCGCGAGCAGGGCATCGCCGAGGTCTACGGCCGCGAAAAGGAGCGCTGGTATGTCAAGGCCCCGGCTTTCTCGTTCGCCAAGATCCGCGGCATGGACTCCTACCTCTCGCCCGAGATGAAGTCCACGGGCGAAGCGATCGGCTACGACGACAAACTCACCCGCGCCCTCTACAAGGCCCTGCAGGCCACGGGCATGAACGTCTCGAACTACGGTACGATCTTCGTGACGATCGCCGACCCCGACAAGGCGAAAGCGCTGCCCTTGGTGAAGCGTTTTTATGAACTCGGTTTCAACATCGAAGCCACGACCGGCACGGCCGAATTCCTGCGCCAGCACGGCATCCGCACCCGCACGCGCCGCAAGCTGAGCGAAGGGAGCTCGGAGATCATCGATTCGCTGCGACAGGGCCACGTGAGCTACGTCATCAACACCATCGACATCAACCAGCACGACACGCGCCGCGACGGCTACGAAATCCGCCGCACGGCCGTCGAGAACAACGTCACGGTCTTCACGGCGCTCGAAACCGTGGCCGTACTTTTGGACGTGCTCGAGGAGATCACCCTCCGTGTCTCGACCATCGACGCCCAATAATGATGAAAAGAGCCCTTTATACTTTGCTGGAGAACGGACCGCTGACCGCTTCGGTCTATCGGATGCGGCTGGCGGGCGATACGCGGGCGATCGTGCGGCCGGGGCAGTTCGTGAACATCGCGCTGGAAAGAAAGTTCCTGCGGCGGCCGATCTCGGTGTGCGACTGCGACGCCGGGACGCTGACTCTGATCTATAAGGTCGTGGGCGAGGGCACCGCGCAGATGGCCCGCATGCGGCCGGGCGAGCGGCTCGACCTGCTGACGGGCTTGGGCAACGGCTTTGCGACCGACAACGACGCCCGGCGCCCCCTGCTCGTGGGCGGCGGAGTGGGCGTGCCGCCCCTTTACAACTTGGCTAAGGTGCTCTTGGCGGCCGGCAAGCCGGTGCAGGCCGTCCTGGGCTTCAACACGGCCTCCGAGGTCTTCTACGCCGGGGAGTTCCGGGCGCTGGGGTGCTCGGTCGCGGTCGCCACGGCCGACGGGACCCAAGGGGTGAAAGGCTTCGTTACCGACGCCCTCGCGGGGCTCGATTTCGACTATTTCTACGCCTGCGGACCCTTGCCGATGTTGCGGGCGCTCTCGGCGGCGACGGCGTGCGACGGCCAGCTCTCGTTCGAGGAGCGCATGGGCTGCGGCTTCGGCGCCTGCATGGGCTGCTCGTGCAAGACGCTCACCGGCAGCAAACGCATCTGCAAGGAGGGACCGGTGCTGACCAAAGGAGAGATATTATGGTAGACACTTCCGTTATATTGAGCGGTCTGAGGCTCGACAACCCCGTGATTCCGGCCAGCGGAACGTTCGGCTACGGTGCCGAGTTCCGCGACTTCTACGACCTCGACATCCTCGGCTCCTTCTCGTTCAAGGGCACCACGCGCGAACCCCGCTTCGGCAACCCCACGCCCCGCATCGCCGAGTGCGAGGCAGGTATGATCAACGCCGTGGGGCTGCAGAATCCCGGCATCGAGCGGGTCATCGCCGAGGAGCTGCCGCGCCTCCGGGAGTTCTTCCACAAGCCCGTCATCGCCAACATCTCGGGCTTCTCGGTCGAGGAGTACGCCTACTGCTGCGAGCGCATCGACCGCGAGGAGCAGGTGGGTTTGATCGAGGTCAACGTTTCGTGCCCCAACGTGCGGCACGGGGGCATGTCGTTCGGCACCTCGCCCGAAGCGGCCGCCGAGGTGACGCGCGCCGTCAAGGCCGTGACGACCAAACCGGTCTACATCAAGTTGAGTCCCAACGTCACGGACATCGTTTCGATCGCTCGGGCCTGCGAGGAGGCGGGGGCCGACGGATTGTGTCTCATCAACACCCTGCTGGGCATGCGCATCGACGTCGCCCGTCGCCGGCCCGTCATCGCCAACACGATGGGCGGCTTTTCCGGCCCTGCGGTCTTTCCCGTCGCCGTGCGCATGGTCTACCAGGTGGCCCGGGCGTGCCGGGTGCCCGTCATCGGATGCGGCGGCGTGCAGTCGGCGCGCGACGTCATCGAGATGATGATGGCCGGGGCCACGGCCGTGGAGGTCGGCGCCGCCAACCTGGTGAATCCCTACGCCTCGAAAGAAATCGTCGAGGCTCTGCCTGCCGAAATGGAGCGGCTGGGCATCGAAAAACTCGAAGACATCATAGGAATCGTACGAAGTGAAAAGTGAAATGAAAAGAGATGTGATTATCGCCTGCGACTTCAAGTCGGCCGAAGATACGTTCCGCTTCCTCGACCTTTTTGCAGACGGAACAAGAAAACCCTTTCTGAAGATCGGCATGGAGCTGTTCTATGCCGAGGGGCCGGCCGTCGTGCGCGAGATCAAGCGCCGGGGCCACCGCATCTTCCTCGATCTGAAGCTCCACGACATCCCCAACACCGTGCGCAAGGCCATGGCCGTGCTGTCGCGGTTGGACGTCGACATGTGCAACGTCCACGCCGCCGGCACCGTGGAGATGATGCGCGCCGCCCGCGAGGGCCTCACGCGCGAGGACGGCACGCGACCCCTGTTGATCGCCGTCACGCAGCTCACCTCCATCAGCGAGGAGCGCATGCAGCGCGAGCTGCTGATCGGGGCCTCTATGAACGATACGATCGTGCAGTATGCCCGCAACGCCCGCGAGGCGGGGTTGGACGGCGTGGTCTGCTCGCCGTTGGAGGCCGGCATGGTGAAGGATGCCTGCGGTCGTGATTTCCTGACCGTCACGCCCGGCGTGCGCTTCGCCGACGGCGACGTCGCCGACCAGGTGCGCATCACCACGCCGGCCCGCGCCCGCGAAATCGGTTCCGACTTCATCGTCGTGGGGCGCCCCATCACCGCTGCGCCCGACCCCGTAGCCGCCTACCGACGCTGCGTGGAGGAGTTCGCAGGAATGGAGTGAAAATCGTGTTGCGACAGGCGTTGAAGTAAACCGAAACCCGAAAATATCTGCTTTATGGAGAAACTCATTGCCAAAGATTTGCTGTCCATCGGCGCCGTCTTCCTGCGGCCCGAACAGCCGTTCACCTGGGCCAGCGGCATCAAAAGCCCGGTCTACTGCGACAACCGCCTGACGCTGACGGCCGTCGAGGTACGCAAACATGTCGAGGCCGGGTTGGCCGAGACGGTGCGCACGCACTTTCCCGAGGTCGAAGTCCTCATGGGTACCTCCACGGCCGGTATCGCCCATGCCGCTATCACGGCTACGCTGCTCGACCTGCCCATGGGCTATGTCCGCTCGGGCGCCAAGGATCACGGGCGCGGCAACCGCATCGAGGGTCGGTTGGAAAAGGGCCAGAAGGTCGTGGTCATCGAAGACCTGATTTCTACCGCCGGCTCGTGCATCGAGGTCGTCGAGGCGCTGCGCGAGGCGGGCGCCGAGGTCTTGGGCGTGGCCTCGATCTTCACCTACGGCATGCGGAAGGGCATCGACCGCCTGCGCGAGGCCGGCGTCGTGAACCATAGCCTTTCGAACCTCGACGCACTGGTCGAAGTAGCCGCCGCCGAGGGTTACATCCGTCCCGAGGACAAGGTGCGCCTGCTCAAGTTCCGCGACAACCCCTCCGACGAACGGTGGATGAAATAAAAGGAGAATCTATGCGTCATTTGATCGATCCTACGGATCTGTCGGTCGAGGAGACCGCGCAGATCGTCGCTTTGGCCGAGGAGATCATCGCCGATCGGGCCAAATACAGCACCGCGTGCCGGGGCAAGAAGCTCGCCACGCTCTTCTACGAGCCGTCGACCCGCACAAGATTGAGTTTCACGGCCGCCATGCTCGAATTGGGCGGCGAGGTCATCGGCTTCTCCGATGCCGCGTCGTCGTCGGTCTCCAAGGGCGAGACCGTGGCCGATACCGTGCGCGTCGTCCGCTGCTTCGCCGACATCATCGCCATGCGCCATTTCAAGGAGGGGGCGCCTTTGGTCGCGTCGCAGTATGCCGGCATTCCGGTCATCAACGCCGGCGACGGCAGCCATGCCCATCCCACGCAGACTTTGACCGATCTTTTGACCATCAAGCGCGAAAAGGGGCGTTTCGACCACCTCACGATCGGGTTCTGCGGCGATCTGAAGTTCGGCCGCACGGTGCATTCGCTCATCAAGGCCCTGTCGCGCTACGAGGGGGTACGCGTCGTCCTCATCTCGCCCGAGGAGCTGCGCCTGCCCGCCTACATGCTGCAGGAGATGACCGCCGACTCGCGGCTCGAATTCCGCGAGGTGCGCACGCTGGAGGAGGCGATGCCCGAGCTGGACATCCTCTACATGACCCGCGTGCAGAAGGAGCGCTTCGTCGACGAGGAGGAGTTCGAGCGCGTCAAGGACAGCTTCGTGCTCGACCCCGAAAAGTTGAAAACGGCGCATGAAGATATGATTGTTCTCCACCCGCTGCCGCGCGTCAACGAGATCGTCCGCTCGGTCGACAACGATCCGCGCGCCGCCTACTTCCGGCAGGTCGAGAACGGCAAGTTCGTGCGCATGGCCTTGATCCTCACGCTGCTCCGGTGGGCCGGCGAGAACCGGCCCTTCGAACGCACGCCGGTGTTCGCCGAGCCTTACGGGATCGGCGGCCCCGCCTGCACCAACCCGCGGTGCATCTCCGCCACGGAGGATGTCGACCGGCTCGCCCGATGCGGAGCCGACGGCAGCCGCCGATGCGCCTACTGCGAGACGATTTTGTGAATAAATTGTCGATAGAATCCGCATCCGATCGTTGCCCGTCCGGGCGGAATGCGCTATTTTTGCGACGATGTTTTTCGAAATCGATCCCGATCCCGCCCGTGTCCCGACGGTTTGCGAACCCGTCGGCCGATCCAAGCGCAAGCGGCGCCGCGAGGCGTCGCACGGGGTGTCGCCGGATGCGCGACGAGTGTCGTGCGCGCTTTCCCGGGGCCGGCAGGGCGCCGCATACGGGTCGATCGGATAGTCATACGAACCGCCAGGGCATGCGATGCCGTGGCGGTTCGGCTTTTAGCGGATATAATTAAACGAAGCTATGAAAGTCGGAGTAATCATGGGTTCTGCGAGCGACTACGAGGTCATGGCCGATGCCGTGGAGACGCTCGAAGCGTTCGGCGTCGAGTTCGAGAAGCGGATCGTCAGTGCCCACCGTACGCCCGAGCTGTTGTGCGAGTATGCCCGTACGGCCCGCGAACGGGGCTTGGGCGTCATCATCGCCGGAGCCGGGGGCGCCGCCCACCTGCCCGGCATGGTCGCCGCCATGACGACGCTGCCCGTGGTGGGCGTGCCCGTCAAGTCGCGGGCGTTGAACGGGCTGGATTCGCTGCTCTCGATCGTGCAGATGCCGGCCGGCGTGCCGGTGGCGACCATGGCCATCAACGGGGCCAGAAACGCCGCGTTGCTCGCCGTTTCGATCCTGGCTATGCACGACGAGGAGCTGGCCGGGAAGTTGGAGGCGTTCCGCGCCGAGCAGACCGCCGACGTACTCGATACCCGGTTGCCGTGATGCGTATCGGGATCATAGGGGGCGGTCAGCTGGGGCTGATGATCGCGGAGCAGGCGCGCGCATTGGGCGTGCGGTGCGTCGCGTTGGACCCTGCGCCCGACGCTCCCGCTTTCGCCGCGTGCGACGGGCGGATCGTCGCCGCCTACGACGATGCCGCGGCGCTCGAACGGTTGTGCCGGGAGTGCGATGCGGTGACCTACGAGTTCGAGAACGTGCCCGGCGAAGTGTTGCGGCCTTTGGCCGAGAAGTATAATATCCCGCAGGGCTTCAGGCCTTTGGCCGATTCGCAGGATCGCCTGCGCGAGAAAGACAATGCCCGGGCCAACGGATTCGACACGCCCGCATATGCCGCCGTCGACAGCGAGGAGACGTTGCGGCGCGCCGTGGCCGAAATCGGATTCCCGTGTGTCCTGAAGACCCGTACGCTGGGCTACGACGGTCATGGTCAGGCAGTGCTGCGGTCGGCGGCCGACATCGGGCGGGCGTTGCCGTTGCTGGCGGTGCCCTGCATTCTGGAGGAGTTCGTCGACTTCGACTGCGAGGCGAGCTTGATCATGGTCTCGGACGGCAGCAGGACAGTGGCTTTCCCCGTTGGCCGCAACGTCCATCGCGAAGGCATCCTCGACCTCTCGTTCGTGCCGGACGAGGGGCTTTCGCCGGAGCTGGAGCGGCGCATCCGGGCCACGGGCGAGGCTTTCATGCGGCGGTGCGGGTACGTGGGCATCCTCGCTGTGGAGCTGTTCGTGCGGGGCGACCGCTTCTTGTTCAACGAGATGGCGCCGCGTCCCCACAATTCGGGCCATTGGACGATCGAGGGCTGCTCGACCAACCAGTTCCGCGAACTGGTGCGTTTCCTGACGGGCATGCCGCTGGAGGAGCCGCAGTTAGTGGCGCCGACCGTGATGAAGAATATCCTGGGCCGCGACCTCGACGCGGCGCGGCGGATCGCCGCCGAGGGGCACGAAGGCGTTTACGTGCATCTCTACGGCAAGTCCGAGTCCCGCCCCCGGCGCAAAATGGGCCACATCACGTTTACCGGAATCTCCGTAGCGGAGTATGCCGAGAGGTGGGATAACCGTTTTAATAATTCATAATTGGGATTATCCGCCGGCCGTTTCCGGGCGATAAAACAGAAACAAGAAGAGAACGAATCGATGAATAGTTACCGCATTTTCGTAGAGAAACTTCCGCGTTTCCGGGTCGAGGCCGAGAGCCTGCGGCGCGAGCTGAACGCCGATCTGGGCCTTTCGCTGCGGTCGCTGCGGCTGCTGAATGTCTACGACCTGTTCGGGTTCACTCCGGAGTTGCTGGAGAAGAGCCGCTACGCCGTCTTCGGCGAGATCGTCACCGACACCGTGAGCGATGTGTGCGACCTCGGCGGCTGCAAGCATATCGCCGTCGAGTTCCTGCCCGGGCAGTTCGACCAGCGGGCCGCCTCGGCCGTGGACTGCGTGCGGCTGATCGATCCCGCGGCCGACGTGCGCATCCGTTCGTCGAAGCTGCTGATCTTCGACGGCGACGTCGCCGATGCCGATCTGGAGAAGATCCGCCGCTACTGCATCAATGCCGTCGAGTCGCGCGAGAAAGACCTCGCCGTCTTGAGCGATCCGGAGCAGGCCGAGGTGAAACCCGTCGGGATGCTGACGGGCTTCCGCGACATGACCGATGCCGAGCTGGAGCCGCGCTGCAAGGAGTGGGGCCTGGCCATGAACGCCGACGACCTGCGCGAGGTGGTGCGCTACTTCCGCGGGGAGGGGCGCGATCCCTACGAAACGGAGCTGCGCATCCTCGACACCTATTGGAGCGACCATTGCCGCCACACCACCTTCACCACCGAGTTGACGGGCATCACGGTCGAGGAGTCGTTCCTCAAGGAGGAGCTGGAGAAGTCGCTGGCCCTGTACCTGCGCATCCGCCGCGAGTTGGGCCGCGAGCACAAGAGTCTGTGCTTCATGGATATCGCCACGATCGGCGCCCGCTACCTGCGCATGAACGGCTTGCTGGACGACCTCGAAGTCAGCGACGAGAACAACGCCTGCTCGGTCTATGTCGACGTCGATGTCGACGGCGCGACGGCGCGGTGGCTCCTGCAGTTCAAGAACGAGACGCACAACCATCCCACCGAGATCGAGCCTTTCGGCGGTGCCTCGACCTGCCTGGGCGGCGCCATCCGCGACCCGCTGTCGGGCCGCAGCTATGTCTATCAGGCCATGCGCGTGACGGGCGCCGGCGACATCTACCGCAAGGTGAGCGAGACGTTGCCGGGCAAGCTACCCCAGAGCGTCATTTCGCGCAAGGCCGCGGCCGGCTATTCGAGCTACGGCAACCAGATCGGTTTGGCCACCACCCATGTACGCGAAATCTACCACGACAACTATGTCGCCAAGCGGCTGGAGGTCGGGGCCGTGGTCGGAGCCGTCAGGGCCGACCGCGTGCGGCGCGAAACGCCCGTTCCGGGCGACAAAATCATTATGCTGGGGGGCCGCACCGGGCGCGACGGCATCGGCGGCGCCACGGGGTCGTCCAAGGAGCACGACTCGCACTCGCTCGAAACGTGCGGCAGCGAGGTGCAGAAAGGCAACGCCCCCGAGGAGCGCAAGCTGGAGCGGCTGTTCCGCCGCGCGGAGGTCACGCGCCTGATCAAGAAATCCAACGACTTCGGCGCCGGGGGCGTCAGCGTGGCGATCGGCGAGCTGGCCGACGGGCTGGACATCTACCTCGACCGCGTGAAGACCAAATACAGCGGCCTGAATGCCACCGAGCTGGCGATCAGCGAGTCGCAGGAGCGCATGGCCGTAGTGGTCGAGGCGCGGGATGCGGCTGAATTCATGCGTTACTGCCGCGAGGAGAACATCGAGGCGGTCGAGGTGGCCGACGTCACCGCCTCAAGCCGCATGCGGATGTTCGTCGGCGCGACGAAGGTCGTCGACCTGAGCCGCGAGTTCATCGACTCGGCCGGTGCCCGGCACTTCGCCGAGGCGCAGATCGAAGAAGTCGAGGAGCGGAATCCCTTCGCACGGACTGTCGAAGGCCGCGATCCCGCCGAACGGTTCGTCGGCAATCTGCAAGACCGCAATGTCCTTTCGCAACGCGGACTCATCGAGATGTTCGACTCCACCATAGGCCGCTCCACGGTGCTGCTGCCGTTCGGCGGCCGCACGCAGCGCACCGAAACGCAGGTCTCGGTGCAGAAACTCCCCGTCGACGGCTTCACCCGCACGGCCAGCATCATGGCGTTCGGCTACAATCCTTTCATCGCTTCGTGGAGTCCCTACCACGGCGCGGCCTATGCCGTGGTCGAGGCGGCCGCCAAGGTCGTGGCCGCCGGTGCCCGCTACGAGCGGATGCGCTACTCCTACCAGGAGTATTTCGAGCGCATGACGCGCGATCCCCGCTCGTGGGGCAAGCCGCTGGCCGCGCTGCTGGGCGCCCTGCGCATGCAGGTCGAGCTGGGGCTTCCGTCGATCGGCGGCAAGGACTCGATGTCGGGGACATTCCAGGATATCGACGTGCCGCCCATGCTTATGGCGTTCGGCATCACCACGGTGGATGCCGCGCATGTGATTTCGCCCGAGTTCAAGGCGGCGGGCCACCGCCTCTACCTGATCCGCCACACTCCGCGCGAGCATTTTATGCCCGATTCCGAACAGCTCAAGCGCAATTTCGCGTTCGTGAGCGACCGGATCGAGGCCGGAGCGATCGTCGCGGCGTGGGCGGTGGGCTTCGGCGGTGTGGCCGAGGGACTGGCCAAAATGGCTTTCGGCAACGGGATCGGCGCCGAGGCGACGATGCCCGAAGAGCGGCTTTACGAATATGCCTGCGGCTCGATTCTGGTGGAGGCGGCCGAAGAACTGGATTACCCCGAAGCGGAGCTTTTGGGCGCGACGATCGGCGGGGAGTCGTTGATCGTAAACGGTGCGGTGCTGCCGCTCGACGACCTCTATCGCGCCAATACGGAGCAGTTCGCCGCGATCTATCCCGACAAGGGAAACAAGGGGGTCGAGGTTGCCGAATTCGCCGAAGCGGTGACGGCTCGTCACCGCACGGGCGTCGCGGAGTATCCCGGCGCAGCCGTCGAGCATCCGGTGGCCTACCTGCCCGTCTTCCCCGGTACGAACTGCGACTACGACACCGCCAAGGCGTTCCGCCGGGCGGGCGCCGAGGTCGAGACCGACGTGTTGTGCAACCTCGCCGGCGACGACATCCTGCAGTCGATCGACCGGATGCGGCAGCATATCGACCGCTGCCACATCTTCGTGTTGAGCGGCGGTTTCTCGGCGGGCGACGAACCCGACGGCAGCGCCAAGTTCATAGTGAACGTACTCAATAACAAGTATATCCGCGAATCCATCCATGCGCTGCTCGACCGCGGAGGTTTGATCCTGGGCATCTGCAACGGTTTCCAGGCGCTGGTCAAGTCGGGCCTGCTGCCCTACGGTCGGCTGGGCATGGTGACGGAGGCGTCGCCGACGCTTTTCCGCAACGACATCAACCGTCACATCTCGCAGATCGTCACCACGCGCGTGGTCTCCGCGGCGTCGCCGTGGTTGAGCGGTTTCGAGCCGGGCGAGCTGCACAGCATTGCCGTCAGCCACGGCGAGGGCAAGTTCGTGATCGACGCAGCGCTGGCCCGCCGCTTGTTCGACGCAGGGCAGGTGGCGTTCCAGTATGCCGGCCCCGACGGGGAGCCTGCGGCCGCCGCGCCGTGGAATCCCAACGGATCGAGCTGCGCCATCGAGGGCATCCTCTCGCCCGACGGCCGTATTCTCGGCAAAATGGGCCACACCGAGCGCTGGGAGGAGGGTCTTTTCAAGAATATCGCCGGCAACAAACGGCAAAATATCTTCGAAAATGCGGTAGCCTATTTTCGCAAAAAATAGTAAAAATAAAGAATCCATGGAATTACTCGAAATGCTCTACGAAGGCAAGGCCAAGCAGGTCTTCCTGACCGACGATCCCGACCGGATCATCATCCGCTACAAGGATGCCGCCACGGCGTTCAACAACGTCAAGAAGGCGACCATCGAGAACAAGGGCGTGCTGAACAACGCCATTTCTACCTTGATATTCAAGGAGCTGCACAAGGCCGGAATCCCGACGCACTACATCTCCACGCTCAACGACCGCGACCAGCTTTGCCGCCGGGTCTCGATCATCCCGCTGGAGGTGATCGTGCGCAACGTCATCGCCGGGTCGATGGCCCAGCGTCTGGGCATCGAGGAGGGCACCGAACCTTCGAACGTGATCTTCGACCTCTGCTACAAGAAAGACGAGTTGGGCGATCCCCTCATCAACGACCACCATGCCGTGGCGCTGGGGGCTGCCACCTACGAGGAGCTGGAGACCGTCTATCGGCTGACCGCCCGCATCAACGAGGTGCTCAAGGAGCTGTTCGCGCGGATGAACATCCGCCTCATCGACTTCAAGATCGAGTTCGGCAAGACTTCCGACGGCGAAATCGTCCTGGCCGACGAGGTGTCGCCCGACACCTGCCGTCTGTGGGACGCTGCGACCAACGAGAAGCTCGACAAGGATCGCTTCCGCCGCGATTTGGGCCGGGTGCGCGAGGCCTACGAGGAGATTCTGGCCCGTCTGCGCAAAATCACGGAGTAGCCCGATGGATCGTCCGATGATCGACAGGGAGTTGCACGAGGAGTGCGGCGTGTTCGGGGTCTACGGCGTGCCCGACGCTTCGACGCTCGCCTACTACGGCCTGCATGCCTTGCAGCACCGCGGGCAGGAGGGGTGCGGCATCGTCAGCGTCGACGAGGGCGGCCGGCTCCGCCGCATCAAGGGCGAGGGGTTGGTGACCGAGGTTTTCAAGGAGCCGGCTCTGGCCTCGCTCGGCGGCAGCATGGCGATCGGCCATGTGCGCTACTCCACCGCGGGCGGCGGGGGCATCGAGAACGTGCAGCCCTTCATGTTCCGCCACAACACGGGCGACTTCGCGTTGGCGCATAACGGCAATATCGTCAACTCCCGGCAGCTGCGTGACTACCTCGAAAACCGGGGCAGCCTTTTCCAGTCGTCGTCCGACAGCGAGGTGCTGGCCCATCTCATCAAGAAGGAGACCAAGTTCCGCGACCGGCCGCGCATCTACGCCATCATCGATGCGCTCAACATGCTCGAAGGGGCTTTCGCGTTCGTCATCATGACCGCCAATCGCATCTATGCCTGCCGCGACAAATACGGGTTGCGGCCCCTCTCGATCGGGCGGTTGGGCGAGGGCTATGTCGTTTCGAGCGAGACTTGCGCGCTGGATGTCCTGGGCGCCGAGTTCGTGCGCGACGTCGAGCCGGGCGAGATCGTCACGATCGACGACCACGGCCTGCGTTCGTCCGACTATTCGCACTACAAGCGGCGGCAGATGTGCGCCATGGAGTATATCTACTTCGCGCGGCCCGACAGCGACATCGAGGGGTGCAACGTCCACGCCTGCCGCAAGGAGTCGGGGCGGCAGCTTTTCCGCGAGGCGCCCGCGCAGGCCGACATCGTGGTCGGCGTGCCCGATTCGAGCCTGAGCGCCGCCATGGGCTATGCCGAGGCGAGCGGCCTGCCCTACGAAATGGGCCTCATCAAGAACAAGTACATCGCCCGCACCTTCATCCAGCCCTCGCAGGAGCTGCGCGAAAAGGGCGTGCGGATGAAACTTTCGGCCGTGCGCTCGATCGTGCGGGGCCGGCGCGTCGTGCTCGTCGACGACTCGATCGTGCGGGGCACCACTTCGCGGCGCATCGTCGGCATGCTGCGCGACGCCGGGGCCACGGAGGTGCATGTGCGCATCGCGTCGCCGCCCATGACCGACCCTTGTTTCTACGGCGTCGACACTTCGACCTACGACGAGCTGATCTCGGCGCGCCACGACGTCGAAGGAGTCCGTCGCGAAATCGGCTGCGACACGCTGGCCTTCCTCTCGGAAGAGGCCCTCTACCGGGCCGCCGGCCGCAGCGAACTCTGCACGGCCTGCTTCACGGGGCGCTATCCCACGGCGCTCTACACCGCACGCGAGGAGGCCAACAAAGACGGCAAATTCTGAAATGTAGATTCATCATTCAAAATTACCTTACCATTCGATTTATGGCAGAAAGTTATGAAAAGGCCGGCGTGAATCTCGAAGCCGGATACGAAGTGGTGCGACGCATCCGAAAACATGTGGCTTCGACCTCGCGTCCGGGCGTCATGGGCGATATCGGGGCTTTCGGCGGTCTGTTCGACCTCTCGGCCCTGCAGGTCGAGGAGCCGGTGCTGGTGAGCGGCACCGACGGCGTGGGCACCAAGCTGAAGCTGGCTTTCGCCATGGACAAGCACGACACCATCGGCATCGACGCCGTGGCCATGTGCGTCAACGACGTGCTGGCGCAGGGCGCCGAGCCGCTGTTGTTCCTCGATTATGTGGCCGTGGGGCGCAACGAACCCCGGAAGATCGAGGCCATCGTCGCGGGCGTCGCCGAGGGGTGCCGCCAGGCGGGCTGCGCGCTCGTGGGCGGCGAGACGGCCGAGATGCCGGGCATGTATGCCGACGGCGAGTACGACATCGCGGGTTTCACGGTGGGCGTGGTCGAGAAGAAGCGCCTGATCGACGGATCGAAAGTCGCTGCGGGCGACGTACTGGTCGGCATCGCCTCCAGCGGCGTCCACTCCAACGGCTTCAGCCTCGTGCGCAAGATCGTCGCCGACAACGGTCTCGATCTGCACGCGAGCTATCCCGAACTCTCGGACAACCTGCTGGGCGAAGTGTTGCTGACCCCGACGAAAATCTACGTTCGGCCAGTGCTGGAGGTGATCCGCCGCTGCGACATCCACGGCATCGCCCACATCACCGGCGGCGGGTTCGACGAGAACATCCCCCGCATCCTGCGCGAGGGTCAGGGCATCGTCATCGAGGAGGGCGCGTGGGAGATCCTGCCCGTCTTCCGCTTTCTCGAACGCTGCGGCCGGGTGCCTCACCGCGAGATGTTCAACATCTTCAACATGGGCATCGGCATGGTCGTCGCCCTGCCTGCGGGCCAGGCGCAGCAGGCCGTCGACATCCT
>CAYSJF010000037.1:0-13976 GCA_964431265.1 uncultured Alistipes sp. | reverse complement strand
GCATGCTCGAAAACAAGCAGAACGTCTTCGACGACTTCATCGCCGCAGCCGAATATCTCATCGCCGAGAAATACACGTCGTCCGGGCGGCTCGCCATCAACGGCGGTTCGAACGGCGGCCTGCTGGTGGGCGCCTGCGAGGTGCAGCGCCCCGACCTCTATGCCGTCTGTCTGCCTGCCGTGGGCGTGATGGACATGCTGCGCTACCACAAGTTCACCATAGGCTGGGGCTGGGCCGTGGAGTACGGCTCGTCGGACAACGAAGCCCAGTTCGACTACATATATAAGTACTCGCCGCTGCACAACATCCGCGAGGGCGTGGCCTACCCCGCCACGCTGGTGACCACCGCCGACCACGACGACCGCGTGGTGCCGGCCCACTCGTTCAAGTTCGCCGCCCAGCTGCAATATTGCCAGGCGGGCGACGCCCCTGTTCTGATCCGCATCGAGTCCAATGCCGGCCACGGCGCCGGCAAACCCACCTCCAAGCGGATCGAGGAGGCGACGGACATGTATGCGTTCCTGTTCCAGAACATCGGAGTACCCTATAAACCCTGCAAAAAATAGGTTCGCGCGACCTTTCGATCCATGAAAGTCTACAAATTCGGAGGAGCTTCGGTACGGCATGCCGACGGCGTGCGCAACCTGCTGAAGATCATCGGCGACGAACACGATCTGTTCATCGTCGTTTCGGCCATGGGCAAGACGACCAACGCCCTGGAGCGGGTGTTCGCCGGCGTGCAGCAGGCCGACCGCGAAAAGATCGGGGAGGAGATCGCCGCCCTGCGGGCCTACCACGCCGCGATCGTCGACGATCTGTGGCACGAGCCGACGAAACTCGCCCGTGTCGAGAGCCTTTTCGCCGAATTGGAGCGGACGGCCGCGACGGACAACTATCGCCCCGAAGACGCCGAGCTGTGGTACGACCGCATCGTAGCCTACGGCGAATTGATCTCGACGACCATCATTTCCGAGTATCTGGCCTACGCCGGCGTGCCCAACCGCTGGATCGACATGCGGAGGGCGCTCGTCACCGAGCAGCGCCACAAGGACGCCGAGGTCGATCTCGCAGCCTCGGCACCGCGTCTGCGGGCCGAGATCGACGGACGTGCGGAGCGGATTTTCGTGGGCCAGGGATTCATCGGCGGAGCGCCCGACGGCACCACCACGACCCTCGGGCGCGAGGGTTCGGACTACTCGGCGGCGGTCGTAGCCCACATCCTCGACGCCGAATCGATGTCGGTGTGGAAGGATGTCGACGGCGTGTTGAACGCCGATCCCAAGATTTTCCCCGACGCCGTGCAGATCGCCGAACTCAACTATCTGGACACCATAGAACTGGCCTACAGCGGCGCGCAGATCATCCATCCCCGAACGATCAAGCCCCTGCAGAACAAGAACATACCGC
Source organism: uncultured Alistipes sp. (assembly GCA_964431265.1). Lineage (GTDB taxonomy): Bacteria > Bacteroidota > Bacteroidia > Bacteroidales > Rikenellaceae > Alistipes. The sequence goes on along the minus strand of CAYSJF010000037.1, from coordinate 12,569 downwards.
TCTATGTGCGGCCGTTCGGCGACAAGCGCAAGCCCGGCACCGTGATCCGCGGCATGTCGGCACCGGTCGACGTCCCGATCCTGATTCTGAAGAAAGATCAGGTATTGCTGACGATCCGTTCGCGCGACTTCTCGTTCGTGTTGGAGGAGAAGTTCGCCGCGATCTTCGCGCTGCTGGAGCTGTTCCGCGTCAAAACCAACCTGATCCACAACTCGGCGATCAACCTGAGTCTGTGCGTCGACGACTCGTGGCACATCGACGAAGCGATCGCCGCGCTGCGCGGCGAAGGATTCGACGTGATGAAAATCGGGTCGATGGAACTGCTCACCATTCGCGGATATACCGACGAACTATGGCAGCGCTACGCCTGCGGGCCGCAGGTCTTCATCCGTCAGGCCACGCAGTCGACGGTGCGGATCGTAAAAAAAGGTGAAAAGTAAAAGGTGAGGGGTGAAAAGTTGAAAGGCGAGGGTTGCGTTTGGTCGGCCCTCACCTTTCGTTTTCCCGGAGCTTCCACAGGATCGTCCAGTAGGAGTCGTCGTGGATTTCGCCGCGGCGTTTCATGTCGATGATCGTGCGGACGATATACTTCCGGATGTCGCGCTGGAGCCTCTTGTAGAGGGGGCAGCCGGTGTAGTTCTCGTTGTCTAAAAGCACGTCGCGAATCGAGCGCAGCGAATTGGTGTAGTTCGACATCTCGTTGCGCAGAGCGATGCCCTCCTTTTTCGACGACGCGATCTTGGCGACGGAGAGTTGCCGCAGCTTCTCACACACGGTCTCGAGAAGCACCATCACCACGTGGTCCATCAGGGTGTGGCCGTGCATGAAAAGGTAGGTCGTCTCGGGTGTCAGGCCCCGGCTGCGGAGCTGCTCCTCGAACGCCCGTATCGGTTCGATCATCTGCGGGTGACGCTCGCAGAGCAGGCGGCGGCGTTTCTCGACGTTGCGGGCCAGCCATTCGAGCGTTCGGGCGCCGTTGTCGGCGATCTCCGCGTAACCCAATCGCACGGCCGCTCGGAAGTCGGCGAGCGGAAAGAGATGTTCCGTGGCCGACTGGGCCGAATAGGCATACCATACGAAAAGCGGGTAGATCGTGCACGAGTAGTCGCGCATGAACGCCACGAAATCGAAGATGCGCGTGTCGTTCTTCGTCGCCTTGACACAGACGTTGTGCAACGAGGGGGCGTAGCAGAGGTAGTTTTCGGTGGCGTAGGTGTAGGTGTGGAACATGTAGCGCGCCGCAGCCACCGAGGCCGACTGCTCCGTGCGCCCGGCGAAGAGGAAGTCGAAATCGGAGTCGACGCACAGCAGCAGGTCGTCGCCCGACCGGGGGATCATGTTGAGGAGCACTTTCTTGCCCTTGGGCAGGTCGTCGCGGTTGGGCACCGAGATTTCGAAGCGCAGGTAGGGGTTGCGGAAGTGGTCGAAGATGCCGCGCCAGAACGCCACGTCCTCGTAACCCTCCACGTAGACCCGTACCAAACGTTGTCCGGGGTCGGCGGGCAGGGGCTGCGGCAGCAGTTCGGGCGACGGCGTGCGGCGGGGGAGGTTTATTTTGCGTTTCCGGGCGTTCATGTAATGCGAAGTTAAATATTTTCGTATTTTTGTACAAAAATATTGACGGAAAACAATTCGGAGTTCGGGCATCTCGAGCATGGCGGAATTCTGGAAAACACCACGCACGGGCGCATGGTGAATGTAAATTGTGAATTGACGAAAGTGGCTGACAACGACTGGAAAGCACGGTTAGGGATGGTCTACTCGACCGATCCCGACTTCAAGTATACGACCGCCGAGACCGAGGAGACGGAGACCCTCGCGCCCGCGCAGCAGGAGCTGCGCGTGTGGCTCGACCGCAAGCAGCGGGCCGGCAAGGTCGCGACGCTCGTGCGGGGGTTCGTGGGGCGCGACGCCGACCTGCAGGAACTCGCCCGCATGCTGAAGACCCGGTGCGGCGTGGGCGGCAGCGCCAAGGAGGGCGAAATCATCATCCAGGGCGACCACCGCGACCGCGTGGTCGAGATACTCACCCGCAGCGGCTACCGCTGCAAGAAAGCCGGCAGCTGAAGTGGCCCGTCTGCTGCGCATAATCTGCTGGCTCTGCATCCTCACGGGGACGCAGCGGGCCGTCGCGCAGTACTATACGTGGGGTTCCGACCCGGCGAACCTCAAATGGTCGACCGTACGCACGCCCGACGTGCGGATCATTTATCCGGATACGGTCGCCGACATCGCGCAGCGCACGCTGTTCTTCATCCGCACCGTGCAGCCCGACATCGGGTTCGGATTCCGCCACGGGCCGATGCGCATCCCTTTCGTCATGCACCCCGAGAATTTCCGGTCGAACGGCCTGGTGATGTACCTGCCCAAGCGCGTGGAGTTCCTCACCTCGCCCTCGATCGAGAGCTACTCGATGCCGTGGTACAAGCAGCTGGTGGCCCACGAATACCGCCACGCCGTGCAGTACAACAACCTCGACCGGGGCGTGATCCGGGCCTTGAGCTACCTGCTCGGGCAGCAGGGGTCGACCATCGGGCTGCTGTGCATGCCCATATGGGCCATGGAGGGCGACGCCGTGATGACCGAGACGGCCATGTCCTCCTACGGACGCGGCCTGCAACCCTCGTTCACGCTGGCCTACCGCGCGCTGGGTGACATAGGCCGCGACCGCCGCAACATCGACAAATGGTTCTGCGGCTCCTACCTCTCGTATGTCCCCGACCACTATGAACTGGGCTATCAGATCTGCTCCTACGCCTACGACAAATACGGCGAAAACGTCTGGGACAAAGTCGCGTGGTACGGCTCGCGCAACCCCTACATTTTAGCCACGACCAAAGTCGCCCTGCACAAGTTCTACCGGACGAGCGTTTCGAAACTCTTTCGCGAAACGTTCGACGACCTGCAGACCTACTGGGCTTCGCTGCCGCAGACACCCGACAGCGCCGCACCGTTGCACGAGCTACCCGAGAAGAACCATACGACCTACCGCTGGCCGCAGGAGTTGCCCGACGGCAAAATACTGGCTCTCAAGAAAGACCTCGATCGACCCGACCGCTTCGTCGAGATCGATCCCCTCTCGGGCGACGAACGGACGGTGGCTTATGTGGGCGACGTCTCCACACGTCCGACGCTCGACCCCGACGGCCGCGTGTGGTGGACGGAGTATCGGCGGTCGAAACTCTTCGAACAGCGCGTCAACTCGCAGCTCTGCTGCATGCGCCTCGACGACCGGCGTCCCCATGCCGTGAGCGGTGCGCGGCGCGTGCTCTACCCCACCGCCTCGGGCGACGACCTGGGCTGGGTGGAATACGACTACAGCGGTTCCTATGCGGTGGTCGTGCACCGGGCCGACGGTTCGCGCCAACGTTTCGCCGCACCGGGCCGAACGGAAATCCACGGTCTGGCGTGGGACGACGTAACCGTGGCCTGGTATGTCCTGACCACCGACGACGACGGCATGCGGATCGCGCGCATCGACAGCGAGGGGCTGCACCCGATTACCGAAAGCGCCTACGTCACCCTCTCGAACCTGCGGGCCGACGACGGCCGTCTCTACTTCGGTTCGATCGCCTCGGGCAAGGACGAAATCCATTGCTACGACCTCATGGCGCGGCGCGAATACCGCATCACCGAGTCGCGCTACGGCTCGTTCGACCCGTCGCCGGCCCGTGGCGGCATTCTGGCCACGACCTACGACCGACGGGGCTATAAAATCGCGACGCAACCCCTCGTCGACAGCGCGCTGATTCCCGTAACGCCGACCCGCCTGCCGGTCGACCGGGTCAACCCGCCGCGCAAGCGCTGGCCCGTGGTCAACCTCGACACCGTGCGTTTCACGCCGGCCGACTCGCTTCGGCAGGGCGAAACGTTCCGCAAAAAACGCTATCCCAAGCTCCCCAACTTAGTCAATGTCCACAGCTGGATGCCCCTGGCGTTCGACCCCTTCGCGGCGGTCGACGAACATGTGATCGACGTGAACCTCGGCGTGACGCTGCTCTCGCAGAACCTCCTCTCGAACACCGAAGCGTTCGCCTCCTACGGCTGGAACCGCCGCGAAGGCTCGGTCTTCCGGCTCGGAGCACGCTATTTCGGATTAGGCGTCCTCTTCGACCTCGACGCAGCGTATGGAGGCAACCAGAAAATCTATTCCCCTTTCAAAACGACCGACGCAAAACGGGACTTGATAAGAGATGAGGAGACCGGTTTTTTCAAAACTCCGAAGCCCCTTTCTCTCGACAAGTACTATTCGGTGGGGTTGTCGGCCACGCTGCCGCTCTATTTCCAATGCGGCTACCACATGCGGCAACTTTCGCTCGCCACCGGCTGGAATTACTCCAACGGCATGGTCGCCAAACTGGGGCATATCGAATGGAAAGACCACAATATTACCAATTTAGAGTATATCGGATTTTACGAAGGGCTTCATACGCTCTCTTTCAGGGTGAGTTTTCTTGACCAAGTACAACCGGCTCATCGCGACTTCGTACCTCGCTGGAGGTATTTTTTGAGAGCGGGCTATGCGATAAACCCTTCCGACAACAATTTCAGCGATCTGATTTCGACATACGCTCAATTTTATTTGCCGGGATTCGCTCCGCATCATTCGATAAAAATCGTTGCTGATTTTCAAACATCCGTCGGCGGTTACAAGTTCCCGTCGGGATATGCACCTTTGAGTTTTTCTTCGGCATGGCTTATCCCGCGCGGATTCTCTTCACAAGACCTCCTCCTGAATAATTATGTCGCGGCATCTTTCGACTACCAGCTGCCCCTGTGGTATCCCGAGGGGGGTATCGGGTCGCTTCTGTACTTCAAGCGCATCCGGCTCAACGTGGGCGGCGACTACGCCCAGTTCCGCGACTACATGCCGGGACAACACGCCACGGACGGGCGCATGCTTCGGCGGCGGATATGGTCGGTCGGCGGCGACATAGTACTGGACGTCAATATATTCCGCCAGCCAGCCTCGGCCACGTCGAGCGTGAAACTCTCGTTGTACCGCCCCTCCAACGGAGGTTTGTGGTTCACCGCCGCGGTGGGGCTGCCGTTTTAATGCAACATGCACAATGCACAATCCGAAATTGCCGTTTGCCTATCGGCATGAATGATTCTTATTCGGGCGATTTCCGCAACCGCAGACGAAAAATTGAGCATTGTGAATCCCGAATTGTGAATTCTTGACTATCTTCGCAACAAATTAGGCTTTATGGCAAAGATGAAGAAAAAGGAGATCGACTCCCGAACGATACGCTGGATATGGATGGCCGCTTTCGCGCCGTTCGCCCTGGTTTTCGTGCTGCTGATTCTCACGGCGCTGGGCATCTTCGGCCGCATGCCCTCGTTCGAGGAGCTGGAGAACCCGCGCAGCAACCTCGCCACGGAGGTCTACTCGGAGGACGGCAAGATCATCGGGTCGTTCTTCGTGCAGAACCGCTCCTACGTGCAGTATGCCGACCTCTTTCCGACCGACCGGTCGCAGCATATCGTGCTGGGCGACCGCACGGTGCCGCCTCTGGTCGCGGCGCTCATCTCGACCGAGGACATTCGTTTCCGCAGCCACTCGGGCATCGACATCCCCTCGCTGGCCCGCGTGGCGGTGAAGACCGTGGCGATGCAGAACCTTTCGCAGGGCGGCGGCTCGACCATCACCCAGCAGCTGGCCAAGAACCTCTTCCCGCGCGACACGGCCCACAACCGCAGCCGCGTGGCCCGTACGGCGAAACTCGTGTCGTCGAAGTTCAAGGAGTGGATCACCGCGCTGAAACTCGAATACAACTACACCAAGGACGAGATCGCCGCCATGTACCTCAACACCGTGGAGTACGGCTCCAACGCGTTCGGCATCAAATCGGCGGCCCACACCTTTTTCAACAAGGAACCCAACGAGCTGAACGTGCAGGAGGCGGCCATGCTCGTGGGCGTGGTCAATGCACCGACGTTCTATTCGCCCGTGCGCAACCCCGAGCGGGCCTTGGCGCGCCGCAATCTGGTGCTCTCGCGCATGAAAGCCTCGGGCGCCTTGAGCCGCCGACAGTACGACTCGATCGCGGCGCTGCCCATCGTGCTCAACTACAAGCCCGTATCGCATAACGACGGTACGGCGACCTACTTCCGCGAAATGCTGCGCCTGGTCATGAACGCCCCGCGGCCGCGCCGCAGCCAGTTCTACACCGAGTGGGACTACGAGCAGGCCCTGAAGGAGTACGACGAGAATCCGCTCTACGGCTGGTGCCGCAAGAACCGCAAGGCCGACGGCACGCCCTACAACATCTATCGCGACGGGTTGAAGATCTACACCACCATCAACTCCACGATGCAGCGCTACGCCGAGCAGGCCGTTCAGAAGCAGCTGGCCACCGTGATCCAGCCCCAGATGGATGCGCAGTACAAACACACGCGCACGCTTTTCGTCGACGCCACGCGCGAGGAGCGCGAGCGCATCATGCGCCACGCCATGCGTTACTCGGATCGTTACCGCGAAATGACCAACGCCGGGGCCAGCCAGCGCGAGATCGAGGCGGCATTCGACCGTCCCTGCTCGATGAAAGTCTTCACGTTCAAGGGCGAGCGCGACACGCTCATGACCCCGCGCGACTCGATCCTCCACCACAAGCGCATCATGCGCGCCGCATTCGTGGCGCTCGATCCCCGCACCGGTTTCGTCAAGGCCTATGTCGGCGGCCCGAATTTCCGCTATTTCAAATACGACATGGCCAAGCAGGGCAAACGTCAGATCGGTTCGACGATCAAGCCGTTCGTCTATACGTTCGCCATCGACCACCTGGGTCTCTCGCCCTGTACCCCGGTGCCCAACCTGCCCGTGACCATCGAGACGGCGGGCGGTACGGCCTGGTCGCCCAAGGAGGCGGGCAAGGTGGAGCAGATCGGCGAGTTGCACCCCCTCTCGTGGGGTCTGGCCCGCAGCCGCAACAACTACTCGGCCTGGATCATGAAGCAGGCCAAGGAGCCGGCGGCCGTGGCCGACTTCATCCACAACATGGGCATCCGCAGCTTCATCGATCCCGTGCCGGCATTGTGTCTGGGTACGTCGGAATCCAACGTCTTCGAGCTGGTGAGCGCCTTCTCGACCTTCGCCAACCAGGGCGTGCACAACGACCCGATTTTCGTCACCCGCATCGAGGATCGCCAGGGCAACCTCATCGCCTCGTTCATCCCCCAGTCGCAGGACGCCATCAGCGAACGCACCGCCTACACCATGCTCTCGATGCTGCGCGGCGTGGTGCTGGGCGGCACGGCCGTGCGGCTCAAGTGGGAATACGGCTTCAAGGACATCGAGATCGGCGGCAAAACCGGCACCTCCAACAAGAACCGCGACGCCTGGTTCGTGGGCGTGGCGCCGCAGATCGTAGCCGGGGCCTGGGTCGGCGGCGAGGATCAGCAGGTGCACCTGCTGGCGCGCGGCGAGGGCAGCGTGGTGGCGCTGCCGATCGTGGGCGAATTCCTGCGGCAGGTCTACAACGACCCCACGTCGGGCATCACGCCCCTCGACACCTTCACCCGTCCGGCCCTGATGCCGCACTACGACTGCAGCTGGGTCAAGGACGACGAAGAACAGTTCGACCCCGAAGCTCCGGAAGAAGACGAACGGTTTTTCGACTGACCGAACGGACATTTGTCCGCAAAATATCGTCCATACGGCCTTTTGCTTCCGGATGCGGTTTCCGGAGAGCCGTACGGCCCGCAGCTTTCCCCGGCGGAGGCCCGCAAGCGCGCCCGCAGGCTGCGGCAAAGAACCGGTTCCAAACCGGGAAGAAGCATTTTGCAGAGGGACGCATTAAAAATTAGTCGGTATATTAGATATTTCGCCATATGAAAATCGCTATCGTAGGGGCCAGCGGAGCTGTTGGCCAGGAATTTCTGAAGATTCTCGAAGAGCGGCCATTGCCGATCGACGAACTCGTGCTGTTCGGCTCGGAGCGCAGCGCCGGGCGCACCTACAAATTCCGCGGCCGCGACCTGACGGTCAAGCTCCTGCAGCACAACGACGACTTCCGGGGCATCGACTTCGCGCTGGTCTCGGCCGGAGCCGGCACTTCGCGCGAATTCGCCGCCACGATCACCCGCCACGGCACGCTGATGATCGACAATTCGAGCGCTTTCCGCATGGATGCCGACGTGCCGCTGGTCGTGCCCGAGGTCAATCCCGAGGATGCGAAGCACGCGCCGCGCCGCATCATCGCCAACCCCAACTGCACCACGATTCAGATGGTCGTGGCGCTGCAGGCCATCGAGCGGCTGTCGCACATCCGCCGTGTGCACGTAGCCACCTATCAGTCGGCGAGCGGAGCCGGAGCCGCCGCCATGGCCGAACTCGAAAACCAGCATGCCGCAATAGCCGCAGGCCAAGCTCCCGCTGTCGAAAAATTCGCCTTTCAATTGGCCTACAACGTGATTCCCCATATCGACGTCTTCACCGACAACGACTACACCAAGGAGGAGATGAAGATGTTCCACGAAACGCGCAAGATCATGCACTCCGACCTCCGCGTGTCGGCCACCTGCGTGCGCGTACCCGTCATGCGCGCCCACTCGGAGAGCGTGTGGGTCGAAACCGAGCGGCCCGTGTCGGTCGAGGAGGCCCGCGCAGCATTCGCTGCGACGCCGGGCGTGGTGCTGCACGATGAACCGGCGGACAAGAACTACCCGATGCCGCTTTTCGTGGCCGGGCACGATCCGGTCTACGTGGGGCGTATCCGCAAAGACCTGGCCTGCGACAACGGCTTGACATTCTGGTGCGTGAGCGACCAAATCCGCAAGGGTGCCGCGCTCAATGCCGTGCAAATTCTGGAGACGCTGCTATAGAGGCTCCACCCAGGATTTCGATTCCCGGAATTCGGGCCGTACCTGCGGGTACGGCCCTTTTCGCTTCTTCGGCACTCTATTTGCGAGACTCGGTGCGAACCATAATCTTTTTTCGCCATGAAAAAATATCGTTGCACCGTCTGCGAATACATTTACGACCCCGAAGTCGGCGATCCCGACAACGGCATCGCCCCCGGCACCCCTTTCGAGGAGCTGCCACAAGGCTGGATCTGCCCCGTATGCGGGGAGCCGAAAGACGTTTTCAACCCCATCGAGTAAAAGGGGACAAGCTGCCGGCTAAAACGTTTTAAACCGCACATCCGCTTTCGGACGGGCCTGCGCAATACGATTTCCGCGGCTGCTAAAACGTTTCAACTCGAATTTTCCGTCTATGCAATCGCTCGTTTTTCCACTTCTAATTTCGCTTTTCATGTATACCGACACGACCGCCACCGCCACGCGTTTCACGCCGCGGGAACTCCCCTATGCTTACGACGCGCTGGCGCCGCACATTTCCGAAGAAACGCTGCACTACCACCACGACAAGCACTATGCAGGCTATGTCGACAAACTCAACGAACTGATCGTCGACACGCCCTATGCCGGGCAGTCGCTCGAAGATATCGTCGTGACGTCCGACGGCGCCGTCTACAACAACGCGGCGCAAGCCTGGAACCACGAATTCTATTTCGACCAGTTCTCGCCCAAGCCCCAGGCGGAGCCGCAAGGCGCCCTGCTGGAGGCGATCGACCGCAGCTTCGGGTCGTTCGACGAGATGAAGACGCAGATGACTCGTGCCGCAGTCGGGCTGTTCGGCTCGGGCTGGGTGTGGCTCGCGTCCAAACCCTCGGGCGAGCTGGTCATCGTCAGCACGCCCAACGCCGGCAATCCGCTGCGCGAACAATTGCACCCCCTGCTGTGCATCGACATCTGGGAGCATGCCTACTATGTCGACTACCGCAACCGCCGGGCCGACGCCGTCGCCGCCCTGTGGAACTGCATCGACTGGAAAACCGTAGCTGCGCGCTACGCCCGAAAATAGTCTCTGCACCTTATATTTGGAAAGCCGCTTCTTCGAAGAAGCGGCTTTCATAATTTTTGCGGTACACTCAACACCAATCACTTTTCACCTTTCAACTTTGACCTTATTTTCGTACTTTGGCCTCGCCTTAGATACTCCGGCCTCGGCAATGCTTAAATGTTCAATTGTCGACTTTTCGTATCTTTGGCTGACGCCGAAGATACTTCAGTCTCGGCATAATCAAGCTATCGCTTGCTTCTGCGCTCGACTTTTCGTATCTTTGCAAACTGGAAACACTTGCGATCGAATTTATACGCTATGGGATTCTTGTTGGCCATAATCGACGCCCTGGTCGCTTTCGTGCGGCGCAACCCGCTGACGGTGCTGTGTCTGGCGGTGTTGGCGCTGGTCGCGCCGAGCCTGTTCCGGGGCCTTGCGGCATTCGTCCTGTATATATTTATGGGTACGGTGCTGCTGTGCGTGTTGCTGGCTTTGCTGTTCCGCTGGCGGCTCTATCGCCTGCGGCGGGACATGGAGGGGCAGTTCCGCGGATTCGGGCAGGAGGGCGATCCCTTTTCCGGGGCCGCCGATCCGTTCGCCCGGCGTCGCAGCGCCCGCGAGGGCGAGGTGAAGGTGCACCGTACGGCCGATGCGCCCGACAAGCGGGTCGCCTCCGACGTGGGCGACTACGTGGAGTTCGAGGAGACCAAAGAGAAATGATTCCGCCGGCAGCGGGAGGAAACGACGGTAGGAGTTCGCATTCGACCGATAAGATAAACAGGATTTCGACACAGAAACATCGAGGATATTTATGCTTCGTCTTTTCGCAAACATAGGACGCTATTTCATCCTGATGGGCAAGGTCTTTTCCCGGCCCGAGAAGGGTGCGATCTATCGGCGGCGCATCGTCTATGAAATGGAGGCGCTGGGCGTCGATTCGATCGGGTTGACGGCGATCATTTCGGTGTTCATCGGCGCCGTCATCACGCTGCAGATGTGCATCAACCTCGAATCGCCGTTCATTCCGCAATCGCTGGTGGGCTACGCCACGCGCGAAACCATGATCCTGGAGTTCTCGTCGACGGTCGTGGCGCTGATCCTGGCCGGCAAGGTCGGGTCGAGCATCGCCTCCGAGATCGGCACCATGCGCATTACGGAGCAGATCGACGCACTGGAGATCATGGGCGTCAATTCGGCGTCGTATCTCATCCTGCCCAAGATCGTCGCGGCGGTCTTTTTCTTCCCGTTCCTCACGATCCTTTCGATCCTCATCGGCATCGCGGGCGGTTGGGCGATCTCCTACCTCACGGGGATCATGATCCCGGCCGATTACGTCGACGGCCTTTTGATGGACTTCAAACCCTATTCGATCGTCTACTCGCTCATCAAGACGGCGGTCTTCGCGTTCCTCATCGCCTCGATCTCGTCGTTCTTCGGCTACTACGCCAAGGGCAATTCGCTCGAAGTGGGTGCCGCTTCGACGCGCGCCGTGGTGGTCGGATCGGTGGTCATCATGATCTTCAACCTCATGCTCACGCAGATCCTTCTGATATGATACGGGCCGAACATATCGTCAAGTCGTTCGACGGACGCACGGTGCTCGACGACATCGCGGTCGAATTCGCGACCGGCAAGACCAACCTCATCATCGGCAAGAGCGGTTCGGGCAAAACCGTATTGCTCAAGAGTTTAGTAGGCCTTCACGAGATCGACTCGGGAGCCGTGTGGTACGACGACACCAACTTCACCGAGCTGGGTTTCCGCGAGCGCAAGGCCATCCGCAAGGACATCGGCATGATTTTCCAGGGCGGGGCGCTGCTCGACTCCTCGTCGGTCGAGGAGAATGTCAAGTTGCCCCTCGACCTCTTCACCGAGCAGTCGGAGGCCGAGAAGCTGGAGCGGGTGAACTTCTGCCTCCAGCGCGTGCGGCTCGAAAACGCCAACCGCCTCTATCCCGCCGAACTGTCGGGCGGCATGATCAAGCGCGTGGCGATCGCCCGGGCTATCGTGCTCAATCCCAAGTATCTGTTCTGCGACGAACCCAACTCGGGCCTCGACCCGCAGACCTCGATCGTCATCGACAACCTGATCCACGAAATCACCTGCGAATACAACATCACCACGATCATCAACACCCACGACATGAATTCGGTGATGGAGATCGGCGAGAAGATTGTATATATCCACGAGGGACACAAATGGTGGGAGGGCACCAAGGACGACATCCTGCATGCCGACAACCCCGAGCTGAACGCGTTCGTTTTCGCTTCGGCCATGGCTAAAAGAGCCAAAGCAGCGACGGAATAAAGGGTTGGGAATAAACGTGTTGTTCGGACATTCATCCCTCGTTTCCGACATTTCCCGTTCGCGGCGGACGGTCTGTCGGGTATGCCGGGATGTGGTTTATTAAAAAACTTTATTTTTTATTTGCGTAAAAAGGATAAAGTGTATACTTTTGCACTGTGAAAAAAATAACGCAAAGTCTTACCAATAAATAATTCTATCATTATGGCAACTATCAAAATCGGTATCAACGGCTTCGGCCGCATCGGCCGTCTGGTGTTCCGTGCCGCCTGCACGAACAGCAACATCGAGGTAGTGGGCATCAACGACCTCGTGCCCGTGGATTACATGGCTTACATGCTCAAGTACGACACGATGCACGGTCAGTTCCAGGGCACGATCGACTACAGCGTCGAGAAGAGCCAGCTGATCGTCAACG
>CAYSJF010000036.1:0-14155 GCA_964431265.1 uncultured Alistipes sp. | reverse complement strand
AACCCGGCCAAGAAACATTCGAACATTCCTCTCTAACCGACCCCTGCGATGATGAAGATATTGATAGTCACGGACTGGGGATGGCCCGAGATGTTGTGGGTGGCCTTGATCAGCATCTGTCTGGTGTTTTTCATGCTGGTGCTGCTGGTGGGCGTCATGAAGTGTTTCGGCCTGGTCTTCGCGCGCCGTCAGCCGGCCGCCACGGCTCCTTCGGGGCGCGTGGTCGTGCAGGGACAGCTGCACGAGGAGGAGATCGCGGCCATCGCCACGGCGCTCAATCTCTACTGCAGCGACATGCACGACCGCGAATCGGAGGTGCTGACCATTTTGAGCATCAAGCGCGCCTATTCGCCCTGGAATTCTAAAATTCACGGTCTGACCCAGTTGCCCGACCGAAAATAGTTTAAAGCAATGAAAGATTACTCTCTGAAAATCAACGGACAGAACTATAACGTGCAGATCGACGAGGTGAACGAGGCTTCGACCGTGGCCCACGTCACCGTCAACGGCACTCCCTACGAGGTGGAGATCGCGGGCGCTTCGACTGCCGCGGCTTCCAAGCCGCAGGTGGCCCCCGCACCCCGCGAAGCCAACAGCGGCATGATCACCCCCTCGACGGCAGCTCCGGTCGCCAAGCCTGCGGCCGCACCCGCCGCTGCGGGCGGTACCGTGGTGAAATGTCCGCTGCCGGGCACAGTGCTCTCGCTCAAGGTGGCCGTAGGCGACAAGGTGGCTGTCGGTCAGACGCTCATCGTGCTGGAGGCCATGAAGATGGAGAACAACATCGATGCCGCCGCCGCCGGAGTGGTGAAGCAGATCCTCGTGCAACAGGGCGCTACGGTCATGGAGGGCGATAGTCTAATTGTCATCGAGTAGCCTTATGGGGAATCTGTTGACCGCCGGTTCCGACTTCGTGTCGGACAGTTTGTTGAAATTCGTCGAGTCGACGGGCATCGCGGGTTTCTTCACCCAAATGGGGTGGGGTAGCGTCGTGATGCTGGGCGTCGCCTGCTTCCTGATGTACCTGGCCATCCGGCACAAGTTCGAGCCGCTGCTGCTCTTCACCATCGCGTTCGGCATGCTGCTCACCAACTTGCCGGGAGCCGATCTCTACCACACGGAGTTGTTCGAGGGCGGGCATGTCCATTGGGACATCTTCGTGGCCAACGCCGGGTTGCTCGATTACCTCTATTTAGGTGTCAAGTTGGGCATCTATCCCTGCCTGATCTTCGTCGGCGTGGGTGCCATGACCGATTTCGGCCCGCTGATCGCCAATCCCAAGAGCTTCTTGCTGGGCGCTGCGGCACAGGTCGGCATCTTCGTGACGTTCCTCGGCGCCTATGCCCTGGGCTTCACGCCCGCACAGGCCGGTTCGATCGGCATTATCGGCGGTGCCGACGGCCCCACGGCCATCTACCTCACCTCGATGCTTTCGCCCGAGTTGCTGGGGCCGATCGCCGTGGCCGCCTACTCCTACATGGCTCTCGTGCCGGTGATCCAACCGCCCATCATGCGGCTGCTGACCACCGAGAAGGAGCGCAAGATCAAGATGCGGACGCTGCGTCCCGTCTCGAAACTGGAGCGCATCCTTTTCCCGATCATCATCGCCATCATCATCTCGCTGTTGCTGCCCAGCGCCGCGCCGCTTATCGGCTGCCTGATGCTGGGCAACCTCATGAAGGAGTGCGGCGTAGTCGATCGCTTGAGCAAGACCGTGCAGAACGAGTTGATGAACATCGTGGTCATCTTCCTCGGCCTGACCGTCGGCGCTACGGCGACGGCCGAAGCGTTCCTGAACTTCCGGACACTGGGCATTCTGGTTCTGGGCGTCGTTGCTTTCTGCATGGGCACGGCCGGCGGTCTGTTGCTGGCCAAGCTGATGAACCTTTTCTGCAAGGAGGGCAACAAGATCAATCCGCTGATCGGCTCGGCAGGCGTTTCGGCCGTGCCGATGGCCGCCCGCGTCTCGCAGACCGAGGGGCAGAAAGCCGATCCGTCCAACTACCTCCTCATGCATGCCATGGGGCCTAACGTGGCCGGCGTCGTGGGTTCGGCTGTAGCGGCAGGTATCCTGCTGTCGTTCTTGGGATAAGCGATTTTCGATTTTCTAAAAGGGGCGGACTGTGGTTCGCCCCTTTTTTTGCGATTCTTTTCCGACTTTTTTCGTTCCGGAGCCGTAATTTTTCATTCTGCGGTTTGCCGGGTGAATATTTTTTCGTACCTTTGCGCACCCGTAATATGCGGGAAACGGATTACAACAAGTTAAATTAAACGTAAAACACAGTGGATTCATTAAGCTACAAGACTATCTCGGCCAATGCTTCGACCGTCGCCAAGGAATGGGTGGTGATCGATGCAACGAACGAGGTATTGGGACGTCTTGCATCGCAGGTGGCCAAGATCCTCCGCGGCAAGAACAAGCCCAGCTACACGCCCCACGTGGATTGCGGCGACTATGTCATCGTCGTCAACGCGGACAAGGTGAAGCTCACGGGCAAGAAAATGACCGACAAGGTCTACACGCGTCACACGGGTTATCCCGGCGGTCAGCGTTTCGCCACCCCGGCCGACTACCTGGCCAAGAAACCGACCTTCCTGGTCGAGAAAGCCGTGAAGGGCATGCTGCCCCGCACGCGTCTGGGTGCCGCGTTGTTGAAAAATCTGAAGGTTTATGCCGGCGCCGAGCATCCGCACGCCGCGCAGAACCCCAAGAGCATTAAGTTGAACGAGATCAAGTAAGAGTTATGGAAGTTGTAAACACCGTAGGTCGTCGTAAGGCCGCTGTGGCTCGCGTATATGTGAAGCCGGGCAAGGGTCAGATTACAATCAACCACAAAGAGCTTGCTGCCTATTTCCCGCTCGAAATTCTCCAGTTCCAGGTCAAGCAGCCCCTGTTGGCTACCAACACCGCCGAGAGTTACGACATCGCCATCAACCTCGACGGCGGTGGCATCAAGGGTCAGGCCGAAGCCGCTCGTCTGGGCATCGCACGTGCATTGTGCGAGATCGACGCCGAGATGCGTCCGACCCTCAAGAAGGCCGGATTCCTCACGCGCGATCCCCGCGAGGTTGAGCGTAAGAAGCCCGGTCAGCCCGGTGCACGTCGCAAGTTCCAGTTCAGCAAGCGTTAGTACGACCGGAATTTCGGCAAGTACGGCGTCGGTTCCAAATCGGAGGATTACCTATATATTATATGTACTACCTTTCGGTTGCCGCGCCGCGGAAAACTTCGCGGATCGTCTTCGGGCGCTACTTGCGAAGTTGTTGAAAAGAGAATTAGAATCGATTAACAAGAATTGAAAATGTCACGTACTGATTTTAATACATTGTTGGAGGCCGGTGCGCATTTCGGTCACCTGAAGCGCAAGTGGAACCCTAAAATGGCTCCCTACATCTTCATGGAGAAGAACGGCATCCACATCATCGACCTGCACAAAACCGTGCTCAAAGTAGACGAAGCCGCCGCAGCCATCAAGCAGATCGCCAAGAGCGGTCGCCGCGTGCTGTTCGTCGCCACTAAGAAGCAGGCCAAGGAGATCGTCGCCGAAAAGGTTGCAGCCGTCGGCATGCCCTACGTCACCGAGCGTTGGGCCGGCGGTATGCTTACGAACTTCCCCACCATACGTAAAGCCGTCAAGAAGATGGCGACCATCGACAAGATGACCGCCGACGGTACGTTCGATAACTTCTCCAAGCGCGAGAAGCTCCAGATCGCACGCCAGCGTGCCAAACTCGAAAAGAACCTCGGTTCGATCGCCGACCTCACGCGTCTGCCGGCCGCTCTGTTCGTCGTCGACGTTCAGAAGGAGGCCAATGCCGTCAAGGAGGCCAAGCGTTTGAGCATCCCCGTATTTGCAATGGTTGATACTTGTTGTGATCCGACCGACATTGATTACGTTATCCCTGCAAATGACGATGCCGCCAAGTCGATCGCCGTGGTCGTAGAGACCATGTGCGCCGCTATCGCCGAAGGTCTGGAGGAGCGCAAGCTCGAAAAGGAGAAAGAGACCCAGGAGGCCGAGGCCGGTGCCGAAGCTGCCAAGAAAGAGGCCAAGCCCCGCATCAAGAAAGCCGTGAAAGCTACGATCGATGCCGAGGAGGAGGCCGTCAAGGAGGTAGTCGCCGCCGTGGAGGCTCCTGCCGAGGAGGCCGCTGCTCCCGAGACTTCGGAAGAGTAAGCCGCGAGTTTTTCCCGCCGGGTGCAGAACGGACTTCGTTCCGTTTCTGCCGCCGGAGCGGGAGAACATGTGAACAGTTTAACACGATTAAAATTTCATTGCTATGGAAATCAAAGCAGCCGATGTAATGAAGCTCCGCAAGATGACCGGTGCCGGCATGATGGATTGCAAGAAGGCGCTCGTCGAGGCGGAGGGCGATTACGATCGCGCACAGGATATCATCCGCGAGAAGGGTAAACTCGTCGTTGCCAAGCGTGCCGACCGTTCGGCTACCGAGGGCGTCGTCGTGACGAAGATCGTGGGCGGCAAGGCCTACATCCTCTGCCTGGCTTGCGAGACCGACTTCGTGGCCCAGAACGCCGAGTATACCGCTTCGGCCAATGCCATGCTGGAGGTCGCCGTAGCCGCCGACGCTGCCGATCGCGACACATTGTTGGCGACGAAAAATTCCGAGGGCCACACCGTCGAGGAGATGGTGACCGAGAAATCGGGTCAGACCGGCGAGAAGATTGAGCTGGCCTACTACGCCCGCATCGAGGCTCCCTATTGCGCCGCTTACGTCCACTTCAACAAGAAGTTGGGCACCGTGCTCGGCTTTAACAAGGCCGTGCCCGAGGAGGTGGCTCATGCCGTCGCCATGCAGGCTACGGCCATGGCTCCGATCTCGATCGACGTGGCCGACTGTCCCGCCGATGTCGTG
Organism: uncultured Alistipes sp.; assembly: GCA_964431265.1. Lineage (GTDB taxonomy): Bacteria > Bacteroidota > Bacteroidia > Bacteroidales > Rikenellaceae > Alistipes. The sequence continues at coordinate 9,277 of CAYSJF010000036.1, read as the reverse complement.
GCTCATGAGCGTCAGATCGCTGTCGAGGCCATGAAGCAGGACCCCAAAAACGCCAACAAGCCCGACGAGATTCTGGAGAAGATCGCCGAGGGCAAGATGCGCAAGTTCTTCGAGGAGAACACCTTGTTGAACCAGTGCGTCGTCGGCGAGAAAGAGACCATCGCCGAGTACATCCACAAGGCCGACAAGGAGGCTACGGTCATCGCTTACAAGCGCTTCGCGCTGGGCGAATAAGCGTAGTTCTTGTCGTATCGAAAAGCCGGAACCCGAAAGTTCCGGCTTTTTTTATTCCACTTTTTCGATTTTCCCCAGCTTCACATACCACAGGTAGCCCTCGGTGCGGGTGTAGCCCATGTTGCGGAGCAAGGCGCAGTAGTCGCCGATCTGGCGGCGGTAGCGCGGGATGTCGTGTTCGCCGAATTTGTAGTCGACCACCACGGCGCGCTCGTCGTCGATCATCACACGGTCGGGCCGGCGTGTCGGGACGTTGCCCGGCACGATGATTTCCTGCTCGTTGCGGATGCGGTGCCAGTGCCCGTCGAACCATTCGCGGGCAATGGGGTCGGACAGCGCCTGCGCGATCATTTTCCGCAGCAGGGCCGCGTCCGGAGCATTCAGGGTCGCGTCGTGCTCCATGCCGGCTATGGCCGCTTCGATGTCGGCTTCGGTCGCCGCGTTTTCGAAAGCCCGGTGCATCAGAATACCGTAGTTGCGGGGCGAAAGCTCCGCTTCGATCGGATCCTCGAAGTAGCGTTGCGAGGGTAGGCGCAGCCGTAGGTCGGCTTGCGCGGTGGGGTAGTGCTCCAGCACGACGTGACGCGCCCCGTTGCCTTTGCGGGTCGTGTCGGCCGGGCCTGCGAACTCGCCGAATTCGAATCGTTCGGAGTCGTCCGTGCGGGTGTAGCGCCCCACGAGATCGTCCAGCAGAGCCTTTTCGCCGTCTGCGGTCAAATGTTCGAGCAGCAGCGATCCCACGTGCCGGCTGCCGCGTTGCGGGATGAAGACATGCAGCGATTCGGCCGCGCGTGTCAGCGCCACATAGAGCAGGTTGATGTTGTCGACATGGGCATAGACCGTTTCGCGGTAAAATTCTTCGGAGAACCCCGATTCGGCCATCGTCTTTTTGAATTTCACCGGGAAACACCCTGCCTCCGGAAGCTCGCCTTTCGCTTCGGCCCACACGATGTTCTGCACGTTGCCGCTGGCCTTGGGTTCCAGCTGCCACGAGCAGTAGGGGATGATTACGGCTTTGTTTTCCAGACCTTTGGCCTTGTGCACGGTGAGTATCTCCACCGCCTGCTCGCTGCGTTCGACGCTCAACGAGCGCCCGGAGCCTTGTTCGTCCCACCAGTTCAGAAATAGCGGAATGTCGGCTATCTTGTTGGCGCAGAACGCTATGATCTGTTCGTGCATGGCCTGCAGATAGGCCGTCTGCTGCCGGTCTTGCTGGAGGTCGTGCCGCATCACGATGCGTTCGAACGCCTCCTCGGGCGACAGCAGGCGGATCGAGCGGAAGAAAGTGCGGGCCTCGTCGGTCAGCGGCTGGTCGAATGCGCAGCCCAGATAGCGGTTGTAGATCGCCCGGTTGAGCGTGTCGTCGGGGTTCAATGCCAGCCGCAATGCTGCCGCGACGAACGAGCTGACCGGGGCGTTGCCGATGACGAGCGCTTCCTGGGTCATCACGTCGAATCGGTAGCGAGGTTCCTCGTTGCGGCTCTTGAAGTCGAGCAGCTCGGCTGCGATTTTGGCACCATCCGTGGCGCCGCGTACCAGGATCATGATGTCGGCAGGGCGGAATCCGCGATCCAGCAGCTGGCAGATGCGCTCCACCACAGGCGGGCGCTCGTCGAATGTTTCGACCGACACATAGCCCGCCACCCGGGCTTCGCGGCGGGGGCGTTGAGCGTGCCCCTCGTAGGCGTCGTGCAGTTTGTCGCGCAGTTCCGTCGCCGCCTGCGGCGCGATATCGCCCCGGGCGGTCGCTTCGTCGATACGATCGTTCAGACTCGTGTTGTCCGCCGCCACGATCCGCTCGATCATGCGGTTGTTGAACGTCACGACGGTCGGCAGACTCCGCCAGTTGTCTTCCAGATTCTCCACCGTCACGTTCTCCTCGCCCAGCGCCTTGCGGGCCTTTTCGTGGAGGATGCGCCAGTCGCCGCCCCGCCAGCGGTAGATCGACTGCTTGATGTCGCCCACGATGAACACCGCGGTCTCCTCGCTCTGGGCCAGGGCATTGCGCAGCAAGGGCAGGAAGTTTTCCCACTCGCGCACCGAGGTGTCCTGGAATTCGTCGATCATGAAACGCTCGTAGCGGTTGCCGGTCTTCTCGTAGATGAACGGGGCGTCATTGCGGTCGATGAACTCCGAAAGCAGGTATTTCGTCTCCGAGAGCAGCATCATGTTCTGCTCCTCGCAGAGCTGCTGCACCTGGGCATATAGGTCGGAGAGCAGGGCGAAGCTGCGGTAGTTTTCGCGCAGCAGGTCGCAGGTGTTCCACGAACGGATGTTGCGTGCATAGAGGTCGCAGAGAGTCGCCAGCAGAGGCCGCAGCCGGGGTACGAGCGCTTCGGCCGGCGAACCTTTGGCGCACCACCCCTCGTCGGTGGCGCTTTGGCGCTGCACCGTAGCGGTGGGGGCTTTCAGCTCGCCGTCGGCTATGGCATAGAAGTAGTGGGCGAAGCTGCGGCTCTTCCCCGAGAAGTCGGCTGCCGTAAGTCCGGCTTCGGCGATGATTCCCACGGCTTCGGCCGCCGTTTCGCGCATTTGCTGTTTCGTGGCTTCGGCATGGGCCGTCGCTTCCAGCACGATGCGGCGCAGCTCTTCCTTGGAGCGGGGCGAGGAGAGCGTCGGACGGTTTTTCTCCTTGAAGATTTCGCCGCCCAGCGACAGGATGCCGTCGCGCACGTCCCACTTGCGCCCCTCGTCGATGCGTTCCTCCACGAATCCCGTCATCCAGCGCAGCAGATCGCGGTCGGTGGCGATCGCCTCGATGAGCGAGTCGGCGCTCTTGGCCAGCACCGACGCCGTTTCGATCTCGATGTTGTAGTCCAGGTCTATGCCCAGCTCTTTGATGAACGAGCGGAGGATGCGCTGGAAAAAGGTGTCGATGGTCAGCACCGTGAACCGCGAGTAGTCGTGCAGGATGTGCGTGCGGGCTTCCGCCGCGCGTTTGCGCACCGTCGCAGCATCCAGCTGCAGTTCCTCGCACAATCGGGACAGATAGGCGCTTTCGCCGCCTGATGCCAGCAGGTGTATTTCGTTCAGAATGCGCGATTTCATCTCCTCCGTGGCCTTGTTGGTGAATGTCACGGCAAGGATGTGGCGGTAGAGCGTGGGTTGCTCGACCACATCGCGTACGTATTTGTAGGCCAGCTGATAGGTCTTACCCGATCCGGCGCTCGCATTCAGGATTTTGGCTCGCATGACGAATGGCGGTTCTTCGCAGGTAAAAGTACGAAACAAATTCCGAAAGGCAGCCCTTTCTCGGGATAATTTTCTTAAATTTGCAAGGTATAAAGACAGTCACGCAGCATGAAAAAATCGATCTTGAGCTTTCTGCTCGCTTTGGGAGCGTGCGTCGCTCATGCGCAGGCGACTTTCGACAGCGCGCTTCCCGAAGCGACCGCCGAAAGCAAGCCCGCCGCTTCGACCACCGAGCGGAACGATTGGCTGGCGTCGTTCGACGCCGTGTCGGTCGACGGCGACCTGGACATCCGTTTCGTCGCGATTCCCGAGTCGGAGGCGCCGCATATCGTCTACGATACCAAGGGTTCCTACACCACCAAGTTCCGGTTCGACGTGCGCGATCGGGAGCTGCGCATCCGTGAGCAGAGCGATTCGCGCCGTCCCGACCGTACGAGCGTCACAGTCTATTACAATGCGTTGCGGTCGGTGTCGGTGATCCGGGCCGCCGCTTCGTTCGACACTACGGTCGCAGCCGATCTGTTCGATCTGACCCTCGATTCGGACGCTTCGCTGACCGTGGAGCTGAATGTCCGCGATCTGAAGATGACGCTCTCCGGCGAGAGCTGCGCCACGCTCACGGGGCAGGCGCGCTATCTGACGCTTTTCGCGTCGGTCGGCAAGGTCGATGCGCAGGAAATGACCTGCATGTCTGCCCGGGTCAATGTCCAGTCGCGCGCCCGCGTGCGTCTGGATGTGACGGAGCGCTTGGTGGCCAAGGTCTCGACCGGCGCGTCGGTGCGTTATAAAACCACGCCTGAGTTGTTGCGCGTGACGCAGAATTTCCTGTCCGGAAGCGTCGGGCAGATCGGGGGCGAGGAGGACGACCGGCGTCGATGATCGGTTTTCTCGAAGAACTCGCACGCGATCTTTATGCGCGTTATGGCGAGGAGTTGAGCCGACGGGCCATACTCTTTCCGTCGCAGCGTGCGCGGCTGTTCTTCGTCGACGCCCTGAAACGGATCGCCGGGCGTCCCATGTGGCAGCCCGCGTGGTGTACGATCGACGAGTTGACGACCGAGATTTCGGGCTTGCGCGTCGGCGATCGCGTCCGGCTCATCGCCGAGTTGTACAAGGTCTATTCGCAGTTCCACGACGAGCCGTTCGACAAGTTCTACTTTTGGGGCGAAATGCTCCTCGCCGATTTCGACACCATCGACAAGTATCGGATCGATGCCTCGCAGTTGTTCCGCAACCTTTCCGAAATCAAGGAGATCGAGTCCGACATCTCCTACCTCACGCCCGCGCAGTTGCGCATTCTGGGCAATTTCTGGTCGTCGCTGGGGCCGGAAGCCGACCTTTCCGAGGAGAAACGCCGCTTCCTCGCGCTCTGGAAGACTTTGGGGCCGATCTACGACCGGTTCCGACAGCGTCTTTCGGAGCTGGGCACCGCCTATGGGGGCATGGTGCAGCGCGCCGCCGCCGACCGTATCCGGGCGGGCGAGTTCGCGTTCGCCGAGCCGCGGCAGTACGTCATCGCCGGCTTCAATGCCCTCTCCGAGTGCGAAAAGGTGCTGTTCCGCTTTCTCTCCACGGCTGCCGAGACCGATTTCTATTGGGATTACGACGATTATTACCGGGCCGACTCCGAGCAGGAGGCGGGCATGTTCGTGCGCGAAAACATCGCGGCCTTTCCGCCGCGTGCCGAACTCTCGCACGACAACATGTCGCAGCCCAAGGAGCTGACCGTGGTGTCGGCCGTGTCGAATGCCGTTCAATGCAAGTACGCGGCCGAGGTGCTGCGGGAGTATGCCCGCCGGCAGCCGCTCGATAAACGCACGGCCGTGGTGCTGACCGACGAAAACCTGTTGCTGCCTCTGCTCTATGCCTTGCCCGAGGAGGCGGGGCGGGTGAACGTCACCATGGGCTACCCCCTCAAGCAGAGTCTGGCCTATACGTTCGTCGAGCGGCTCGTGGAGCTGCAGGCCCGGCGCCGGACGAAGGGCGACGGCTGCACGTTCTATCATGCCGATGTCACCGGGCTGCTGGCTCATCCCTATGTCGCGGCTTGCGACGAGCAGCTGGCGGCCGGTCTTGCGGAGGAGATCGTGCGTGAGCGACGCATTTCGGTCGATGCCGCTTGGTTGGGACGTAGTGAGTTGTTGCAGCGGATTTTTTCGCCGGCCGCCACTTGGCAGGAACTGTCCGAGCAGCTGCTCGGCATCGTCCGGATCGTGGCCCGCACCCCTTATCGGGGCGACGACGCCCGGCAGCGGATCGAGTTTCTGGCAGTCATCGCCGAGGAGATCGTCAAGTTGCGCAATTCGCTCGAAACTTGCGATATAGCCGTCTCTACGGAGGTCTATACGTCGCTTCTGCGGCGTCATCTGCAGACGCTGCGCATCCCTTTCGAGGGCGAGCCGCTCGAGGGGTTGCAGGTCATGGGTATCCTGGAGACCCGTAACCTCGATTTCGAAAACGTCGTCATCCTCTCGATGAACGACGACAATTTCCCCGGCAACCGCATGGCGCAGTCGTCGTTCGTGCCCTACAACCTGCGGGCCGCCTTTTCGCTGCCCACGCCTGAGCATCACGAGGGGGTCTATGCCTATTATTTCTATCGGCTGATTCAGCGCGCCCGGCGGGTGCACATGATCTATTGCTCGCATGCCGACGAAAAGTCGACCGGCGAGCCGAGCCGCTACATCTACCAGCTCGACTATGAGAGCGGCCACCCCGTGCAGCGGGTCGAGGTGGGTGTCGACGTCAATCTGGCGCCGGCTCGGCCGATCGTCGTGCCCAAGGACGGGCATGTCATGCAGTGTCTGGAGCGCTTCGTCGATGCCGACAGCCCTGCGACGCTTTCGCCGACCGCCTTTTTCCGCTATGTGGCCTGCCCCTTGCGGTTCTATTTCCACTCCGTGGCACGGCTCAAGACCGATGAGGAGGTTTCCGAGGAGGTCGACGCCCCCATGTTCGGTACGATCCTCCACGCTGCGGCCCAGCGGCTCTATGCGCGGATCGCCGGGCAGGCGCATCCCGGCGAGACGCTGCAGGCCCTGTTGTGCATGGACGAAGTGGTCCGGGCCGTCGTCGGGGCCATCAACGATCACTATCTGCGCGACGAGCATGCCGCCCCCGAGGAGTATTCGGGCAATCTGCTGCTGGTCAAGGATATCGTCGAACGTTATCTGCGGGGCGGCGTCATGCGCTACGATGCGGCGCACGACGCTTTCACCGTCACCGGTCTGGAAGAGGAGGTGGCCTATGCGTTCCCGTTCGAGTCGGCGGGGCGGGCCTTGCAGCTTCGCTTCGCCGGTATCGCCGACCGCATCGACCGGTTGGACGACGGCACCCTGCGTGTGGTCGACTACAAGACCGGGGCGCCGCATCTGGATTTCGACGGCATCGAGAGCCTTTTCCGCGGCGAGGGCAAGCAGCGGTTGTCCAACATCCTCCAAACCCTGCTCTATTCGATGATGCTTTTCCGCTCGCGCGGATGCGACGCCCGCCCGGCTCTCTACTATGTCCGCAACATGCACCGCGAGGATTATGCTCCCGAACTGGACGACCGCCAGACCGGGATACAGGGGGCGCCCTATTCGTTCTATGCCGCCTCTTTCGAGGCCGAGGTGCGGGCCGCGTTGTCCGAGCTGTACGATCCCTCTGTGCCGTTCGTGCAGTGCGAGGATGCCGACACCTGCAAGTTCTGCGACTTCAACACCATTTGCAAGAGGTAGAAAAATGCCCCGAGTCTTATGACTCGGGGCATTTCGGTGAAGATCGAACTTTTTCGGTTTATTCGTAGCGTCCCGATTTCAGCCGCTCGACCTCTTCGTGGGTGAGGAAACGCCAGGCACCGCGCTTGAGGTTCTTTTTGGTCAGCCCCGCATAGTATACCCGGTCGAGTTTGGTCACGGTGTAGCCCAGGAACTCGAAGATGCGACGCACGATGCGGTTGCGGCCCGAGTGGATTTCGATGCCGATCTCCTGCTTGTTCTCCTTGACATAGGAGATTTCGTCGGCGAAGATTTCGCCGTCTTCCAGCGTCACACCTTCGGCTATGCGATCCATGTCAGCCCGCGTCAGGGGTTTATCGAGGGTCACCTGGTAGATCTTTTTCTTGTGATAGGAGGGGTGGGTGAGCTGCTTGGTCAGATCGCCGTCGTTGGTGAAAAGCAGCAGCCCGAGGCTGTTCTTGTCCAGGCGTCCCACCGGATAGACACGTTCCTGACAGGCGCCGGCCACCAGCTCCATGACGGTTTTGGCGGCATGGGGATCGTCGAGCGAGGTCACATAACCCTTGGGCTTGTTGAGCACCAGGTAGACTTTCTTTTCGCCCTCGACGCGGCTGTCGTTGAACTTCACCTCGTCGGTCGGCAGCACCTTGGTGCCCAGCTCGGTGACGATCCGTCCGTTGACCGAGACCAGTCCGGCCGTGATGAAGTCGTCGGCTTCGCGGCGCGAGCAGATGCCCGATTGCGCCAAAAAGCGGTTCAGGCGCATTTCGCCCGTCTGCTTGGCGGGGTCGTATTTCGGATAGGCCACCGGTTTGCCGCCGAAGCCCCGGCCGCCTTTGTTCTCGGCGAACTTCTTGTCGCCGTAGTTCTTCGGGCCGGATTTCTTGAAGTCCGCTTTATGATTACGGGCCGGATATTCGGGGTTGTCGCCGAAATTCCGCTTGCTTTTCTTGTCTCCGTAAGCTTTCGGGCCGAATTTTCCGGAAGCGCTTTTGCGATCGTCGCCCGACTTGAAAGTGGACTTGTCACCATAGCGTTTCGGAGCGCGGTGTGCGCCGTAGGTCGGGCGGTCAGTGCTGAATGGACGATCTTCGCCGAACGTCATCCTCTCCTCGTCGGAACGTCGGTTGTCGTAGGCCGGCTTCTCTCCGAACGACCGGCGGTTTTGGTCGCCATACGGTTTGCGGCGGGGCTGCTCGAATGTCGGACGGTTGTCGTGCGTGAAATTGGGGTTGTACGAAGCCCGTTCGGTGCGGGCCGTGCGCTCCGGGCCGGCGGCATCGCGCTGCGGACGCGGGCGACGCTCGACGCGTTCCGCCGTGGCGGTCACGGTGCGTCGCCGTTTGTCGCGGCCGAAGCGCGCGAGCACCGTAGTCGAGTCGTTATTGTTGTCTTTCATTTTGCTGTGATGATTTGTCGCTGCAAAGGTAATCCAATTTTCCGGATTCCGGCACACGTATCCTGCCAATTGCGGCAAAAAGCCAAGAACTGCGACTATCTTGTCGAAAATGCCGAGAACACCGAAATCGAATCGTCGGTTGCTTTTGCGTCTTGCGTCCTGACATCCCCGGGTTCGAGCGGGGAATATAAAAACCGCAGGGCCGGAATTTTCCGGCCCTGCGATGTCGTCAGGAAACGGCAGTCTCTTTCTGCCGCTTCCGGGAAGTGCTAACACTCTTCTTCGACTGCCTTGAACAGATCGACATCCTCCAGCGACGAGTTCATCACATAGGTGTGCGCCTCGGCGATCTTGCCGGTGGCCAGCTTCAGGAAGATGCGGGCCGAGTGGATGTAGTCGTCCGATTCGCCGGCCTGACGGGCCAGCAGGTAGGCGATGATGATGTGTCCGGCGGTTTCGACCAGACGACGGGCATGGAAATCCTTGAACCCGGCCTTCTCCTTGTCGCCGGCTTCGACCCGCTCGATCATCTCCACGAATTTGGTCGTCAGCTCTTTGAGCTTGGCGACTACGGGCTGCATGGCCTCGCTGTAGCTTTCGGCCGCATAGCGCTCGATCTGCTCCAGGAACGTGCCTTTCGTCACGGCGTTGATCGCCGCCACGACCTGCAGCTGCGAGGTACCCTCGTAGATGTTCATGATGCGGGCGTCGCGGTAGATGCGCTCGCAGGGGT
>CAYSJF010000035.1:0-14909 GCA_964431265.1 uncultured Alistipes sp. | reverse complement strand
AAAACCAACGATGAAGTATGGGCGTTGGTAAAAAAATACGAGGAGCGCGAAAAGGTTTTCGAGAAGACGATCGCCGACAAGGACACCAAGATAGAAAGTCTTTTCAAGGAGAAAGGCGAGTTGATGAAGCGCAACGACAAACTGTCGTCCAAGGTCGCTGTACTCACCATCCTGCGTTGCAAGGTCGTCGGATGCGCCAACCGCGTGCCGCCTATGGGTTCACGCGAGATCGTGTGTGCCGACGAGGAACAGACCATAACCGACAAACAAGAGTAATAGATGAAACACTTTACGATGCTGGAGTTTACCCGCTCCGCCACGGCCCGGGCAAAGGGTCTCGACAATACACCCTCGGCCGAACATGCGGCCAATATCGAAATGCTCGTGGCCCAGCTGCTCGATCCTCTGCGCGAAGCGTGGGCCATCAAGTGCGCCCATGAACATTGGGGTACGCCGGCTATCACCGTGTCGTCAGGGTATCGCGGCCCGGCGCTGAACAAAGCTGTCGGCGGCTCCGCGACTTCGGCCCATTGCGTAGGATATGCCGCGGATATCGTCCCGGCCAACGGTCGACTGGTCGAATTCAAGGCGTTTTGCCGGCAGTATCTGACCGGCAAGCCGTTCGACCAGATGATCTCCGAGGACGAGAACGCAGCCGGTGTCCCGCGCTGGATTCATATCGGCTACAAAAATATCCATGGCGGTCAGCGGCGGCAACTCCTTTCCATGGTCGGCGGAAAGTGCATCCCGATGACGGCATGAAACACTTCGCATCGATTCTGACCATTGCCGCCGTGGCTGCCGCAATGTTCCTCCTCGGCTGGTGGACGCGCGGCGCATGCTCGAACGACTCCGAGGAGGTAAGCGTGCGCATCGATACAGTCTATTTCGAGCGGCCGCAATGCGTCGCGGCTACAGTCCGACCGATCACGGTCAACGTCCCACGAGTGCTGTTCGCCGGGGAATATGATAAGGAATCCTGCAAATCCTATACAGGTGGTTCTGCAAATGATAAGGAAGCGGCGCCAGTTGTTGCATATTCTGCAACAACTCATTACGGGGAGCAATGTGCAAATAATGCACAATGCTCGGGCAGTTGTTCGAAAATTCCGAACAGCTCGGGCAACCTGTCGGAATTCCCGACAGCCTCCCCCGATAGCGTGGCGCTGGCGCTGGAGATCGAGACGCGCATTTATGAAGACACTCTATATCGTGCGCAGGTCAGCGGGCCGGCCGTGGGCGGCTACCACCCCTCGCTCGACTGGATCGAGACCTACAGCCGCACGCAGACGATCACTCGGACGCAGACGCGGCGGAATCGCTTCGCGGTAACGGCGGGCGTCGGTGCCGCCTACACCCCGCGGGGCTTCCAACCCACGATCGGCGTACAAGTAGGTATAGTGCTCTGGAGCTTTTGACAAAAGTTGTCAATTTATCAAAGATGATGAAAAACCTCTTCCACTCCTTTCTCCAAGTCTTCGTCTGGGCGTGGCAGCTGCCGCAGGTCGTCGCCGGCTGCGTGTGGTGCATCGTCGCCCGGCCCCGCTACCTCTACTCGCATCACCACGTCCATCTGTTCACGTGTCGTTTCGGCGGCGGCGTGTCGTTCGGCCCGATGACGTTCTACGACGAGCGGCACCGCAAAAGCCTGCTGTCGCGCGATTCCCGTGTCATGCCGTACCTCAACCACGAATACGGCCACTCGATGGACAGCAGACTATGGGGGCCGCTCTACCTCCTCGTAATCGGCGTCCCGTCCGGCGTACACCTCCTCGTGCGCCGCTGGTTCAAGGCTCGGTGGCCGCGGCTGGAGAACTACTACGACTTCTACACCGAGCGCCGGGCCAACAGAAAGGCCGGCGTCGAGGTTGTGAAGACCCCGGCGGGTACCTATATGCTCCGATTGACTTCGAAATCGAAACTCTAAAATCCCAATCCTATGAAAAAAGAATTGAACTACGACCTCGACGAATGGCGCTTCTTCTGGGACGATATGTTGCCGGAGGTGCCAGCCGAAGAGTAACCGCCTTTCGGGGGCGGGCATAAAAAAGCCCCCGCCGTCATTTGCAGTCCTCTTACCTCCTGCAAATGATAAAGGTGCCATAACACCACGACGGGAGGCATAACGCTTCCCACGGTGTTATGGCACCCATTTTAATGTAAGAGGATTACAAAGGTAAGGAAAATAATGCGAAAATCGGAATTGTTTACCAGGATATTAACTGCCGTAGCCGAGGAGACAGAGCTTTCGACACTGGAGATTCTGTCGCATCGCAAGACTACCGAAATCGTCGACGCGCGCTATTTACTGGTCTACATACTTTTCTGCTATCGCTTCTATCGCTCCGAAATCGCCCGCAATCTCAATATCACCCCACAAGCCGTCGGCCGCATCTTCTCGGGCTTCGACGGCCGCTGCAAGCAAAACCTGTTTCTTGAACTTTCTTTGAACCGAATTCGCACCAAACTCGAACATAACTAATTGCCTGCCATAGTGATTTGTCAGACCTTTGCATTGCGGTTAATATTGACCGTAATAAATTCCATATCAAAACTATGAGGATTAAAGGTTCAAACGGTGAGGAGCACAACGTAACTCCGCAGGGGCAGGGTACCTACAACACCGTAGCGGGCAGTGCCGGTCTCGCATCGTTTTTGGGATTCAACGCTCAAAATCTGCTCGGTGGCTGGAATCGGTCGAACGGTTGTGCCGGCGGTGCAGGTTACAACGGTGCCGACATGCCCGTAACCCGTTACGAGATGCAGATGCTCTTGGAGCTGGCAGCCAAAGACAGCCGCATCGCACTGCTCGAAAGCAACATCTACACGGATCAGAAGATCGCCGACGTTTACGAGCGTCTGAACGTGAAGATCAACGCCAACAAGGACGCGCAAGAGGCTATCAACCGCGAGCAGGCCGTATTCAACGGCGTTACGACGTCGGCAGTCAATTTGCTGAAGAGTCAGGTTGCCGACCTGTTGGGCATCACCGAAACCGTGATTCCGCAGCGTCGCATCTGCGACACGGGTTGCAACTGCCAGCAGTAACAAACTCTTATGAGTATGTTCTCAAATCGGCAGAAACTGGCGGCTGTACTCAATAAATGGGTACAGCCCGCCTTGCAACAAATCGCAGCCTCAAAAATCTCCTCGCTGCCTTTCATCGAAAGCATAACGCACAAAGTGCGATCTACAGGCTGGGTGAGTCCACAATGGTCGTTAGGTGCGGAGCTGGCCCCATACATGGGTGGATTGTCTTCGGCAATAGTCGAACCTTTCATCTTGTCGCAGATTGGGAATATCCCCGATCATACGATCCCGCAACTGGCGCACAATATCGTCGACGAGGCCATCAAGCATGGCAGTCTGTCTTTGTTCGAGGGTAATATCGAGTTCGAATTGGAAGACCTGCAGGAACTCAAAAAATTACTTATGTATAACCTTCCGATTCAAGAGGAAGACGTATACGAGGTAATCACGGAATCTTCCGCGCCCAATGCCACCGGCGCAAAAAAAGAAGAAAGTAAAAAGTAGGTGGCAAACACTTTAACTTCTCAAAAAAATGAACAGTTGTAACAAAATCCCCGCGGCAGCTATTACCCCCGTCTTGGCTGCCGGGTCGGTCGCATCGCCGTACTTCGTCGATGTGAACATCTCGCAGCGGCTTTGCGACAAGACCTGCGCCGACAACACGCCGGTCTTCGCGCCGCAGTTTTCCCTCAAATCGGTGGCACTGGTCGGCACGGGCCAGTACATGGCGACGATTCACGTCGAGGGTATCATCTCCTACGTTCCGTGCAACGGCGGATGCAGCTGCACGCGTCAGCAGCCCCTGTCGCAGGACTTCACGATTCCGATTGCCTCGGCGACAGAGCCGACGGTAACGATCGCCCAAGGTGCGGCGGTAAACAGCATCGCCGCAACGGGATGCCAGCGCTGCAGCCGCATGTTCGTATCGGAAGTACCCCTGACGATAACCGTAGCCACGGCGGCCGCATGATTCATTGGATAGCGATAGCGGCGGTTTCCATGATGGTCGTCTCCATGGCTCACCAACTGGGATTCGTAGAAAAGGCGTATGCCGTCTGCGGCGACATCGCCAAATGCCCGATGTGCACGACATTCTGGGCTACGTTCCCGCTGCTGGTGATCTTGGGCTGCCGACCCCTGGAAGCCGTCGTGCTGTCCTTTGCTGCGGCCTACCTGTCCAACTGGTTCGGGCTAATATTAGAATGGATCGCACAAATCTATGACAGAATATGGCAAAAACAACAACAGAACCCGCGGAACAAGAGAAACCCGCAGTCCGGCAAGTAACGGCGGCGGTGCAGCGTCCGCGGATCATCAAGACGACGTATAAACCGATCCCCCGCTTTAACGGGGGATGCAAAAACTGCTAAACGATGGAACAGATGATTGAACGATACGAAGAACTCTACAAAGACATGGCTACGGCTAAAGATGTAGAGAAAATGCACGTCTTCGGCGCTGTGGGCAAGTGGATGTTCTGCCAACTGGCGGAGATGAACCCCCGGGCGGCGCAGATGGCGCTCGACAAGCTCGAAGCCATGTACTGGAACAACTACCTGTCGGACGCCGAGGCGAAAGAAATCTGCGCAGCGCTGGTGAACCAAGACGGAACGACAGGCGGCAAGTGGGGAAAGGAAGCATTCCTGCAAGTCGTGGAGAAGCACGACGGGGAAACGGAGAAGAAACCCTACTACAACGATAACGCGCTGTGGGTAACAGCGAACATGATCTACTCGGATCATGCCAAGAGCATTGCGCAGGATATGGGGCAGCAAAGCCCCAGTGCCGTACCGGCGGAACAAATGGCACTCTCCTGCTACTACAAAGCCGTGGAGAAACTCTGCGACAAAGACCGGAAACACTTCATCAGAAAGTATTTTGCAGAAGAACTGGAATAAGGAAATGCCCGGGTATCTGTTCATCCCGGAAGACAGACGGCCGTGCTTCGCCTGCCTTACTCGGATATTCGGGAATCACCGAAACGACGAAAGGGAAATTCCAATCCAAATAAAGGCTTTGACCGCCTACCTTGACGAATATCTGCCCCCGCATCTTATTGAAGAAGTGCGAGGGCAGATATTTGACATTATAAGCAACCCACAATAGCCTATTCGAGCAATTTCACAAGCTCGGTCTTCATCTCTTCGTCGATGTCCCTGTAGCGGGCAAAGGCCTTGCTACCCTCTTTGTGCCCGCTTAAAGCTCCGACAAGATTCGGATCTTTGACTTGCTTATAAAGATTCCCGACAAATGTTCTTCGTGCCATATGAGAGGATGCCACCTCACAAATAGGTCGCTGGGTATATTCCCTGGTCAACGGATCAAGAACAGTAACAATACGGGTTAGTCCGGCTTGTTTAAAACATTCCTTTATATTGTCATTGTATCGTTGCACGGATATGAAAGGCAACAATGAGTTCCGATTGTCATCATCATAACGGGCGAGTATTTGTTTCGCCAATTTATTCAAAGGGACACGTACGGTTACAGGGCGTCCGTCTTTGGTCTTACGGGGAATATATTCGATCGCATCATCTACGATATTACTTTTGGTCATCCGCACGAGATCGCCGACGCGGCACCCTATTAAGCATTGGAACACAAATATATCCCTTACTACATTTAAAGCCGGAGTAGACATATTCGTTTCGAATAGTTGATTTCTCTCCACAAGAGATATGTATATCGGTGTCCCGTAAACGGGCGGCTTGATTTCAAACCTTTTAAAAGGATCGTTCGTCGTCAAATCATTGTTGATCGCCCATATGATGAACGTCCGAAATATCGCAATCCGATCTGCAATCGTATTATCTCCGCGTGCTTTTGGCAAATCTTTATCGGCTATATCCTTATATAATTGCGGGTATTTTTCTACATACTGATATTCATTTCGCAAAAACATCTCGAAATCATTGAGAATACTTGCGGTCAACTTATCCAGCGACAATTCAAAATGAGGATTCTTTATTTTAGCAACCCGTTCAAAGCGCCACAACATATTTCGCACAACACGAAACATCGCTATTCGCTGTTCACTCACGTGGCGTTTGGATATGAACTCATCCCACATGCTGAAAAACGAGGATGTCTCTTTTCGAGCGGGGTGCACCACGGAATCCAACCACCCTTTATCCGGCGGCGTATCCAATGATACGAATGCAGACATAATCGATGCTTTCAAATCATCAATTTGCCGTTGCTTCATCATCAAATCATCCAAGACATCGCGTTGGGCTTGCGCCATTACTCGGAAGCGAGGGATAATAATTTTTTGATTTTCAGAATCCCAATATTCAGGCTGAATGAATATTCCGGACTTCGTCCTTTGATTGGTACGACCATGTGAAAATCGAACCATAATCTCATGGACATTGAGGACTGTATTACATTTGGTGGAGAGTGTAAGATAAATTGTCGCCATTTGCAGGAGGATTAGTCGTGCAAATATAGCCATTTTTATTTTTTGGCGACTTTTTGGCGAGATACAGCAACCGAATGTATAAATTAGTTTTACACCGATCACTCACATTACAGCCATAAAAGCCTATAATACAGACAACAATACAATATATTGCAAAATATCATTGCATCACTTTACAATATCGTCAAACCTCTCTCCCGCTACTTAAAGATCAAGGAGTTGCAAAAATCGCGACTCCTTTCTTTTTACTCCTACTTGCGCCGGCGATTGGGTCGGCGCACGATTCGTTCCGGTTCATATCCGAAATAAAAACTGCGCAACGTGTCTGCATCGACCGACAGCACGGCTCGATAGCACCCGGGGCGCAGCGCCGGCAATTTGAAAACCGCCCGGCTGCGGAATCGTCCGTCATCGGCCAGCGAGTCGCGTCCGAACGCGTAGGCAGCGATAAAAGCGGCGATCGGGTCGCCGAAGTCGGTGGCCAGTTCCATCCGCACGACCCCGAACCCTCCGGCCCGGCACCCGATCACCTCCGACACCAGCCGATCCGGATGTCCGACATTCGAAATCCGGTCGCGCTCGGCCGGCAACCGCACTTCCACGACTCCAGGTGTTTGTGCCGCGACCGGCGAACCGGCCGCACATATGAGCGCGACGCTGCACGACCAATGCCATATCCGCAGACGAAGCATGCGGCAAAAAAGGGCGAAAAAATAACTACGTTTCATTCGACAAGTAAGATCGACAGCTGCAAATATAGACAAAATCACATTACTTAATCGAAAAAGTAAGTATATTTCGAGAAAATTTCAATGCTCGTTGACCGGCGGAGCGGCCGAAGGAGCGGATGAAAGAGCCGCCGCGGCCGAAGGAGTCGGAGGAACTGGAGGAATCGGAGGGGCCGAAAGAACCGACGCAGCTTGAGAGAATGGGGAGACTGGAGAGGCCGAATGGGACGGAAAAGCCGAAGAAGCCGGGGAATCCGAATGTGAAAGAGGAGCTGGCGATGAAACTGCCGGCCCGGTCAAAGGGTCTGAATGGGTCGGCATATGGCCATAGCCTTCGAGATAATGGCGCTTGAAGATGTCGACACAAAAGATGAACATAGCCAGCATCAACGGCCCGAAGATCACGCCCATGAATCCGAACAGAGACAAACCGATCACCACCCCGAAGATCGTCACCAACGGATGGGTGTCGGCCAGCTTCTTCTGCATGACGAAGCGCACCACGTTGTCTACATGGGTGACCACCAGCATGCCATAGAGACAAAGCCCCAGCGCAGCGCCCCACCGCCCGTCGAGCGCCATGTAGGCAGCCAGGGGTAGCCATACGAGGCCGGTGCCGACAATGGGAATGATCGTGGCGAAGCACGTCGCCACGCCCCAGAACAACGGACTGGGCGCCCCGAAAAGCAGATAGCCCAAATAGGCGACGATGCCCTGCACGACGGCCAGCAGCGGAATGCCGATGGCGTTCGAGCGCACGATCATGTGGATTTCGCGCATGACCTTGCGGCCGGTCGACCGATTGAACGGCAGCATCTCGCGCACGTAGGACTCCATGCGGCTGCCGCCGATCAGCATGAAATAGAGGACGAAAAGCAGCACCACGAGGTTGATGGCCAGGTCGGCGATATTCTTCACGATCCATTGCCCCGCCCGCGGCAGATAGGCTATAACCGACTGGAGGTTGTCCTCCCGCCAGAAGTCGTAGCCCGTGCGCTGCCGGATCAATTCGGCGACATGCCGCAGCGGAGCGACGAAGATCTGGGGGTCGAGCGTCAAGTCCTGCACCTTGACGACGAGCATCCACACAACCAGACTGATCGGGATCAGAAACACCACGATACTCTCGGCCAGCAGCAACGATGCAGCCATGCTGCGCCGCCAATGCCGCCGCTCGGACAGATACCACATCTGTCTCCGCAGCAGGACATAGATCGTCGCGGCACCGAGCAGACCGCCCAGGAACGGCACCAGCTCGATGAAGACGGTCACACCCAGCCCCACGATCAGCACGAACAGCGAATAACGCCAATATTTCTCACGGAACGACATCGCAGAGCGTCGCCGCAAGGAGTGTGCCGCAGACGACAGACGGCGTCCGACTGCTTTATTACTTCTTGCCCTGCTATTGCCCGATATGGGGTGTATGTGGCTGGATTCCGAACTGGCAGTGCGGAATTTCGAAAATGCGCATAAAATGTTGAAAAAAATTTCACGCATTTCTTTTTGTCGTGTCGATAATCGGACTATCTTTGCGCCATGAAATTATCGGATCATATTTTCTGCGGTTCGGCCATGCGGCACAGCAAATACCGATGTCAGGCGGGAAATATGCGTATCCGACAGCGATACGGCACATTGCGCGATTGACACAAGGGGAAATTCCGTCGACGGAATTTCCCCTTGTCGCTATTTATACAAAAAGAGTTCCGCACCCCGAAAAGCAAGTTATACGAAATACACTTTTATTACTCACTAATTCCTAACAGCATGAAGAAACTCTTACTTTCGATGCTCTCCCTGTTCGTCGCAGCGGCGGTTTCCGCCCAGGTGACGACCTCGGGACTGAACGGTACGATCACCGACCAGCAGGGCCAGCCGCTGGTGGGCGCTACCGTAATCGCCGTGCACACCCCTTCGGGTACTCAGTACGGCACCGTGAGCGACACGAACGGTCGCTATACGCTCCAGGGCTTACGTCCCGGGGGGGGGTACACGGTGACTTTCTCCTACGTGGGTTATCAGAGCGTGGAGTTCCCGGGCCTGACTCTTCCGCTGGGCGAGACGGTCAAGCGCGACGCCTATCTGCGCGATAACCAGCAGCTCGAAGTCGTAGTCGTGACGGCCGACGGAGCCAACAGCTCGATGAACGTCAACCGCGCAGGCGCCGTGACGAGCGTTTCCAACGAGCAGATCGCCATGCTGCCCTCGGTGAGCCGCAGTCTGAACGACGTGATGAAGCTCACGCCGCAGGCCTCGACGACCACCTCGGGTCTGGCTATCGGCGGCGGCAACTACCGCCAGTCGTACGTGACGGTCGACGGTGCTTCGTTCAACAACATGTTCGGTATCGGCAGCAACCTGCCCGCCGGAGGTTCGCCCATTTCGCTCGACGCACTGGAGCAGGTTTCGGTGGCCGTGACGCCGTTCGACGTGCGCCAGAGCGGCTTCACGGGCGGAGCGATCAATGCCGTCACCAAGTCGGGTACCAACGAAGTGAAAGTTTCGGTCTACGACTTCTACCAGAGCGACGCATGGCAGGGTCGCCGCTACAAGGACAACGGACTGCTTCCCGCGAACGAAAAGATCAGCAACACGCTCGGCGTGTCGGTCGGCGCCCCGATCGTGAAGAACAAGCTGTTCGTCTTCGCCAACTTCGAGTACGAGTGGAACAAGACCCCGGGCATCACCCGTCTGGCCCGTCCCGACGAGTCGCAGCCCGACTGGGGCGGTTCGACCTCCTACAACCGTCCGACGGTCGACCAGATGAACGACATGAAAGACTTCCTGGGCGAAAAGTTCGGCTATGACCCCGGTCGCTACGCCGATTACTCGCTCAAGGTGCCCAACTGGAAGCTGATGGCTCGCGTCGACTGGAACATCAACCGGAACCACTCGTTCAACGTGCGTTTCAGCACCACGAAGAACAAGTACTCGGCAAGCCCCTCCAGCTCGATCAACCCGCTGGGCAGCTCCACCTACGACCGCAACAATGCCGGCCGTCTGTCGGACTGCGCGCTCTACTACGAAAGCGCCCGCTACTACCAGGAGCAGAACTTCACCTCGGTAGCCGGCGAATTGAACTCGCGCTTCCTCGACGGCAAGCTGACCAACACGCTGCGCTACACCTATTCGCACCAGAACGAGCCGCGCAGCTTCGAGGGCGACCTCTTCCCGACGGTCGATATCCTCCAGGACGACCAGCTGCTGACCACATTCGGCGTCGACCCCTTCACCTACGGCAACCTGCGCGAGGTCAGCTCGCACATCGTCACCGACGAAGTGGGCTACACGACGGGCATCAACCGCTTCACGTTCGGCTATCAGTTCGAACACGACAACACCAAGAACGGCTACATGCAGGGCGGTGCCGGCTATTATGTATATAACTCGTGGGACGACTTCGTGAACGACCGCACGCCCCGCGCATTCGCCATCACGCATGCCAACCGCACCGATCTGAAGCAGGTTTACCCCTCGTTCGACTACATGCAGCACTCGATCTACGCCCAGGACGAGCTGTCGATCAGCAACCGTTTCAAGGCCACGATCGGTCTGCGTCTGGAGATTCCGGTCTACCCGTCGATCGACGGCAACGAGAACGCCGAATTCACGACGCTCTTCGCCGACAAGGGCGGTTACAAGACCTCCGACATGCCCAAGGCGCGTGTGAACATCTCGCCCCGCTTCGGCTTCAACTGGGACATGACCGGCGAACGCAAATACATCCTGCGCGGCGGTACGGGTATCTTCACGGGGCGTCTGCCCTTCGTGTGGATCGTCTCGGCCGTGGGTAACAGCAACTGCATGCAGGCCCAGACGATCTACAACGTAGGCGATCCGGGTCTGGCCGGCCTCAAATTCCACCAGAACATCGGCGACATCCTCGAAAACCTCTACGGCGGCACCTTCACCGAAAAGGCGCTGCCCGCACCGACGGCGACCACGATCATGGACAAGCATCTGAAGATGCCGTCGACATGGAAGACTTCGCTGGCTCTGGATCTGAAGCTCCCGGGCGACGTGAACCTCAACATCGAGGGTATCTACAACAAGGACATCAACTCGGTGACCGTCTCCAAACTGGGTATAGAAGAAGTCGATGGCGGCATTCAGCTGCCGGGCGAACCCGAGGTGCGCAAGCTGTGGCAGTCGGCCGGCATCAAGAACGGAAGCGGCCAGAACGTGACCCCCTACCAGATCCATAACGCCGACATCGACGGCTACTATGCGTCCGTTACGGCACAGCTCTCCAAGAGCTGGAACTTCGGTCTGTCGATCAGCGCCGCCTATACCTACGCTTCGTCGAAGAACGTGATCGACGGTATCGGCGACCAGGTTTCGTCGGCCTACAACACCAACACCTTCTGCCGCAACGGCTCGAACACCCCGGAACTGGGTTATTCGTCCTACGTGTCGCCCCACCGCTTCATGGTGAACATCGGCTACCGGCTGACGGCTCCCAAATCGGCCACCACGTTCGGCCTGTTCTATGAGGCTTACCGCTTGGGCTACATCGGCAGCTACTCCTACTCGCGCTACTCCTACACGATGGGCAACGTGACGGGCGACGGCGGTGCCGACATCCTGCTCTATGTGCCGACCGAGGAGCAGCTGGCCGGCATGACCTTCGCCAAGGAGGGCCAGAAAGAGGCGTTCTGGGAGTTCATCAACCAGGACAAATACCTCTCGAAGCACATCGGCGAATACACCACGCGCGGCGGTGCCGTGATGCCATGGCACCATGAGCTGAACTTCAAGTTCGCGCACGACTTCTATTTCAACATCAAGGGCAAGCGCAATGCGCTGACCGTAGGCGTCGACGTGAACAACATCGCCAACCTGCTCAACCGCAACTGGGGCAATGTCGAGCAGATCAGCACCAGCAAACCGCTGACCTACGACAACAAAACGCAGGTATACACCTTCTCCCAGCCGAAGTGGTCGACCAAGGCCAGCACGGCATCCACGTGGTCGGCATTGTTGAGCATCCGCTACACGTTCAACTAACGATCGGAAACCATATGCGAAAAGCCCTGCCAGTTGGTGGCAGGGCTTTTCATTATTCTTCAAACCTTATCCGCGACACCTTTTCGGCGCAGATACTCACTCTTTTTTCTTGTTCGCACCGCTTTCGAGGATCGAAACGATGGAATACAGCGTGAAGCAGATCGCTCCGAATCCGGTCAGAACACGCGCCGGTACGAAATACTCGGGAGCGAATCCGGCCGCTTCGAACAAGAACGCCGCCAGGAAAAGGCACAGGAGCGCCGTCAGCACGGGAATGATCGGAATGCGGTTGGCCAGCGGGAAATCGGCATGCCAGATTTTGGCCAAGAGGATGACCTTGCTCGAAATGCTCCAGCAGATCAACGCCAAGCCGAAAAGCACGAAGCCCACGAAATCGATCGGCCGGCCCCGCAACACGATAAGCATGACGACGCCCATGACGAACGCCAGCCCGCCCATGGCGAGCACCAAACCCATCCACCGCGACTTCTCGTGCAGGGTGTAGCTGCCCTGAATCTGCCGGGCGATGCTTGCGACCAGCGCGATGAGCGACGTGCAGACGCAGGCGATGCCGAACATCACGCTGCCGGCGACGATATGGGCCGGCAATGTCCCCCGCACGAAAAGCAAGATGCACCACACCCACGCGATGAGGGCTGCAGCGACGACGATTCCGATCAACGTGGCCGACTGCCCGACGGAGAATCCCTGCGGGTTGATCGAGAACGAGGCGTCGGCCGAATTATGGGGTATCAAGGAGAAGCGCGACGACGACGTGGCGGCCGTCGAAACGCACACGGTAATCAGTCCCAGCCCGCAGACGACATGTCCGGTAACCGCAGCTCCGGGCATATGCGAAGTGAGGATGAAGATGCCGCACACCAGCGTAGAGAATGCGAACGCATACCCGATGACCGGAAAGATGTATTTGGCCGCCTCGTTATAAGTGCCGATGATCTGCCGGATAATGGTCGCAGCGGTACAGTAAAGCGCCACACAGATCGACCCCAGGAAAAACACGACAGGCCCGGCCGTGAGGCGTGCGACATCCGAGCCGGCGGAATAGATGTAAGCGCCATAGGCGAAACAGAAAGCGGCCATCGCAAGCGGAATGGCGCGAAACAGAACGCTGATACCGTGATTCATAATCGTATGAGGATTTTTCGGACCTCTCCGCAAATTCCGGGCCAAGCACAAAAATACTTCGAAACCGCATTACGACGAATATCTCATCATAATGCAAACTCCGTTTGCTTTTGCTCTCGCCTTGCACTACTTTTAAGAAGATCGGCGACAGCTCGGCAATGCTCAAATAAATTTGGCATTGCTCTCGCCTTGCACTTTACCGCAGCTGGCGCTGCGGTTTAGATAGGCGGCGGCTCGGCAAAATGCAAACTCCGTTTGCTTTTGCTCTCGCCTTGCACTATCTTTGTCATATGAAAAACATCGTTTTCGACCTGGGCGGCGTCCTGTTCAACCGCGACAAGAACAAATGCACCCAGGCATTCATCGACTTTTTCGCATTCATCCGCTCGGAGCGGATGCCCCGGTTCTGGGAGGAGTACGACCGCGGCACCTCGACACTCGACGAGGTGACCGACACGCTGTGCGACATACACGGCTGCACACGGGCCGAATGCGCAGCCAACCTGCGCCGTTCGATCGACCTGCAGGAGCCGGTGAAACCTACTGCGCAGCTGGTCTGCGATCTGAAAGCCGCCGGCTACGAACTCTACGTGTTGTCGAACATGTCGCGCGAATTCATCGAATTTCTGCGCCGCTTTCCGGTCTACCGGCTCTTCGACGGCGAGGTCGTGTCATGCGAGGAGGGCACGGTGAAGCCCGAGCCGCGCATCTATGAAATCCTGCTCGAACGCTATGCGCTGAACCCTGCGGAAACGCTTTTCATCGACGACCGCAAGGCGAATATCGAAGCGGCGGAACATTTGGGCATCCACGGGCACCTTTTCGACAGCCACGACCCGCAAAAGAGCTGCGACGAACTGCGGAAAATGCTCTTGAAATAGGTCTCGCCACCTCCGGAGCAAGAGATTTTGTCCCTATAAAATTTACCCCTGCCGTATGGATTGCGGCAGGGGTAAATTTTCGAAAAGAATTTCTTCGTTACGACCCGAAATTGTCGTAGAGGATGTTTTCGGGCGGCACGCCGAGGCTGTCGAGCATCTTCACGACCGACGCGATCATCATCGGGGGGCCGCACATCAGATAGATGCACCCTTCGGGTTCTTCGTGATTCTTGAGGTAGTTCTCGTAGAGCACGTTGTGCACGAATCCGGCGGTGTACTTCACGCCGGCGGCATCCGCTTCGGGATCGGGGCGGTCGAGCGCCAGATTGAACGAGAAGTTGGGGAACTCCTGCTCGATCTGGTGGAACTCGTCGAGATAGGGCGCCTCTTTCATGGCACGGGCACCATACCAGAACGACACGGGACGCTTGGTCTTCTCGGTCTTGAACAGATGCATGATATGGCTGCGCATGGGCGCCATGCCGGCACCGCCGCCGATGAAAATCAGCTCCTGCGTGTCGGGCAGGTTATCGGGCAGGAAGAATTCGCCGTAGGGGCCGGAAATGGTCACCTTGTCGCCCGGCTTGCGCGAGAAGATATACGACGAGCAGATACCCGGATTCACCTTCATGAACGCCCCGGCCGCACGGTCGAACGGCGGCGTGGCGATGCGGATGTTGAGCATGATGATGT
>CAYSJF010000034.1:0-15107 GCA_964431265.1 uncultured Alistipes sp. | reverse complement strand
CCCAGAAACGCGAGTCGGCCGAGTTGTGGCGGTTGTCGCCCATCATCCAGTAGTAATCCATGGCGAACGTGTACTCCGTGGCCGGCACACCGTCGATCAGAATTTTTTTGCCGTCGACTTCGAGCGTGTGGTTTTCATACAC
Organism: uncultured Alistipes sp.; assembly: GCA_964431265.1. GTDB lineage: Bacteria > Bacteroidota > Bacteroidia > Bacteroidales > Rikenellaceae > Alistipes. The sequence continues at coordinate 14,965 of CAYSJF010000034.1, read as the reverse complement.
TTCGATGATGCGGCGATAGAGCGGTAGATTTTCGGGCGTCAGCCGCACCGTGACCCCCTTTTGCGGAATCCAGATCGGGCCGTAGTTGTCCTGGCTCCAGCGGGGCGTGTCGCCGTGGGGGAACACTTCGGTGTTGGGCGGGCAGATGTAGCGGCGCACCATCGTCACGTTGTCGAGCCGGCGGAGTTCGTCGGCCGTCGCATCGGTGAGGAACATGTCGTAGCCCAGCCGGTTGCCCGAATATTCGCGGATGCCCAATTTGTCGATAGCATATTGCGTCAGCGGCGAGGCGGTCTGCACCAAATATTGGTGCTGCGCGCCCGGCACAGGTTCCTGGGGTGCGCCGTTGATCCATACGTCGCCGTTGCGCACTTCCAGCGTGTCGCCCGGAATGGCCACGCAGCGCTTGATGTAGTTTTCGCGTTTGTCCACCGGGCGGGCGACTATGGTGTAGGTGTCGTTGAGCCGGCGGCGCCCCTCCTTTTTGCCGAACGAGGCTTCGTAGCCGCGCAGCACGTCGTAGTAGGTCACGGCCTGGTTTTCCAGCAGTACGGTGTCGCCCGCCGGGAAGTTGAAGATCACCACGTCGTTGCGGCGGATGCGGCGCAGGCCTTTGAGCCGGTGGTAACGCCATTTGATCGCTTCGGAGAATGATTTTTTGGTCTGCGAGAACGGCATCGTGTGGTGGACGAACGGGAACGAGAGCGGCGTGTTGGGCATCTGCGGGCCGTAGGTCACCTTGCTCACATAGAGGTAGTCGCCCACCAAAAGCGATTGCTCCATCGACGACGTGGGGATCACATACATCTGAAAGACGAACAAGTGCACCAGCGAGGCCACGATCGTCGCGAAGACGATGGCGTTGACCCATTCGTACACAGCCTTGTAAGTCCTGCTTCGCCGGCACAGTTCCGCATTGCGGCTCCAGACATGGCGGTAGAAATAGCGAGAGATGTAGAGGTCGTAGATGATCGGGAGGCCCAGCAGCAGCCAGAGATTGCCCGTCCAGACCACGAACCAGAGCGTGTAGAGCGTGGCGGCCAGCCCGAAGCCCACCCACTTGTTGCGAAGTATCTTTCCGAATTTTTCCATATGCTTGATAACGTATGCGGTATGCGAATTATTGCATCAGGTCTTCCATGCCGAAGACTCCGGTTTTGCCGCACAGGAATTCGGCTGCAACAACAGCGCCGAAAGCCAGTGTACGGCGATTTTTGATCGTGTGGCGCAGTTCGATGCGGTCATCGTCCGATTCGTAGGTCACCGTGTGGATGCCGGGTACGGCCCCCTCGCGCACGGAGCCGATCACGATGCGGTCGGCCGCCGCTTCGTCGGGGCTGGCGATGCGGTTGGCGGCGCGTTCGATGCCGGGCGCATGGTTCACCCACCCGTTTTTGGTCGAGAGGTTGTCTACGATACCCTCCGCCAGTGTGATGGCCGTGCCGCTCGGAGCGTCTTTCTTCTGGGTGTGGTGCACCTCGTCGATCCGCACGTCGTAGGCAGCGTGGAGCCGTTCGATCAAGGCGGCCAGCTCGCGGTTGAGCCGGAACAGCAGGTTGACTCCCAGACAGTAGTTCGAGGCGTAGAACATCGCCCCGCCCCGCTCGCGGCAGAGGGCCTGCAGCTCGGGCAGCCGCGCCGTCCAGCCCGTCGTGCCGCTCACCACGGCCGTGCCGGCTTCGATGCAGGTGCGGATGTTGGCGTAGGCCGTTTCGGGTGTGGTGAACTCGATCGCCACGTCGATGCCCGCCAGATGTGCGGCATCCAAGTCCGCAGCGTTGTCCGTGTCGACGACGAGGGCCGTTTCGTGCCCCCGCTCGGACAGTATCCGTTCGATTTCGCGGCCCATCTTGCCGTAGCCTATGATCGCAGCTTTCATCGCGTGTCGCTTTTTCCGTCGCCGGCGGTTTATCTTCGCAAAGATAGTAAATAAAACCGAAAGATGCTTCGTTTTCCGCACTTCGCCGCTCGGTTGCCGGATTTCGATTTTATTCGTATCTTTGGTTCCGTTTATGCGTTATTTTCTCGAACTTCGTTATGACGGCGGCGCTTACTGCGGTTGGCAGCGGCAGCCCGACATGCCCACCGTGCAGCAGACCCTGGAGCGGGCGCTCTCGACCCTGCTGCGTGAGCCGGTCGAATTGACCGGAGCCGGGCGCACCGATACCGGTGTCAACGCCTCGTACTACGTGGCCCATTTCGACACGACGCGGCCCGTCGCCGATCCGCCGCAGCTGCTGCGCAAGCTCGACTTCATGCTGCCGGGCGACATAGCCGTAAGCTCCGTGACCCCCGTGGCGGACGATGCCCATGCCCGTTTCGATGCCCGCGAGCGCGAATACCGCTATTTCATCGAGCCGCATAAGAATCCCTTCACGCGCCATACTTCGTGGCAGTACTATGTGCCGCTGGATGTCGATCGTATGAACCGGGCGGCGGCCATGCTTCTGGAGTTCGACGATTTCACCTCGTTCGCCAAGCTCAATTCCAACAACAAGACCAACCGTTGCCGCATCATGCAGGCCGGCTGGACGGTCGACGACACGGGCGTGTTGTGCTTCACGATCCGTGCCGATCGTTTCCTGCGCAACATGGTGCGGGCCATCGTCGGCACGCTGGTCGATGTGGGGCGTGGACGATATACGTGCGAGGAGTTCCGGGCTATCGTCGCGAGCCGCGACCTTTCGCGTTCGAGCGCCGGTGCGCCTGCGCAGGGGTTGTTCCTCTCCGACATCCGCTACCCTGCCGAAGTTTTCGAACGCACGACCGAAATGTAGAGAGCAGCCCTTTGCCGTCGTCTGCGGGGCGCACGCTTGTGCCCGTCCCCGACGGAGACTGCAGCCCGGACGGCTCGCAGGAACCGCATCGGCGGCGAATCCCCGTTAAAAACAAAAGGCAGAAGTTCCGGAACTTCTGCCTTTTGCTTCAACATGAATTTTCAGTGCGGAATGCAGCGGGTCGCCTATTCTGTAGAATACTTCGAGTCGCTGTATTCCTTTCGGTGCTGCTACTCGATCTCCGCTTCCTCCACGATCTCGTGCGTGCGGAGGTCGACATAGAACCCGCCTGCCGTCTCTTCGCCGCTGCGGGTCATGATTGATTCGACTTTCACCACGTGGTCGTTCACCCGGCTGTATTCGCGGATTTCGCCCCTGAAGATACCCACTTTCACCAACGTGTGGTTGCCGGTGTCCGACACCCAGACCGATTCGTCGTTCTCCCGGTAAATGCGCTCCGGAGTCTTGAACGTGAAGCCTTTTACGCTCTTGATCGCATTCACCCACGCTTTTTTGTTGAAGTCGTAGATGTTGATCGCGTTGTTGTTGCCGGTCGCATAGAGACGGTCGTGGGTCATGGCGAACGTCTTGGGATTGAACTCCAGCGTCCACGTCTGCTCCTCTATATCGATGTCGGTGCCGTTCACGAAGTCGTCGTCGATGAGCGAGGGGTCGAGCACGCGGATCGACTGGGCTTCATAGGCCGTTACCTGGAGATGGCCCTCCGGGTCGACTTCCATGTAGTGGGCGGCGAAATTTTTGTTCGCCTTGTTGTCGCAGCCGCCTCCGGTCTGTTTGTAACGCTTGATTTTCTGGTAGTTCTCCGGCGTAACGTCCGCCTCCTTGTAGATGCTGATCGGGCCGGTTTTGTCGCGGGCGAAGATCAGTCCGTCTTTTACGGCCAGCGCCAGCGCGTTGCATACGGGCGATGCCGGGGCATTGAAGACGCTTGTGCCGATGCAGGTGATGTACTCCATGTCGGGAAGCCCGAATACATGGATCATGTTGCTGCGTTCGGATACGTAGAGCCGGTTTCCGGCCACGGCCATCGCCTCGATCTGCGAGAGGAACTTTTTCTCCGCTCCCGCCACCGTCCAGGTGCTGACGGTCTTGAGCGGTTTGCGGTTCTTCTTGTCGTAGAGGATCAGGCTCGATCCTCCTCCGGTGTTGGCCACGAAGAGCGTGTCGCCCCGTTGGATGAGCGTGAACGGATTGAACCCGGCCGAGGACTCCATGCCCAGCGTTTCGTAGTCTACGATGTCGAGAGCCTCGTAGTTGTAGTACCAGTAGCTGGTGTAGTTGGCTTTTTCGTAGTCGAGGTTTGCGGGGGATTCGCCTCCTTCGGTGCAGCGCACGCCCGTTGCGGCGCAGACGAACAGCAGAATATAAAATATGCGTTTCATGTCTTTTCCGGATTAGTCGAGTTGGGTCAGAGGAATGGCATAGATGCAGAGGCCGTTCACGCGGTCCACCACGAAAAGCGTGTTGCGGCGGATCAGACATTTGGCCGGATTCTGCAGCGTGATGTCGCCGATGGTGGTGTAATCCTTGATGATGGCGCCGCTCTTCGGGTCTACCTCGCAGAATTTCTGGGCCTTTCCGGCGAACGAGACGAACAGACGGCCGTCGGCGCTCCATGCCGCACCGAGCGGCTGGGCGTCGAAGACCAGTTCTTCGGCCGTGAGCAGATTGTTGGCTTTCAGATATTTGGGATCTAACCGAATGATTTTCTTCAGATAGGAGGCGACGGCATAGACGTTTCCGGCATAGTCGGCCGACAAGGCGTTGGTCGAGTAGCTTTCGATGCTCGAACTCGTCGCGATGGCGCCTTTGGCGAAATAGTGTTCGGGGAAAGCCTTCACATTGCCGCGATAGGCATACATCACGCCGTTCGTGGCTGCCAAACCTACGGCGTTGTAGCCGAGATCGAGTTTGTCGGTGCATTCATAGGTTGCGGCATCGAAGACGAAGACCGCGTTGTTGTTGCCGCAGAGATAGATTTTGCCGTTCGAGCGGAGGATGTCGACCGGGTCGCCGATGTTTTGTTGGGTGCCGTCGGGATTCGTCCATTTGTTGATGCGCTTTTCGAGAACGGGTTTTCCCGACGAGAGGTCGTAGACGTCCCACGACCAGTTGGCCTGACGGATTTGATTCGTCACGTACATCTTGTCGCCGTAGACATACACGCCGCTGGGCATGAAGTTCTTCTCGCCCGTTTCGGCGCCGTTGTAGTCGAGCTTGAACGAGAGGGCCGGCGCACCCTCCTTTTCGCCCCAGTCGGTCGCGAGATAGCCTACGCCGCCCGCGCCGAGACCGCCGTCGATTTCGTCGAGTTCGGGGTCTTCGATGATATTCTTCGAAGCTCTGTACGGGTGATGATCCCGACGGGTGTGCAGGAACCGGCGCGAGTAGACCGGCATCCGTTTCGCGATGCTCAGCTGGAGGTAGACCCGTCGGCAAAGGGTCTGCCAGCCGGCACCCGTATTTTCGTAGGTCATGTTTCCTTCATGGCCGTAACCTAAGCCGTGGCCGAATTCGTGCCACAGCGTGTGGCTCTCGGTCGAATCGTCGGCATAGTGCTCGATATAACACCAGTTGGCAAGACCATATGTTCTTCCCCCCCCCAAACCGTTTACTCCGGAAACGCGGCCGAAATCGAATCCGCTGAACTTCAATACTTTGTTCAGCAAGGCGTCTTTGTTGATCTCGGTTTTGCTGGCGTTGCTGTGCAGCGGGCCGAACTCTTTCAGCGCCGTGGCGAACTCTTCCGTCGAGTACATGTAGCTCATGTTCAGAGCTATGGCTACCGCCTCCCTGGCTTCGAAGACACGCAGGGGCTGCCAGTAGCCGCTGGTCCACGAGACGAATCGGACATACCAGTGGCATTTGATCTGCTGCAGGGTTTTGTAATAGGGCGCATCGCATTCGATTTCGAAACTCAAGTCGCTCGGCGAAAGATGCGGATTGGCCATGATCCGGATCGATTTGCCGCTGCGCGTCACGGCCATCATGTCTTTCGTGGCGAACGGCAGCTGCATGCGGAATTGCTGGAAAGGTTCGATCTTGTCGAAGACGAAGAGTTTGAACTGCTCGTCGTAGCCCTCGATCTTGACCCACAGATTGACTCCGGGCAGCGAGCGCGGGCTGTAAAAGCGCAGCTGGAAGCAGAGATCGTCGTCGACGGTGATTTGCAGCGGCTGGTCGACATAGAAACTCCGCTCCGAAGCGTTGCAGAAGATCTCTTTCGGCTCGTTGTCGTTGAGGAGATAATAGGTGTTTTCGGCGTTGTAGTCCGATGTTTTCAGATGGATCGGAAGTCCGTCGGGAAATCGTTCGTCGGGGTCTTCCAGGGTGCTTTCCGTACAGCCGGCCAGCAGGAATATCATGCCGAGCGTCGCCGGAAGAAATGCGGTGAAAAGTTTTTTCATCCTCGGATCGAATTTAAAAATATGACACAAAGATACGTATTTAATGGATGAAAAAATAGCGAATGCTCGTTTTTTTGTGCGGCTATGCCGGCCGTGCCCTTTCCGACCGGCCCGAATATGAAAATCCCGGCCGATTTTTTCGGCCGGGAAATGCACTTTGCGGAAGCTGCGGCTACAGATGAATGGCGTGTCCGAGCGCCGCTTCGGCCGCCTCCATGACGGCTTCGTTCATCGTAGGATGCGCGTGGATCGCATGGGCTATCTGCTGTGCCGTGGCGCCGAGCGTGCGGGCCAGCGTAGGCTCGGCCAGCATCTCCGTGACGCCGGCGCCGACCATGTGGGCGCCCAGCAGCTTGTCGTGTTCGTCGAAAAGGAGCTTCACGAAACCGTCGCGGTCGCCGGCCGCCGTCGCCTTGCCCGAGGCCGTGAAAGGGAAGCGCCCGATCTTGACGGCGATGCCCCGCTCGGCGGCCTGCTGCTCGGTCAGTCCCACCGACGCCACTTCGGGCGTGGTGAAGATGCACGACGGGACGGTCGTGTAGTCCACCGGTGCGGGATTCAGCCCGCAAATGGCGTCGACGCAGCAAATCGCTTCGGCCGAAGCCACATGCGCCAGCGCCGGGCCGGGCACGATGTCGCCGATGGCATAGATGCCCGGCACCGAGGTGCGGTAGTATGCGTCCACCGCCACTTTGCCGCGTTCGACTTTCACGCCCGACTCTTCGAGTCCGATGCCTTCGATGTTCGCCTCGATGCCCACGGCCGAGAGCACGATGTCGGCCGTCAGCGTCTCGGGGCCTTTCTTGCCCTCGATCTCCACTTCGCAATGGTCGCCGGCAACCTTCACGCCTTTGACCGTCGTCGAGGTGAGCACCGTCGCGCGCAGTTTGCGGAACGCGCGTTCCATCGCCTTGGAGACCTCCTCGTCTTCGAGCGGCATCATGCGGGGCAGATACTCGACGATCGTCACCCGAACGCCGAGCGTCGCATAGAAACAGGCGAATTCGCTGCCTATGGCGCCCGACCCTACCACGATCATCGACTCGGGCAGCTCGGCGAGCGTCAGCGCCTCGCGCGAGGTGATGACCCGCTTGCCGTCTACGGGCATGAAGGGCATTTCGCGCGGCCGCGCACCCGTCGCCAGGATGATGTGGTCGGCTTCGTAGTCGATGCCCTCCACGTCGAGGTGCCCCGGAGCCGTCAGCCGGCCGAAGCCGGCGATCAGGTCGATGCCGTTCTTTTGCAGTAGAAACCGCACGCCCTTGTTCATCGTCTCGGCCACGCCGCGCGAGCGGGCCACCATCTTGTCGAGTGCCGGGCGCACTTCGCCGGCTATTTCGACGCCGTATTGCTCGGCCGCCTTGCAATGGGCGTAGATCTGCGCGCTCTTGAGCAGCGCCTTGGTCGGTATGCAGCCCCAGTTGAGGCATACGCCGCCCGCTTCGGCCCGCTCTACGAGGCCCACCTTTTTGCCCAGCTGGGCGGCCCGGATCGCCGCCACATAGCCGCCGGGGCCGCTGCCCACGACAAGAATATCGTATTTCATGCTCTTATTGAATGACTTTCAGTATCTCTCCGTTGTCGGCCGCTACCGCGCGCTTCCACTTCTCGCTGTAGCCCGGCCATTGAATTCCGTCCGGGATTTCGCGCCCCGTGCCGTTGTCCACGAAGTGCGCCGCCGTACCCGGGCCGTCGAGGAACGCCACAACATCGACGTGCTCGCTCTTTACGTTGCCGTCCATATATTTCAGCAACAGATATTTGTCTAACTTCTCCCAGCGGTCGAACAACGCTTGCGCCGTCCGCACGGAATAGTCCGTCAGATAGCGGGCGCGTTTCTTGACCGGGAGTTTCGTCGCCGCCATGTCGACCAGAGGAATGGCCGTGTTCAGCTCGTCGTTCTCCCAGGCGTCCGTCGCCTTGCGGATGTCGGCCGCGATCAGGTCGTAGCGCAGATATGCAAAATTCGTGACACGGTTGAACAGCCAGAACGCCGAGGTCGGCGAGTAGCTCAACATCGAGCCGTTGTCCTCGCGGAAGCACTTCGGCACGCAGGTCGTCGAGCAGTAGATCGGCGTCAGGCACGAGGTTGCCGCATCGTCCACGCCGAACCACAGAATACCCATGTCGCGCGGTACGTTGGGCCGCGCCTGCGCCACGAACCAGAAACCGGTTTGCTGCGTGGCCGTCGCCCGTTCGTTGCAGTACTCTACCCCATCCACTTCGAAATACATCGGACGCCAGCGATAGGGACAGGCGTGCGGCCCGGCTCCGAGGTCGGTCGTCATGTCCATCGGCGTGCCCTCGTAGTGGTCGCGCATGCAGTCGAACACGGTCTTGGGGGCTATTTTCGTGCGGGGTTTCACCCACAGCGGCATCTTGTTGGCGGGGTTGTGGCCCAACGCATAGTCGGTGTAGGCGTCCATGCCGTCGGCCACCGTGCGGAAGAAGGCCCACACGCGGGCTTCGCAGCCGCGCAGCGCCCCGAAGTCGGCCGGAGCATAGGCGTCCGAGAAGCTGAAATCCTCGTCCGTACCCTCGTAGTAGCCCATTTCGCGGGCGAAGTCGATGACGTCGGGGGCATAGAGACAGTTTTCGGGGTCGTCTTTCGGGAACGTCGTGATGCGGGCCTGGTTGGCGTGGGCGCATACATAGCCGTCGGGAATGCGGCGCGCCACCCAGACGATGCCTTTGCGGGCGTTGCCGCCCTGCCCGTCGTCCTTATAGCCCTTGCCGATAAGCTCCATGATCCACGCTTCGTCGGGATCGGCTATCGAGAACGACTCGCCCTCCGAAGCGTAGCCGTAGGTGTCGGCCAGTTCGACGATCGTGGCGATCGCCTCGCGGGCGCTCTTGGCGCGCTGCAGCGTGATGTATATGAGCGATCCGTAGTCGATGAGACCCGTGGAGTCGGCCAGTTCGTGACGTCCTCCGTAGGTGGTCTCGGCGATGATGAGCGAGTGGCAGTTCATGTTGCCCACCGTCGACCACGTCTCGGCCGGCTGCGGAATGTCGGTCAGGTAGCGGCCCGTGTCCCACTCGTAAACCGGGAACATCGTCCCTGTCTTGTGCTTGCCGCCGGGCGTGTGGTACAGCGCACCGTAGAGGGCGTGCGAATCGGCCGCATAGGAGACCATCGTCGACCCGTCGGCCGAGGCGCCCTTGGTCACGATGAAGTTGGTGCAGGCCTGCGCCGGCCCGAACGAAAGCACGGCCGCCGCCAGCAGAGAAACGAGTTTTTTCATAGAATCATAGATTTGTCGCAAAGATAGTACAAGTCGCGAATTATTTTGGTTATGCTTCGTCCGGCTCCATGTGGATGTTGATCCAGGTGCCGGAGCCGTATTGCTGTTTCAGCAGCCGTTCGGCCTCGTTGGCGATCGCATGGGCTTCGGTCAGGGTGATCGTTGCGCTCATTCGGGCGTGCACGTCGATCGCTATGCCGTTGCCGATGCGCCGCGTGCGGAGGTTGTGTATGTTCCTGACGCCGGATACCGACAGGATGATGCGGCCGATCTCTTTTTCGTGTTCTTCGGGCAGCGAACTTTCCAGCAGTTCGTCGATGCTCGGCCGCATGATGTCGTAGCCCGCCTTGGCGATGAACACGCTGACGACGATCGCCGCTATCGGGTCGAGTATGCGCCAGCGCTCGCCGAGAAACATGGCTCCGGCGACGCCCGCCAGCGTTCCGATCGACGATATGGCATCGCTCCGGTGGTGCCAGGCGTTGGCCGTCAGCGCACGGGATTCGTATTGTGCCCCTTTGCGCACGGTGTAGCGATACAGCACCTCCTTGGAGACGATCGAGGCTGCGGCTACTGCCAGCGCCAGCATCGAGGGCCGGGGCAGCGGTTCGCCCCGCAGACTCGCCGCGACCTTGGTCGCTCCGTCGACGAACAGCCCCGCGCCGGCGGCGGTCAGAATCAGGCCGATGATCATCGTGGCGAACGTCTCGTACTTGCCGTGGCCGTAGTCGTGCCCGGCGTCCTGCGGCTTGCCCGAAAGTTTCACGAAGACCAGCACGATCATGTCCGTTATGAAGTCGGAGAGCGAGTGCACGGCGTCGGCGATCATCGCCGAGCTTCGGCCTGCGGCTCCCGCTGCGAATTTCGCTGCGATCAATATTGCGTTGACCGCCGTGCCGATCAACGTGACGCCGTATATCCCCTTTTCTCTGCTGTTCATGTCGTCTGACGGATTGCTATTCTACAAATGTAGGGTTTATTTCGCTAATCGCAACCGTTTTCGCGGGGTATTCTTGCCGATTTTTCGCCGCATCCCTCCGTATTGTCCGATTTTTGTCTAATTTTACCCGATCAATTCCAGTTCGTCATGTCGGAAATCGCCCGTAGAATTTCTAATGTAAGAGCTTCGCTGCCCGAGGGGGTGACGCTCGTCGCCGTGTCGAAAACCCACTCCGCCGAGGCCATCCGCGAGGCGTTCGACGCCGGACAGCGCATTTTCGGCGAGAGCCGCCCGCAGGAGCTGTGCTCCAAGCACGAGGCGCTGCCCGAGGGGATCGAGTGGCACATGATCGGCCACCTGCAGACCAACAAGGTGCGGCAGATCGTGCCGTTCGTAAGGATGATCCAGTCGGTCGACAGCGCGCGTCTCGTGGAGACCATTCAGCGCGAAGCGGCCCGGTGCGGCCGCACGGTCGACATCCTGCTGGAGATCCGCGTCGCGCAGGAGGCGACCAAGAGCGGCTGGGACGTGGGCGAACTGAAGCGCTACCTCGATTCGGCGCCGTTCCATGCGATGCCCCATATCCGCGTGCGTGGCGTCATGGGCATCGCTACCAACACCGACGACGAGACGATCATCCGGCGCGATTTCGGCGAGTTGAAGCGTTGCTTCGACCTCCTGCGGCCTTATTTCGGCGTGCATTTCGACACCCTTTCGATGGGCATGTCGCACGACTATCCGCTGGCCGTCGAGTGCGGCGCGACCATGGTGCGCGTCGGCTCGTCGATTTTCGGCGAAAGGGATTATACGAACAAAGAGTAAAGCGATCGGAAGGCTTCCGGTCGTCAGTCGAACCGGTAGTGCCCTACGTCGCGCCAGCCTAAAAGCAACTCCCTGACGGGCAGCCGCTTCTTGCCTGCTATCTGAATCTCGTCGAGTGCGATCCAGCCGTCGGCGCAGGCCACGCGGACGAACGTGCGGCCGTCGCTCTCGATCGTGCCGCAGGCCCGGCCGAGATCGGCCGCTTCGAAGCGGGCCGCGAAAATCTTGGCCGTGATGCCCTCCTCGTCCGCTTCGCGGCGGAGGCTGCTCCATGCCGCCGGATAGGGCGAAAGGCCGCGTACGATGTCGATGATGCCCCTGCCCTGCCGCGTCCAGTCGATGCGGCAATCCTCCTTGAAAATCTTGGGCGCCGGTTTCAGAGTCGCCTCGTCGATGTGCTGTTGCTCGATCGGTGCGATATCGCCCGCCGCGATGCGGTCTACGGTGTCGGTTACCAACTTCGTGCCGGCGTGCATCAACTTGTCGTAGAGCGTGCCCACGTTGTCTTCGGGCAGAATCGGCATGCGTTCTTGCGCCAGAATGGCGCCTTTGTCTATTTCGTGGTTCAGCAGGAAAGTCGTTACGCCCGTCTCCGTCTCGCCGTTCATGATCGCGCGGTTGATCGGCGCCGCACCGCGGTATTGCGGCAGCAGCGAGGCATGGAGGTTGAACGTTCCGAGACGCGGCATGGCCCAGATCGCTTCGGGCAGCATGCGGAACGCGATGACGATGCCCAAATCGGGCTGCAAGGCCCGCATCGCCTCCACGAACTCCGGAGCGCGCAGTTTTTCGGGTTGCAGGATCGGCAGCCCTAATTCCCGGGCGGCGATTTTCACATCGCTTTCGTGCAGTTTCTGTCCGCGACCGGCCGGCTTGTCGGGCGTCGTGACCACGCCGACGACGTTGTACCCGCCCGCGACCAGCGCGCGCAGCGACGGCACAGCGAACTCGGGCGTGCCCATGAAAACTATGCGTAAATCCTTGGAATTCATATTTTCGAAACTGCTGTTTTAGCGGGTGCCGTCGAAATCGCGGACATGGAAGTCGTGCAGTTCTTCTTTTATATATCTGCGTCCGAAGCGCCGCAGGGACGGTTCTCTTTTACTTGCGGCCGTGCGGTTTGATTCCCAGCGTGTGCTGCATGCGCTCCTGCTTGGTCTCCAAATAGTGTTCGTTGTATTGGTTGGGCGCGATGACGATCGGTACGATTTCGTCGATCTTCAGTCCGTAGCCCTCCAGCCCGGCCCGCTTGAGCGGGTTGTTGGTCATCAGACGCATGCGGCGGATGCCCAATTCCCGGATGATGCTCGCCCCCACGCCGTAGTCGCGTTCGTCGGCCTTGAATCCCAGCCGCAGATTGGCGTCGACGGTATCCAGACCCTCATCCTGCAGCTTGTAGGCGTGTATCTTGTTGCAGAGACCTATGCCGCGCCCCTCCTGGTTGAGGTAGACCACGGCGCCCTTGCCCTCTTTGTCGATCATCTGCATGGCACGGTGGAGCTGGTCGCCGCAGTCGCAGCGGTAGGAACCGAAAATATCGCCCGTGGCGCACGACGAGTGCACGCGGATCAACACCGGTTCGTCTTCGGCCCATTCGCCTTTGGTCAGGGCCACGTGTTCCACGCCGTTGGATTTCTGGCGGAACGGCGTGATCCTGAAGTCGCCCCATGCCGTGGGCAGCGGCACGGTGACCCCTTTTTCGATCAACGATTCCTCGCGCAGCCGGTAGGCGATCAACGAGGCTATGGATATGATTTTCAAGTCGAATTTCCGGGCGATTTCGCGCAGCTGCGGCATGCGGGCCATGGTGCCGTCCTCGTTCATGATTTCGATCAATGCTCCGGCGGGCTGCAGGCCGGCCAGCCGGGCCAGGTCGACGGCCGCTTCGGTGTGACCCGGGCGGCGCAGCACCCCTTTTTCGCGGGCGCGCAGCGGGTTGATGTGCCCCGGACGCCCCAGGTCGGCGGGCCGCGTCGCGGGGTCGGCCAATGCGCGGATCGTCGCCGCGCGGTCGTGGATCGAGACGCCCGTGGTGCAGTCGTGGCCCAGCAGGTCGACCGTCACGGTGAACGGCGTGCCCAGAAGCGAGGTGTTGTTCTCCTCCATCATGTTGAGACCCAACGCAGCGCAGCGCTCTTCGCTCAAGGGGGCGCACAGCACGCCGCGTCCCTCCTTGAGCATGAAGTTCACGATTTGGGGCGTGATCTTCTCGGCCGCGACGATGAAGTCGCCTTCGTTTTCGCGGTCTTCGTCGTCGACGACGATCACCACCTTGCCGGCGCGGAAGTCCTCGATGACCTCCTCTACGCTATTGAGCGGGGTTTCGTTTCCCATGGAGTTTGAATTTTAATGCGTTTTTCACTTGCCCGAGCCACGGCTCCATGCGTTCGCGCAGGGCCTTGATCTTGCCGGCATACCAGTCGGTGTCCAGAAGCGCCGAGTCGTTGGTGGCCTTGTAGGTGAGGTATACGGCTATGGGCGTCAGGATGAACGACGAGATCCACATGCCCCATATCGCCTCCCAGTTGCCCTCCTTGACCTGCTTTTCGCCCGAAAGGCTGATGATGTAGTAGACCACGAAGAAGATCACCGACACCACCACCGGCAGCCCCAGTCCGCCTTTGCGGATGATCGCGCCCAGCGGCGCGCCGATCAGGAAGAAGATGATGATCGAGACGGGCAGCGACACTTTCTTGTGCCACTCCACTTTCGAGCGGTAGAGTTTGTTGAGCGACTCCTTGGCCATCGATTCGTCGAACGAGAACATGTTGCGCGAGGTCTTGGCCAGCGTGCGTGCCTGGTTCCATATGCGGTTTTTCTCGCGCAGGGGCAGCCGGGCGATCGAGTCGGCCGACTGCATGGTGCGGAAGCGACGCTTGTCGATGCGCATGCTGTCGGGCAACGGCAACACGCTGTGGTCGCGGGCGAAAATCTGCTCCTTGAGCAGCGGTTCGTAGGAACTGGTCGTCGCCGTGTTGACCTTCCGTTCCAGCGAATCGATGTCCTGCTGCAGCTGGTTGATGTTTTTGGTCTGGCTGTTCGAAATCTTGCTGTCGTCGCTGCGCTCCATGGCGAAGCCGTCCATGGCTATGGACTGCTTCTGCAGCTCGAACGTGTGGTGGCGCAGCGCGCTCTTGGTATACCATTGGTTGTTGCGGGTCTGCTCGTAGGTTTCGCCGTTGAAAAGCGTCACCAGCAGGAATTTCTTGTCGTCCGAGAGCCGGATATAACCCGAGTCGGCGACGATGGTGTTCATGTTGCCGTTGGCCGGGCGGTTGTCGTAGATCAATACGTCGCGCAGCAGATGCGTTTCGGGGTCCTGATGCCCCACGCGGATCGACATGTTGTCGATGCCGTTGAAGAAAAGGCCGTCCTGGAATTCGAGCGTCTGGCGCTGCTGGCGGATGTCGTAGATGATGCTGTACATCTTCTTGTTGGCATAGGGCACCAGATTGTTGCCTATGAAGAAGCTGCCCACGGCGATCAGGCTCACCAGTATGAGGAGCGGTTGGGTGATCCGCACGAGCGACAGCCCCGCCGACTTCATGGCCAGCAGCTCGTAGTTCTCGCCCAGGCTGCCCATCGTCATGATCGCGGCCAGCAGCACGGCCAACGGCAGACCCAGGGGCAGCATGTTGGCCATGGCGTAGGTCATCAGCTCGATGATGATGCCGGCACTCAAGCCTTTGCCCACCAGCTCGTCGATGTAGCGCCACACGAAGTTCATCATCAGCACGAACATCACGATGAAGA
>CAYSJF010000033.1:0-15493 GCA_964431265.1 uncultured Alistipes sp. | reverse complement strand
CTCGTCGGGCTCATAACCCGGAGGTCGGAGGTTCGAGTCCTCCTCCCGCTACCAACAATAAACGCAGACTTTATCAGTCTGCGTTTATTGTTAAATATCCAATTTCAATCTATCCTATTACACCATGTCATTAATTCTTTCAACGTTATTTGCCTCAACAATGCACTTTTTCGATATTCTTCATCAAGAAATCAATCATACTGCTGTGTCGTATTTTCAGCACAATTAACAAATCCTCTTTTCAGGCCATCTACCTCAAAATCTGCATATTCTGTCATTTTGAGAAATTCAATATCACGTTCAGATTTTTTATTTTGAGATAATAAATATCGGTTTCTATTCAGACTGAACGCAACAAAATCAATAAATTGCAACAGCAATTCCGATTTAGACGACTTAAATTCAACTTGCTTATTTTCAAGCTTATCTCCGAACAAATTGATCTTTAAGTCAGACCCATTTTTTTGTCGGCCTTCATCAATAATGATTCGAACTGGAAATTTATAGATGCCACTCTTTTCTTCCAAGAACTGATTCAGTCTCAGGAACAAAAAGATTAATGCAAAATCTTTTATTTCTGCCAAATTCAAATTTCCAATATAAACAAGAGTTTCACGATTTATTTTCAACCGATCATAATCTTCTTCTGTCATTGACTGTACGAACAACGGATAATTGCCTTCCTTATATATAGTGGCAAATTGATACATTATCTTCAAACGCTGGTCAATTGACATCTGGCGATAACGGCCTTTCCCATTATATAATTCGACAAAGTGGAATTCATCTAATCCTAAAGGGGCAAGATATTGTTCCTTTAATCCATTAACTGCATTTTCTATCTCCAATTTCTCCTTTGCAGATACAAGTATTGCAAACCATGAGCATAAACTCGGACCACCATATTTACTACATGATTCTTGCCCAGGAGTTCCCGTATCATCTATAAATACATATGTGTCTACCATATTTATATTTTTTTTAAACAGCCCCAAAGCAGTCGAAAATAAGGCTGCTTCCTTTTTAACTTCATTTCAATTCCACCTCCGGCTGTGCCAGGCCGCGGTCGGCGGCGAGGCGTTCCATCAGGGCGTGGGCCGCGGCATAGTCGTTGGGGATTTCGCCGTCGAGAATGGCGTTCTTGATGATCTCCTTGATCTCGCCGATCACGCGGCAGGGGCCGATGCCATAGGTCTTCATGATGATCTCGCCCGTGATCGGGGGTTGGAAGTTGCGGATGCGGTCGCGCTCTTCGAGGTCTTTCATCTTGCGGCGCACCAGCTCGAAATTGGCCATGTAACGCTTGACCTTGGCGTCGATGCCCGACGTGATGTCGGCTTCGCACAGCGTCATCAGCGACTCCACATCGTCGCCCGCCTCGAACAGCAGCCGCCGCACGGCCGAGTCGGTCACCAGGTCTTCGGAAAGGATGATCGGCCGCAGATGCAGGAACACCAGTTTCTGCACGAACTTCATGTGTTCGTTCATCGGCAGCTTCAGCTGGCGGAAAATCGCCGGCACCATCTTCGATCCCGCCACTTCGTGGCCGTGGAACGTCCAGCCGACTTTCGGGTCATAGGCCTTGGTCTGGGGCTTGGCGATGTCGTGCAGCACGGCCGCCCACCGCAGCCACAGATCGTCGGAGCGGCGCGCCACATTATCCAACACCTTGAGCGTGTGGACGAAATTGTCCTTATGCGCATGCTGGCCGCGCCGCTCGACGCCCTTGAGCCGATGCAGTTCGGGGAAAATCAGCTCCAGCAGACCGGTCAGATCCAGCAGCTCGAACCCCATCGACGGACGCGGGGCCAGCACGATCTTGTTCAGCTCGGTCGCGATCCGTTCGCGCGACACGATCTTGATGCGATGGGCATTGCGGCGGATCGCCTCGAAAGTCTCCTCTTCGATCGAGAAGCCCAGCTGCGTCGCGAACCGCACGGCCCGCATCATGCGCAGCGGATCGTCCGAGAAAGTCACGTCGGGATCGCACGGCGTGCGGATGATGCAGGCATCCAGATCGTCCAGCCCGCCGAACGGATCGACCAGCTCGCCGAACGTCGGGCCGTTGAGCGACCAGGCCAGCGCGTTGATCGTGAAGTCGCGACGCCGCTGGTCGTCTTCAAGTGTTCCGGCCTCGACCTGGGGTTTGCGCGAGTCGTAGGTGTAGGATTCGCGCCGCGCACCCACGAACTCGACCTCCACGCCGCCGGCCCGGAGCATCGCGGTGCCGAATGTCTTGAACACCGAGACCTTGGCATGCAGCTCGCGCCCCAGCGCCTCGGCCAGCGCCACGCCGCTGCCCACGACCACCACGTCGATGTCGGTCGACGGACGGCACAGGTAGTGGTCGCGCACATAGCCGCCCACGACGAACGCCCGGACGCCCTGTTCGTCGGCCAGACGCGAGATGCGCCGGAATATGGGATCGGAGAGCGGCACGCGGTTAACGGACGGAAGAGAGTTGACGACGATAGAGCTGCACGGTGTTTTCCAATCCGTAGTAGAGGGCGTCGCCGATGAGCGCATGGCCGATCGACACCTCGTCGGTCCAGGGAATCCGCTCGACGAAATAGCGCAGATTCTCCAGCGACAGATCGTGGCCGGCATTGAGTCCCAGCCCCTGACGGCGCGCCTCCTCGGCCGCCGCGACATAGGGCGCGATCGCAGCCTCCGGCCCGGCGGGATATTCGCGGGCATAAGCCTCCGTGTAGAGTTCTACGCGGTCGGCGCCGCACGCCTTCGCCCCGGCGACCATGGCGGGATCGGGATCGACGAAGTGCGAAACCCGTATGCCGCAGGCATGGAAACGAGTCGTCACTTCGGCAAGAAAATCGCGGTGGGCTACGGTATTCCACCCCGCATTCGACGTGATCGCATCGGGTGCGTCGGGCACCAGCGTCACCTGCGCCGGCACGACCTCCAGCACCAAATCGACGAACTCCGGCGTGGGATTGCCCTCGATGTTGAGTTCGGTGCGCAAGGCCCGTTTGAGCGCCCGCACGTCGTCGGGGCGGATATGCCGGCCGTCGGGACGCGGATGCACCGTGATGCCGTCGGCGCCGAAGCCCTCGATGCGCGTGGCGGCGAGCACCACGTCGGGGAGGTTGCCGCCCCGCGAATTGCGGATCACGGCAATCTTATTGACGTTTACACTCAACTTTGTCATAAAATCACTAACTTTGCTTCCGACATGCCGGCCGCATTCCGCCGGACGATCGCCCCGGAGCACGGCTCCGGCGTGGTAAAGTTACTTATTTTTTCGCAACTCCGCCGATGAAAATCATACTTTTTTCCCGCAACCGCCCCGACCGTCCGGACGGGGAACTGCGCCGGCTCTTCGAGGCGCTCGCGCGGCACGGCTTCGACTATCTGGTCAACGAAGAGTTCGCGCCGGCCGTGGCCCGGGCCACCGGAGCCGCTGTTCCGGCCGACAAGATCTACGGCGAGCGGCTCGCGCCGCAACCCGAAGGCACCGCGATGATCTGCTACGGAGGCGACGGCACGCTCTTGGAGGGCGTCCACCGGCTGGACGGCGCTCCGATTCCGGTGGTGGGAATCAATGCCGGGCATCTGGGCTTCCTGACCGGCGGGCCGAGCGACGGCACCGAGCAGCTGCTCGGGCAGATCGCCCGCGGCGAACTCGCCGTCCAGCCGCGCTCGATGCTCGAAGTGCGGGGCGACTTCCTCGCCGCAGGCGGGCCGCTGCTGGCGCTCAACGAATTCACCGTACAGCGCCACGGCGCCGACATGCTCGCCGTCGAGACCTACGTCGACGGGCAGATGGTCGCCACCTACCGCGGCGACGGCGTGATCGTCTCCACCCCCACCGGCTCCACGGCCTACTCGCTCAGCGCGGGCGGCCCCGTCGTGGCCCCGTCGTGCGCCTGCTTCATCATCTCGCCCCTGGCGCCCCACAACCTCACCATGCGCCCCGTGGTGGTGCCCGACGGCAGCCGGATCGAACTGCGGGTGCACCAGCGGCGTTCGGATGCCTTCGCCACGCTCGACAACCGCAGCTACCCCATCGCCCCGGGCGCCACGTTCGTCGTGCGCCGGGCCGAAACACGCATTTTTCTGGCCCTGCCGCACAATATATCGTTCTACGACACGTTACGCAATAAGATGATGTGGGGAGTGGACTTAAGAGAAGTGAAAGGTGAAAGGTGAAAGGCATGAACCGCTGTTTTTCGGACGGGTTTCGTGCCGGCGGCTCCGCCACGCATCCGAGACGGCAGGAGGAATAAGAGCTCCCCTCACTTTTCGATGTTCACTTTGGAATAACCCGGTAATTTCCCTATATTTGTGCCCTATATGAGCGAAGCGAACCGCATACCCCGCCATGTGGCCATCATCATGGACGGCAACGGACGTTGGGCCGAGCAGCGCGGCATGCCGCGGCACGAAGGCCATGCGGCCGGCATCGAACCCATTCGGGCGTCGTTGCGCGCGGCCGTGCGCCACGGCATCGGGTACCTCACGCTCTACGCCTTTTCGACCGAGAACTGGGGCCGCCCCGCCGAGGAGGTCGAGGCGTTGATGGAGCTGTTTTGCCAATGCGTGATCCACGAAACGCCCGAGCTGCAGCGTCAGGGCATCCGCATCCGCATGATCGGCGACCGGACACGCTTTTCCGACAAGGTGCGCGCCTACCTGACCCAGGCCGAGGAGCTGACCGCCGCGGGCGACCGGCTGACGCTGGTGCTGGCGTTCAACTACTCGTCGCGCGACGAGATCGTGCGGGCCATGCGGAAGCTGGCCGAGCGCACAGCCGCAGGGACGCTCGCACCCGCAGCCATCGACGAGCAGACCGTCGCCGCGGCGCTCGACACGGCGGAGTTCCCCGACCCCGATCTGGTGATCCGCACCAGCGGCGAGGAGCGGTTGAGCAATTTCCTGCTGTGGCAGGCCTCCTACGCCGAACTCTACTTCCCGCAGGTCTTGTGGCCCGATTTCACCGAAGAAGAGTTCGACCGCGCGATCGACGAATACGCCCGGCGCGAACGCCGGTTCGGACTGGTCGAATGAAGAATTTGACGATTAGAATTCAAACAGATGAATAAATTCGGTAAGGTATTTCTGGCGATCGCACTCGCGGTGTCGAGCACCCCGGGGACATTGGCCCAGGAGCCTTCGCCCGCCGATTCGGCGCCGCGCGAAACGGCCGTCTCTTTTCCCGAGAACGCACCTCTGCTGCGCTCCGACGGCACGCCCCGGCTCTACCACATCCGCAACGTCGACATCCACGGCGTGAAATACCTCAATCCCGAAATCCTCAAGTCGTCGGCCGGCCTGATCGCGGGCGACTCGATCTACCTGCCCAGCGACTTCATCGCCAACGCCATTTCGCGGCTGTGGAGTCAGCGCTTCTTCTCCGACGTGAAGATCGGCGCCGAGATCGAGGGCGACAGCCTCGACCTGCAGGTCTTTCTGCAGGAGCGTCCGCGGGTCTACGACTGGGCGTTCGAGGGCATCTCGAAAGGCAAGCAGAAAGACCTGCTCGAAAAGCTCAAGCTCCGGCGCGGCAGCGAACTCTCCGACTACGCGATCGACAAGAACACCAAGCTCATCAAGAAATACTGGGCCGACAAGGGTTTCCGCAACACCGAAGTCGACGTGCGCATCAAGAACGATTCGGTACGTCCGCAGGCCGTGACCGTGACGTTCGTCATCGACCGCAAGGACAAGGTGAAAATCGGCAAGATCAACTTCTCGGGCAACGAGCAGTTCGACGACAAGCGGCTGCGCCGCACTTTCAAGAAGACGCACCAGAAATCGATCAACATCTTCCGCAACACCAAGCTCAACGAAGCCGACTTCGAGGACGACAAGGAACTGCTCATCGACTTCTACAACTCGCGCGGCTTCCGCAACGCCACCGTGGTGCGCGACTCGATCTACCCGATCGACGACCGTCGTCTGGGCATCGACATCGAGCTTTCCGAAGGCAACAAATACTACATCCGCAACGTCTCATGGGTGGGCAACTCGGTCTACGAGACCGAGGAGCTGCAGCGCATGTTCGGCGTCAAGACGGGCGACACCTATGACAAGAAGACCATGCACAAGCGCCTCGGCATCCAGAAGGAGACCGACCTCGAAGCCATGTCCGTGTCGTCGCTCTACCAGAACAACGGCTACCTGATGTCGCAGGTCGAACCGGCCGAGACCATCGTCGGGCCGGATTCGATAGACCTGGAGATCAAGGTGTTCGAGGGCAAGCAGTTCACCATCAACAACGTCGGCATCACGGGCAACCAGCGCGTCGACGACGAGGTGATCCGCCGCGAACTGGCCACCTACCCGGGCGAGCTGTACGACCGTTCGTTGCTGATGCGCACGCTGCGTTTGCTGGGTTCGATGGGCCACTTCAACGCCGAGAACATCCAGCCCGACATCCGCCCCGTCTCGAACGAACTGGTCGACATCAACTGGGCGCTCGAAGAGCAGGCCTCCGACCAGTTCAACATCGCCGGCGGCTGGGGTTCGGGCACCTTCGTCGGCTCGGTGGGCATCACGCTCAACAACCTCTCGATCCGCAACTTCTTCAAGAAGGGAGCCTGGCGCCCCTACCCCATGGGACAGAACCAGCGGCTCCAGATCTCGGCCCAGACCAACGGCACCTATTACAAAGCGTTCTCGTTCAGCTTCACCGAC
This sequence comes from uncultured Alistipes sp., assembly GCA_964431265.1. Taxonomy (GTDB): domain Bacteria; phylum Bacteroidota; class Bacteroidia; order Bacteroidales; family Rikenellaceae; genus Alistipes. Next base: position 8,839 of record CAYSJF010000033.1, on the reverse strand, counting down.
CCCTGGTTGGGCGGCAAGAAACCCAATTCGTTCACCCTCTCGGCCCACTTGTCCGAGCAGAACGACGCCTACTACGTCTGGCAGACCAGCACGCGCCACTTCCGCACCTACGGCGCGGCGGCCGGCCTGGGCAAGCGTCTGTCGTGGCCCGACCCCTATTTCTCGCTCTACGCCGAGGCGAGCTACGAGCGCTATTCGCTCAAGAACTGGTCGTCGTTCGTGATGACCAACGGTTCGTCCAACCTGTTGTCGATCAAACTGATCTTGAGCCGCAATTCGGTCGACCAGCCCATCTATCCGCGCCGCGGTTCGGAGTTCACCGCCTCGGTGCAGGCCACGCTGCCCTACTCGCTCTGGGACGGCAAGGACTACCGGGCGCTCGAACAGCAGGCCGCCAGCAACAATGCCGCCGTGGCCGACCGGGCCAACCAGGAGCGTTACCGCTGGGTCGAGTTCCACAAATGGCAGTTCAAGGCCCAATGGTTCCAGGCCCTGACGCGCAACTCCAACCTCGTGCTGATGCTGCGGGCCGAAATGGGGTATCTGGGCAACTACAACAAGTACAAGACCTCGCCTTTCGAGCGCTTCGAAGTGGGCGGCGACGGCATGACGGGCTACAACATCTACGGTATCGACATCATCTCGATGCGCGGTTACGAAGACGGCGCCCTCGACCCCGGCAACTACTACTCGTGCGGCTACAACAAGTACACGGCCGAGCTGCGCTACCCCGTGATCCTCAAACCCTCGTCGCAGATCTATGTGCTGGGCTTCCTCGAAGGCGGCAACGCATTCGACTCGTGGAAAGAGTTCTCGCCTTTCAAGATCAAGCGTTCGGCCGGCTTCGGCGTGCGCCTCTACCTGCCCGTGGTGGGCATGCTGGGCATCGACTGGGGCTACGGCTTCGACGCCCCGGCCAACAGCACCAAGAAGAGCGGCAGCCAGTTCCACTTCGTGATGGGCCAGCAGTTCTGATCCCCGCGAAAGACCCCGGCCCGGGCGGCAGACCTGCGCGATCCGGCAGTATATTTGAATATATTTGAAAGAAAAAGTTAACGGTTCCGCATGAAATGACTTAAAACCGAATTGCTATGAAACGTCTGATGTTCCTCGCTGCATTCGTCCTGACGGCCGCTTTCGCATCGGCCCAGAACTGCATCATCGTCAACAGCGAAAAAATCTTCAAGTCGCTCGACGCCTACAACACGGCCATCGCCTCGCTCGACAAGCTCGCCGAGCAGTACCAACAGCAGGTCGACGCCCGTTTTGCCGAGGTCGAGCAATCGTACAACGCCTACATGGCCCAGAAAGCCTCGCTCACGGCCACCGTGCGTCAGTCGCGCGAGAACGCCATTCTGGCCCTCGAGAAGGAGGCTACCGACTACCAGGAGAGCATCTTCGGGCAGGAAGGCACCCTGATGAAAAAGCGCGTCGAACTGATCGAACCCATCCAGAAGCAGGTCTTCGCCGCCATCGAAGCCTATGCCAAACGGACGGGTGCGGCGATCGTCGTGGACTCGTCGAACAACCCCACGCTGCTCTATGCCGATCCGGCCGCCGACCGCACGGAGCAGGTGATCGCCCTGCTGAAAAAATAGCACATCGAAAACTTAACGAATAACTATCCCTATGAAAAAGGTTATCAAACTGACCCTCGCGGTTGCATTGACGTTGAGCGCCTCGTCGCTTTTCGCCCAGAAGTTCGGACGCATCAACACCCAGGAGATTCTGCTGGCGATGCCCGAAACCAAAGAGATGAACACCAATATGCAGGCCTACGGCAAAGACTTGGAAGACAACCTGGAGACCATCGCCGTGGAGTTCAACCAAAAGCTGGCCGACTACCAGAAGAACTACGCCTCCTACTCCGACGCCGTGCGTCAGCTCAAGGAGAAAGAGCTGCAGGAGCTGCAGAACCGCCGTCAGGAGTTCGAGCAGATCGCGCAGCAGGACTACCAGAAGAAACAGCAGGAGCTGCTGGCCCCCATCATCGACAAGGCCAAGGCCGCGATCGACAAGGTAGCCAAGGACAACGGCTATATCGCCATCTTCGACACGGCCACCGGCTCGCTGGCTTCGTTCGACGAGAACCAACTCACCGACATCGCGCCGCTGGTGCGCACCGAGCTGGGCATCACCGAGACGCCGGCCGCCCAGTAAGAAGCGAACCGGACGCAATCGCCCCTCCGCAGGTCGGCCCGATCGCGTCCGAACGGATTTCGACGCGCTGCAATTCTTGCGGCGCGTTTTTCGTTATCGCCCGCTTGTTGTTCGATTCGTCCGAAGATCGGACGTTTCGAACCTTTCGTCGCGAGAAATGACCTATATTTGTCGCAAATTTACGACACGATGAATACCCGATCGCCGGAAACCATCCGCTCCGTCACCGATTTCACCTTGAGCGAACTGCTCGCCAAGGCAGGACGCGGCACCGCCTCGTCGCAGGAGTTCGTCATCGCGCACAAAGGGGTCTCCCAGCTCGATGCGTTCCTCTTTCCCTGCCGCATCGACGCTTTTATCGTCGGCATCGGCACCCGGGGCGAAACGACGGTTTCGATCAATCTCAACGAATACGTCCTGCGGGAAAACACGCTCTTCATGATCGCACCGCAGAACATCGTCCAGGCCCACGCCAAGGGCACGCTCGAAGGACACATGGTCATCGTCTCGTCGCGGTTCCTGCAGCGCATGAACATCGACATGAAACACATGATGCCCCTGATGCTGCAGTTGAGCGCCCACCCCTGCATCGACATCTCGCCCCGAGAGAGCGAGGAGCTGTGCCGCTTCATCGCGCTCATGGAGCACGAAATCGAAGCGCCGACCTCCGCATTCGCCGACCGGATCGTCAGCGGGCTGTTCATGGCGACCCTCTACAAGATCGGCACGACCGTCGACCGCTACATGGAGGCGCACCCCGAACCCGAAAGCCGCCGATCCGACCGTGCGGAGAGCTATTTCCGGCGCTTCCTCCAGGAGTTGAGCCAGCACTACAAGACGGAGCGCAGCGTGGGATTCTACGCCCGGCAGCTCTGCATCACGCCCAAATACCTCACCACGCTCATCAAGCAGGTGAGCAAGAAATCGGTGTCGCAATGGATCGAAATCTACGTGATTCTGGAGGCGAAGACCCTGCTGAAATACTCGAACCTGAGCATCCAGGAGATCGCCTACACGCTCAATTTCCCCAACCAGTCGTTTTTCGGGAGCTACTTCAAACGCAACACGGGTCTGTCGCCCTCGCAATACAAGGCCTCCGACGGCTCCGGAGACGAGGGGGGGGGACATTTTTCGGTTGTTTCCGATAAGATGAAAAAAGAGTCTGCGAAAGCGTAATCGGACATTTCCGACAAAATACGCTCTTTTTTTAAAACGGATATCCCACGCCGAAGTTCAGCGCCGTGTTTTTCCAGCGGAAGTTGTGGATCCACCGTTCGCCCACGGGGTTGTTGGGGTTGTGGAGCTGGATGCCCCAGTCCAAACGCAACACCGCGAACTTGATGTCCAGACGCAGACCCACGCCCGTGTCGAACCCCAGCTGGCGATAGAACTTGTCGAAATAGAACACCGCGTCGTCCGTATACTCCGCCGGATTGGTGCGGATATACCAGATGTTGCCCGCGTCGAGGAACGTCGCGCCATGGACGATGCCCCAGATCGGGAAACGGAACTCCAGGTTGGCTTCCAACTTCACATCGCCCGTCTGCACCGGGAACGGACTGTGCGGGTCGGGCATCGAACCCGGCCCCAGCGTTCGGGGCGTCCAGCCGCGCATGCTGTTGCTGCCGCCGGCATAGAACTGGCGGTCGAAAGGCACGCTCTGCGAATTGCCGTAGGCCATCGCCACACCGCCGTAGAAGCGCCAGGCGAGGGCCGTTTTTTCACCCAGCATGTTCTTGCGGCTCACGCTCAAGTCGGTGCGGAAATACTGCGCATAGCGCAGCCCGAAAATCCGGTAATAGCCCTTGTCCTCGTAGGGTTTCGAAAAGAGGTGTTCCAGCCCGTCGATCAGGTTGCCCGCCGTCTCGGCATTGAAGCGGATCACCGTGGCGTTGCCGCCCAGGTTCTTGAACTGGTTGTTGTAACCGTAGCTGAAGGCCAGCCCCCCGATGAACTGCGACTCGTAGCTGTAGATCAAATACTTGTTCTTCGTGCCGGCCAGGAAGCTGTCGTCCAGATAGCTCACGTCGACCACGTTGATGTCGATCGGCCGCAGCGAGAACGACGAGTAGCGCGAGTCGCTCCAAAGATAGGTGATGCCGGCGCTCGACAACGTACGGCGGTAATAGGGCCGATCCTGGAAGTTGATCGAAAGCTCGATTTTGGTCTTGGGCTGGTTGACCGAGCGGTAGCGCATCGGACGCCACGGCACCAGAAAGCGCGGAAAGGTCAACCCCGCCGTGGCTCCGAACTCCGTGGCGCGGCGTTTCCGGGCATCGGGCGCCTTCATGAACTCGTAGCCGGCCGTGAACGACACGTCGAACGACTCGGCACCGCGGAAGATGTTGCGGTTCTGGTAGCCCAGGGTCGCTTTGAGGCCATAGAAACTCGAAGTCGTGCTTCCCTCCAACTCGACCTTGAAACTCTGCCGGAGCGTCGGCGTGCAAAGGATGTTGCAAGTCAGATAGCCCTCTTTCGTGTAGTCGGTGCGCGTCGAATCGGCCGTGGCCCCGATGTAGGTGACGTAGTTGGTCACGTCGACCGTCTGCGGCTGCTCCACGAACGCGATGCGGGCGCTGCGGAAATAGCCCATCGACATCAGGTCGGAGTAGGTGCGGTTGACCTGCGCCGAATTGTAGACATAGTTGGGGTAGAGCGGCACGGCCTGCCGCAGGATCGAGGGCCGCACGTTGGGCCGCTTCTCGTAGACGACGTTCAGACCCCGGTAATAGAGCGTGTCGAGCCGCGAAAAGAGCGTGGAATCGGTGCGCAGGGCCGTGGGGTCGAAGTCGGAATAGATGTTGATGCGGTCGATGCGGTAGACCGTGTTGTTGTCCATCACGGCCCGGCCGCGCTCGTCGTAGCCGGTCAGATGCTGCTTCACGACGATGCACACCCCCACCCGGTGGTCGCCCGAAAGCGTATCGGCCTCGAACTCGATGTTGTTGACCGAAAAATTGTAGTAGCCCCGCTCCTTGAGGTAGGCCGTGATGCGCTCCCGCTCGCTGTCGAGCATCGTGATGTCGAAGATCCGCCCGGGGCGCACCAGCGTGTTGGCCGTATCGGGCGCCAGCACCTGTTCCAGAAACTTGTCGCGGAACTCGTAGGAGACCGAATCGATCAGATAGGGCGCGCCCTGCCGCGTACGATAGGTCACGCGCGCCCGTTTCCGCCGCGAGAGGGTGTCCACCTCGAACGTCGCGGCGGACGAGAAGAACCCCTTGGTATCCATGTAGACCTTCAGGTTCTCGGCGCTCTTGCGCGTGAGGTTCATGTCCAGAATGACGGGCGCCTCGCCGATCTTGCGCTTCCAGTTGTTCCAGCGGTTTTGTTTGGCCGAGTCGGCCTGCTCGTAGAGCCACACGTAGAAATTGGTGCCCAACAGCCGCTTGTTGGGGGTCTGACGCACATATTTCTCCAGATCGGCCGCCGCGATGCGCTCCCTGCGCGGCACCGACTTGTCGGTCTCGATGCTCACGCGCTGCAGGAAATATTCGCCGTCGGGAATATGGCGCGTGACGCTGCAGGCCGAGCAAACGAAGCCCAGCACCGCCCCTACGAATGATATGCGCCACGCCCTCCGCACGACCGCCCTTACCGGTTGAAGAAACCCTGCTCCTTGAGCAATGCGAAATAAGCCTCCGAAATGGCGAGGTTGTCGCGGCGCACATACCGCCGCTCGGTGAAGACCTTGGCCAGATTCTCCAGCCCGTTCTCCTCCAGCAGCCGGCGCGTGAGTTCCGACTCCTCGCGCTCGGCCCACAGTTCGTCGATCTCGGCCGCCGTATAGTCGGTGTACTTCTCGTAGTGCACCACAGCTTCCAACGGCAGACGATCGGCCGTCTCGGGCGTCTCGTCGGGATAGCCGACCACCACGGTCGTGAGCGGAATCACCCCCTTGGGCAGCTCCAGAATACGGGCGATATCGGCCGCCGTGTAGAGCGTCGTGCCGAGGTAGCAGATGCCCAGACCGTGCATTTCGGCCTGCACGCAAAAGTTCTGCGCCGCGAGCAGCGCATCGGTCGCGGCATTGAGAAACCAGGCGAAATTATCGTATGCCGGATCGGCCCCCCGCTGCCGGCACCACATCGTGAAGCGATGCACGTCGGCGCAGACCGTCACTACGCAGGGTGCCTGCTCGACCATGGGCTGATTGAAATGACACGGCGCCAGCCGCTCACGCAACGCCTTGTCGCGCGTGACGACCAACGAATAAAGCTGCATGTTGCCGCACGTCGACGCCCGGGTCGCGGCTTCGAGGCAGTTGCCCAACACCTCCTCGGGGATCGGCGTCGGGCGGAATTTGCGTATCGACCGATGCTTGAAAAGCACATTTTTCATACGACTCTCTCTTTGGGAACCATTCTGCAAAAACAATACAAACGAGCGCCCGAAACTCCCGGACGCACCGCCGGATCGCACCGCAGGCCACGAACGCGCGTTTCTCGGGCCGCACAGCGGTTAATCCTCGACAAAAATAGTAAAACTTTTAGAAGTTTTACTATTTTTGCTGCGAGATAACCGCACGAACGACCATGCGCACAGCTTTTGCCAAATACGAAGGCGCCGGCAACGACTTCATCGTCGTCGACACGCGCGACAACGACTTCAGACCCGATGCCGCGCAGATCGCCCGTCTGTGCGACCGCCATTTCGGCATCGGCGCCGACGGATTGATGACCCTCTCGTCGAGCCGCGACGCCGACTGCGCCATGCGCTACTACAACGCCGACGGCTCCGAGGGCGAGATGTGCGGCAACGGCGCCCGCTGCTTCGCGCTCTTCGCCGAGCATCTGGGCATCGGCGGCCCCACGAAGCGGTTCGACGCCACCGACGGCCGCCACGAAGCGCTCGTCCTCCGCAGCGACGCCCGAGCCGGCGAAATCGAAGTGGGCTTGATCGACGTCGACGGCATCGCGGCCGGCGACGGCTGGTGGTTCCTGAACACGGGCGTGCCCCACTATGTCGAGTTCGTCGCCGATCTCGCACAAGTCGATGTCGTGGGCCGCGGGCGGGAGATCCGCCACGACCTGACCCGCTTTCCGCAGGGCACGAACGTCGATTTCGTCCAGCTCCTCGGCCCGGGCCGATTGAGCATGCGCACCTACGAACGCGGCGTGGAAAACGAAACTCTGGCCTGCGGAACGGGAGCGGCCGCGGCGGCTATCGTCGCCAACTTCGCCCGACAACACGACGTCGACATGTTCCGCGTCCAGGTTCCGGGCGGCGAACTCTCCGTAGCATTCGATCCCGTTCCCGAAAGCGGCCGGTTCGTAAATATCCGGCTCACGGGGCCGGCACGCCGCGTATTCGAGGGGACGTTCGACCCCGAAAATCTCTGAAATCCACCCATAGTTTCCACCCATGAAAACTTCCAAAGGAGTTCGCGACACCGACGAACTTCGCAAAGCCAAGAAACTCGAACCGCTGCACAAAAGCGGCAAGGAGCGCCACACGCTCTATCGCAGCATGGACGACGAGGACGACGAACTGCCCCGCCCCAAACGCGAATCGGCGCTCGACTATCTGGACGAAGACGAATAAACCGCGATCATGACCGAAAAATTCATCATGGCCGGACAGACGGCCCTGCATGTTTGCGACTCCGAACAGGGCGATCACTGTCTCGTGCTGCTGCACGGCTATCTCGAATCGCTGTTGGTGTGGGAGGAGTTCGTGCCCCTGCTCTACAAACACGTCCGCGTGGTGACGCTCGACCTGCCCGGCCACGGCATCTCCGAAGTCAAGGGCGACGTCCACACGATGGAATATCTGGCCGACACGGTAGCCGCCGGGCTGCAAGCCCTGGGCATCGCCCGCTGCACGGCAGTGGGGCACTCGATGGGCGGCTATGTGGCCCTGGCCCTGCTGGAGCGGCATCCCGACATGCTCGACGGAATCGTCCTCCTGAGTTCGACGCCCAACGCCGACACCCCCGAAAAAGCGGAAAACCGTCGTCGCGAAATCGCCCTCGTGCGCGCAGGCAAGAAAGATGCGCTGGCCCGTGTCGCCCCGGCGGCAGGCTTCGCGCCCGACAACCGCACCCGTCTGAAAGATGCTATCGAAGATCTCGTCGAGCAGATTTTCATCACCGAAGACGAAGGGATCATAGCCCTGCTGGGCGGTATGATCGAGCGCCCCGACCGCAACGACCTGCTCCGCAAATCGCCGGTGCCCCAACTCTTCATCTTCGGCCGCCAAGACAGCTATATCGCTGCCGAAACCGCCGAAGCACTAACTGCCGCACACTCTCAGGCTCAAGTCGTCTGGCTCGCGAATTCGGGCCACATGGGCTTCCTCGAAGAACCCGAAGCCACAGCCCAGGCCTTACTCGAATTCGTGGCGGGAAATTAGGCCATGCAGCAAATGCGGACTTACGACGATCGGTGCATTGGTTCCGCTATATGGGAAATGTCCGTGCGGCGGAACGCATCAGTGGCGAAAAGTCAGCAAATTACTCTAAACTCGCCCCCTTTCGGGGGCTTTTTCATATTCCTCATTCGTGCAATACTCGCTATTCATATAATTTCCGAACTGCAACCATTGCGACAACCCTCCCGACATTACACCACTTTTTAGGGTACTTTTCCCCACATGTTATAACTAATCCCCTTTCAATTTTTCCCATTGGGTTCTATTTTTCGTATCCGGAGTTATCGACAGCGGGCTGTCGGCGCGG
>CAYSJF010000032.1:0-15805 GCA_964431265.1 uncultured Alistipes sp. | reverse complement strand
TCCGTTGCCCTTTCTATTGCGAAGTTCTTCTACTTCACTGGTGATGAAATAAATATCAGCAGGTTATCTCAAAGATACGAAAAGTCGAGCGCAGAAGCAAGCGATAGCTCGGTTATGCCGAGACAGAGTATCTAAAGGAGTATCTAAAACGGAGTTAAAGATACGAAAAGTCGAAAACCAAACTTATTTAGATCGGGTTACAGCCACTTTTTGTAGCGGAAGTACCAGATGGTCAGACCCGAGCAGAAGATCATCAGGCCGATGGCGAAGAGGTACCCGGTGGGGAGCACCCACCCGTTGGGGAAGGTGATGTGCCAGTCGAGTTCGGGCATATATTTGAAGTTCATGCCGTACATGGAGGCGATGAGCGTGGCGGGCAGGAAGATCACGGCGGCGACGGAGAAGATCTTGACGATCTCGTTCTGCTCGATGTTGATCAGACCCAAGGCGGCGTCCTGAATATAGTCGAGACGCTGGAACGAGAAATCGGCGTGGTTGATGAGCGAATTGACATCCTTGATCATCAGCTGCAGACGCGGGTAGATGTCGTTGGGGAAACGCTCGGAACGCAGAATGCCCGACAGCACGCGCTGGCGGTCGAAGATGTTCTCGCGCAGCGACATGGTGCTCTCCTGCAAGGCGCTGATGCGGTGGAGCACCTCCTTGTCGATCGTGTCCTCGGAGTTGATGGCCTTGGAGAGCGCCGCGACCTGCTTGGAGACCAGCTCCACCATGTCGGCGTCGAAGTCGATGCGCACCTCCAGCAGCGAGATGAAGAGGTGGTAGCCCGTGGAGTAGCTGCGGTAGTTCATCTGCAGACGCTTCTCGGTCTCGCGGAACGTGCGCGACTCGGCCCCGCGCACGGAGACCAGCACGCCCTCGTTGGAGATGATGAACGACACGGGTTCCACGACGAACGAATCGCCCGTAGGCACGAAGAAGTTGGAGTTGGAGATGATGGCGTTCTCGTTCTCGGAATATTTGGACGTCGACTCGATCTCCTCGACCTGCTGCTTGGTCTGGAGACTGATCTCCATGAAATTCTCGACGGCTTTCTGCTCTTTGATCGTGGGAAGCAACATGTCGATCCACAGAATGTCGTCGTAGCCCAGCTCGTCGAAGAGCTTGGTGTCGGCGTTGCGGATGATCTTGTTGTACTGCTTGAGGTAGATGGTAATCATGAAAGGCCTTTTCTGAAAAGTTTCTGAATCCGTGGACGAAGAGCGGCGGATACGCACCGGCTAACCCCTTCAGCCGGGATTGAATCTCGAAGAAACCTCGAAAAGACGGGAAACGAACGACGACGACGATCCGGCCTGCAGCCTATCTGCATGCGCGGCACCATAGATGCACGGCGGCATCGCACCGAAACGCGACGCGGCGACTGTACGCTGAACTATGGCCATCATCCATAAAGAGATAAAAGTTGGTTCGTGGTGCAAAGTTATACAAAAATCGGTAGTTTTTTACACGAAGCCGGCAAAAAACAGCCCGAAAACTTGACAAAGGGGTCGGCGCCGAAGTATATTTGCCCCACGATTCGACAGTAAAGCCGCTGCGCAGCGCAAGTTATCGACACTCTGTCGGGGATTGATTCTCAATCCGCTACGAATCGAAATCCACATCTATCAACATTTTTTCGACGGGTTTTCGACGATTTATCGACAACGGAAACCGCATGGGCCGCACCGCCGTCCGGCCCGACGGTCGACGCACCGTTTCCCGAGCCGGACGCAGAGCCGACTTCGTTCGGGCCATACCGAAGCGGGAAAAGCCGTATGAACCTGTAAAACCCTTTTTACCTCTTTGCAGTATGCTTTCGTTCCACACACTACCCTCCGAGTACACGCCGACCTGGCGCAGGGCCGAATGCCGCGTGACGAGCGATCGGCCGCAGACGATCGACATCACGGTGGAAAACGCACTGACGGGCCGGTTGCTGGGCGTCCGGCGTTTCGCTAACACAGCCGACGCGACGTTCGACATGGCGCCCATCGTACGCCGTTGCATTCGCTTTGCGCCGCAACCCGCACAGACCGGCTTCACATCAGCCGCCGACCGGAAGATCCCGGTGACGATCGAGGTCGCCGCGCTCGACGACCCGACCCGACGTCTCTCCTCCTCGGTGAAAGTCTGCTATGCGGCCGATATCGAAGCGCCCATGACGTCGCTGCTCACGACGATGCCGCTCCAGCGCCTGATCGCCCCGGGCGAATGCGACGAAATAGCCCTGCTCGTCGACGAAGCGCCGCAAGCGACCGTCACGGCCCAAGGCCCCGCCGGCACCGAAACCCGCACCTACGCCACCTGGAACACCGGACTCCTGCTTTTCCGACTCGACACCTCGGAGTTTCCCGACGCGGAACGGCTGACACTCGATCTGGGGGCCTGCGGCAAGGTGGAATATACGCTGGTGCCGGCGTCCCGGGGTGCCCGGCGGATCGCGTGGCACAGCCGGGCCGGATCGCTCGAACACTACACTTTCCCGGTGGAGCTGACCGCCTCGGTGGAGACGCAGAAGACCCGCATCTACGGCCCCGAAGGCTATGAGGCGATCGGCACCGATCGGCAGCAGCATCTGCGGCTCCGCTCGGCTTACGAGAGCCGCGCGATGCTGGAAATCCTGTCGGAAATCCTCGTGGCGCCGGAAGTGTGGATCGTCGACAGCGAGGGCTATCGCCAAGTCGACGTGGTGAGCGACCGGGCCGTCGTCCATCGCCACGGGGTGTTGAGCTGTATGGAAATCGAAATCCGGCCCTGCCGAACGAACGAACGCCCATGGAACTGACGATGCAACTGCTCCTCGACGGCGAGCGCTGCGATTTGGGAGCCGCGTCGTACGGCGTGCCGGGCTACGACGCAAACAAGACCTCCGATGTGGAAGCCAGCCGCGAAGGACGCTCGCTGCGGTTGGAGCTGCCCCCGACACCGCGCAACCGCACGCTGCTGGGCGATCCGTGCGATCCGCACACGGGCACCCGGTTCAACGCCGCGCTCCACACGGCGACGCTGCAGGCCGACGACAGCGTGCTGCTGGAAGGTGCGGCCCGGCTGCTCTCCGCATCGGAACAGGGGTTCGCGCTCGAAATCCGCACGGGCGGGGCCGGCTGGGCCGAGCGGACGGCCCGGCGGATGTTCAACACGCTGGAGATCGACTACCGCAAACCGTTGCTTCCGACGACGATCCAGGAGAGTTGGACGGATGAGTCGCCCGTGAAGTTCTTCCCGATCCATCGCGACGAATATCCGCAGCAAAACGATCCGCTCGATCTGCTGCCGGCCGAACGCCTGATGACCGTCGACGACTACCACCCTTTTCTGCACGTGGCGACGCTGGTCGAGCGGATGTTCGAAGAGTCGGGGTATCGGCTCGTGAGCGAATTCTTCGAGACGCCGTTTTTCCGCTCGCTCTACATGAGCGGCGCCTATTCGACCCGCGACACCACGGCCGCGACAGCCCGCATGGGGTTCTGCGCTCGGCGTCTGGCGCCCGTCACGGCGACGGCGAGCGTCGCAGGCTGGGTCTATGCCGATCCCAAGGCGGCGCTCAACACGGTGGGCAACCTCGTGGAGACGGCGACGCCCCAGACCCTGGATGTCGACGGCCAACCGATCCCCGAACTCTACAACAACGGCAATGTCCTGGAGCTGTACAACGACATGCTGCGTTTCGTGCCGCCGACGGAAACGACCGTAGGGTTCGAGTATTACCTGAAGTACACGACCGACCACCGGATTCTGACCCGCACGCGCCTGCGGGGATTCGACTCGATCTATTTAGGCCCGGGATCGGAACTGCGCTTCACGCTGGCCAACCGCTACGAAGACCGCCGCAGCGCCATCGGCGCCAACCGCACCTACCGGGCGATCGTCTTCGACCACGCCGCCGGCAACCGGTATCGCCTGACCTACACCCTCGACGGAACGCCCGGAGTGCTTTGGACGACTTTCGACGTGCGTTCGACGACGGTGACGACCCCCTCGTCGGGAACGCCGATCGATCCGATACTTTGGATGCGGCGCGGCACCGCATGGTTGCCGTACGCGGGCGACTGGGCGCTCTACGACGGCCACATCGGCGAAACGGGGCGGACGACCGTCGAGCTGCGGGTGCGCACGGCCGGAGAGGTGGTTTCGCCCTCGTCGCCGAAGTACTTCTACGGCATCCATTTCTTCGGCGCCGAAGCGGGCATGGCCCTGACCTTGCACAAAGAGTGCTCGCTGCGGCCCCGCTTCCAAGCCGGCCCGGGATACGGCTCGATGCTCTCGTTCGCCGATGTGGCGCAGCATCGCATCCGGCAATCGGCCCTGCTCGAAGCGCTGGCCCACCTCTTCAACCTGCGCTTCTACACCGAGGAGGCGACGCGCCGGGTGTTCGTCGAACCGGCCGACGACTTCTACGGCGCGGGCGTCGAAGCGGACTGGCGATCGAAAAGCGACTTTTCGGAGCCGGTGGTGCTGGAGGAGATCGCCCCGCAAATCCACGAAGTGCGCACCTGGTGCTACCGCGAGGGCGACGGTGCGGTGACGCGCTACGAAACCGAGCACGACACGCGCATAGGCAGCTGGAGCGCAACGGCCGAATCCTATGCGACGAAGATGGGCGAAGAGACCCTCCGCAATCCGCTGTTCAGTCCCACGCTCAACAGCACGGGCCACTATCGCAACGCCCGTTCGGCGCAGCTGCCGCAGGTGGGCGACCGCGATGCGGCCGACGACGACGGCACCAACTTCACGCTCCGCATCGTGCGCTACATGGGCCTGCACCCGCTGCCCGAGGGCGAACGCTGGGGCTACCCCTCCGATGCGGCGGAATATCCGCTGGCGGCGTTCCACTTCGCGGGCGATGCGACGACGGCGCCCTTCACGCTCTGTTTCGAAGACCGCGACGGCGCCGAAGGGCTGCACGCCTACTACGACCGTCAGACGGCACAAGAGTCGACCCTCCACCGGATCACGCTGTCGCTCCGGCTGGCGCCCGATGAATTCGCGGCCCTGCTCGCCCCGGGAACGGGCGCGCCCGACATCCGTTCGGTCTTCCGGCTCGACACGGGCGGCGACACGGTGCGGGCCACGCTCCACGCCATCGACACCTACGACCCGGCCCGCGGCAGCGTCCGATGCACGTTCACCAGAGTGCCGGAAGACCAATAAAAACCCTATCATCTCCCTAAACTTATGCAATCCAACATCCACATCGACAACAAGGCGGGTGTCTGCCACATCGACATCGAAGGGACGATCGGCGTACCCGAGGAGTGGCAGTTCGACCAGCCGGAACAACGCATCGCGACCTACGAGAAATTCCGCGACGCCGTGCAGCGCATCGGCGAGATCGACGCTCCGGAAGTGGTGGTCAACATCCGCTCGACGGGCGGCGACGTGAACGACGCGCTGCTCATCCACGACGCGCTGCGTCAGATCGAAGGACGCATCACGACCCGCTGCTACGGCTACACGGCCTCGGCCGCCACGATCATCGCCCAGGCGGCGAGCGACGGGTGCCGCGAAATATCGGCCAACGCGCTCTACCTGATCCACACTTCGATCTGCTCGACAGAGGGCAACGCCGCCGAATTGAGCGGCAAGATCGACCTGCTGCGCCACACCGACCGCCGCCTGGCGGAACTCTACGCCGCCCGTTCGGGCCGCACCGCGGAGGAGTTCGAGACCCTGATGGCCGAAAACAACGGCAACGGCCGCTGGCTCTCGCCCGAAGAGACCTTGGCGGCAGGACTGGCCGACACGATCATCGACGCGGCGGAAACCCCGGAGCAGGAGTCGCCGGCCGACCGTCCCCGCAACGAATCGCGCGGCTGGGAGCGGCTCCTGGCCACGCTGGGGCTGCGTCGCGCAGCGACGCCGGACACCCCTCTGTCGGAAGACCGCAACATCCTCCACTTCGACGACGAGCCGCAACCGCAGCGCCGCTCGGCCATCGCGGCCGAGGAGGCTTTCCGACACGCGATGCCGACCGCGACCCGCCCCTGCGAAGACCCCTCGTGCAGCGAGACGATCCGCACCTCCAATCAACGGGCCTACGCCGCCGACGCCAAGCAGTTCAGGAAATAACCCGCCCCTACCTCCCCCGATTTTCATCCGACATTCCGCCGCAGCCTGCGGGGCGCGCACTCTATTGCGAGCCTCCGCCGGGGGAGGCTGCAGCCCGCACGGCTCGAAGAGCCGCAGCAATCCGATCATCGACTTTTTCAACTTTCACATTCACCTTTAATCTTTTCCCATTATGAGTTTCTTAGAAAATGCCAAGCAGTACACGGGTGCCGAGTTGGACACCATCTTTTTCCGTCCGCTATTGACCGGCCCTTCAGCCCAGGAGCTGGGCGTGAGGGTGCTGTACAACATGCCCGTACCCACCACCGTGCAGTTGTGGGACGGTCAGCGCAACATCCTCCAGAAGCACACGGCCAAGGGCTGGAGCGGAGGCGCAGCCGCCAAGAAGTACCAGAAGACCATAGCGCTCAACCGCGTGAAGGCCGAGCTGGGATTCGCCGCCTCCGACTACTTCTCGCTGGTCTACGAAAAGATCGCGGCCCGCGCCGACGTCAACATGGACGATCTGACGGGCACCGAACTCGAACAGGCCGAGACGACGCTTTTCCGCCAGGCCGTGGCCGAGAGCATCCGCGCCACGATGTGGGTGGGCGACACCTCGGCGACCAAAGGCTACAACACGTTCGACGGCTTCCTGAAGACGATCAACGAGTGTCTGGTAGCCGAACCCTTCTACGCGCTGCCCTACGCAGCCAGCGACGCGAACGACCCGGAGAAGATCGTGGAGATTTTCGACGCGTTGTGGAAAAACGCCGACACACGGCTGCAAGACCTCAAGGGCGAGGGCCAGCTGGCGTTCTTCGTCACCTCGGATCTCTACTTCCTCTATGAGAAGTATCTCGACTCGAAAGGCGTCGACGCCGCCTACACCGACACGGTGAACGGCCGTCAGGGTCTCTCCTACCACGGCATTCCGGTGATCGACGTACGGCTGGGCAACTACCTCGCCGACACCTCGTTCCACCAGTCGTTCTGCCTGCTGACCGACCGCCGCAATCTGGTGCTGGCCGTCAACACGTCGGACTTCCCGGGCACCGAAGTGCGCATGTGGTACAACCCCGACGAGATGGAGAACCGCCAGCGCGCGCTCTTCATGGCGGGCTGCGACGTACTGGACGAAAGCCTGCTCTCCTACGCCTACCGGGCGTAACCCCTCGTGCCGCCCGCAGCGATTCGGCCGGTCGCTGCGGGCGGCTTCCGCATCCGAAAAAACCCAAATACCATGGACAACAAAACACGCAAAACCGCCGTAGGCGTCACGGCACGCACCGAACCCTACCTCACCGTGGGCGCGGGAACGGTGCAGAGCGACAAATTCTGGCGCTGGGGCGACGACAACCTGCTGCCCTGCGCCTTGGCGCTGATGGCCCGCCGCTCGACGACCCACAGACGCATCATCAACGACAAGGCCGACTACATCTCGGGCAAAGGAGTGATCTGCGACGAGCATCTCGCCCGGCTCAAAGCCCTGATCGATCGGGTGAACCCCCTGAACGAAAGCCTGCGCCAGGTGCTCAACAAGCTGGCCTACGACAAGGCGCTGTTCGGCAACGCCTTTCTGGAGGTGGTGACCGATCCGGCGCATTCGTTCCTGGCGCTCTATCACCAGGACGCCTCGCGCTGCCGCATAGCCCGCGACGAGACCCACATCCTGTTGCACCACGACTGGGCGGCCTTCAATCCGGCCGAAGCGCAGTCGCTGCCGCTCTACCCGCTTTTCGAAGAGCAGGCCGACGGCACGCTGCGCGCCATGATCCACTACAAGGACTACGAGCCGATGTTCAGCCACTACGGCGTGCCGCCCTACATCGCGGGATTCGGCGTTTCGGCCATCGCTTACAAGACCGACCGCTGGAACATCTCGCGGCTCGACAACTCGTTCCAGCTTTCGGGTGTGTTGCTGCTCGACTCGGCCGTCGACAACGAAGCCGAAGCCGAACGCGTGATGCGTCTGGCCGAGGAGAAGTTCGCAGGCAACCCGGGACAGGTGATGTTCGTGATCCGCGAGGGGAGCGAGGGCGACAAGGACAACTCGCGCTTCATCCCCATCTCGTCGCAGAACGAGGGCGACTGGCAGGCGCTGCACGAGCAGGCCGTGGGCGATATCGTGGTGGCCCATTCGTGGTTCCGCACGTTGAGCGGCCTCGACTACTCGGGCGGATTCAACGCCGAACGCATTCTCCACGAATACGAAATCGCCCTCAACACGGTGATTTTGGGCGAGCAGGCCGAACTCACGGAACCCATTCGCGAGGCGATCTCCTCGATCCTGGGTCTCGACGCCTCGTCGCTGGAGATCGTCAACCGCCCTCCGACGCGCTCGAAACCGATCTACATGCGCGTATGGGAAGCCCGCAAGGCCGACGGTCTGGACTACGACCCCGACGACGAGCGACAGCAGGCGTTCCTGTCGGAAATCACCAAATACAACATCCGAAGCATCGAATAAAATGAAAACCCTTATTACCCCTTTGCAAGTACTCAAGATCGCTTTCGGCGACGGCGAGACGCTCCCGCCCGAGACGATCGCGCAGGCCGACATCGCCGCGGCGGCGGAGCGGTGGATCGTACCCGCGATCGGGCGCAAGCTCTACGACAAGCTCCTCGGTGGCGCCCATGCGGAGTTCTGCGCCGATTTTCTGGCTGCGCCGATCGCTTTCTTCACCCGCACGCTCATCCAGCCCCGCTTAGACGTCCGCACCGACCGCAGCGGCACGGCGGCGCCCAAATCCTCCTACGGCCAGCCGGCCGACGACGCGGCCCTGCGGCTGCTCCACCGCCGGTTGCTGCAGGAAGCCCGCACGCTGCTGCGCCGGGCGACCGAACAGCTCCGCACCCACCCGGCCGACTTCCCCGACTACGATCCCGACGGCGACCCCACGGCCCGCTGTTCGATCGAGAGCGGCCTCATTCTTCCCGACCATGGCACGCGGACTCGCTAACTGCAACCCGGGCAACATCCGCCGATCCGCCGATCGCTACCGGGGCGAAGTGCGCCCCTCGCGCGACCCGGCGTTCAAACAGTTCGAATCGCTCGCCTGGGGTTATCGGGCGATCTTCGTGGTGTTGGACACCTACCGCGTGCGTCACGGTCTCGACACCCTCGCGCAGATGATCGCCCGCTGGGCGCCGCCCACGGAGAACCGCACGCAGGCCTATATCCAGGCCGTGGCCGACCGCACGGGCATCGCACCCGACCGCCCCATCGATACCCGCGACCGCCGGACGATGGTGCCCGTAGCCGCTGCCATATCGCAGGTCGAAAACGGCGTCGCCGCCGACCCGCGCGAAGTGGAAAGGGGGTGGGAGCTGTTCGAAACCAAGTAGAACCCTGCGTCAGTCGATGCGCAGCGCTTCGGCCGACTGTCCGGCCTGTTCATAACGCGGCTTATGACCGTTGAAGAACCAGCGCACCGCGAAACGGAGATAGCGATAGTCGCGGCTGCTGCGCTGCGTGGTCAGGTAATAGCCGTAACGATCCGACCACCGGTCGCTCATGCCCCGCAGCAGGTCGTGGCCGGCGAGCGAAAGCTGCAGGCGCCGGTCGAAACAATACTGCGTGATGCCGACCGTCAGGTTGTTCGTCGCCTCCAGAGTGGTCATCAGCTCGTAGTTGCGCCCATAATATTTGAAGCCGCAAGTGAGAAAAGTGCTTTTGCCGATTTCCAGATCGCAGCTCGCCGAGGCATACCAGGCCGGCTTGCCGACGGTGATCGTCGTGTCCATGTAGGGAATGCGGGCATGAGAGATCTCCATTCCGGCGTCGAGCGTCATCGAAAAACGCCCCCACCGATCGCTGTAAACCAGGTCGACATCGCCGAAGCGCGAACGATCGATGTTGACCGGCTGGAAAAGAATGCCTTGTCCGTCGTCGTCGAGGACGCCCGTTTCGAGCTTGGGATTCGACCGGAAATCGACTTCGACCCTCAACGTGAGTTTCTGCCGGAACGAAGCCGAGAAACCGAGGCTGCGGCTGATCGAAGCGCGCAGCAGCGGATTGCCGCGCAGGGTCACCATGTCGTTGAGGTAGACCGCCGAGGGATCGAGGTCGCTCACCGAAGGGCGGCTGACCCGGCTGGTGTAGGAGAGCGAAAAATCGAAGTCGCGTACCAGCTCCGGAGTGGTGTGGAGCCGAAACGACGGAAACCACGTGCTCTCCCAGCCGTCGCGCAGCGAAATGCCGTCGACTCGCACGCGGTCGTTCTGGAACTCGCCGCGCAGGCCCGCCTGCCAGCCCCATTTCGAATACTTCCGACCCAGGGTGAAGTAGACCGACAAATTGTCGCTCGCCAGGCGGGTGTCGGTCGTCGAAGCGCCATACGCCGAAAAGGTCTTGCTGTCGATACGGCCGTAGTGCACTCCCACGAGCAGATCGGCACCCAACAGCGGAGCGGCGAACTCCGATCCGACCGTGAAGACCCCGGCGCGCGAGCGGTTGCCCAGGTCGAGACGATCGGTGCTCCCCGATGCGGGGCGGAATTGCAGAACGGTCTGGGAGCTTTCGGGGCGAACGCGGGTATAGTCGGCTTCGATCGTCCAGACCCGGGCGGAATCGATGGCGAACCGATAGGCCAGACGGACAGCATGGGACGGCCGCCGGGAGTGCTGCGATTCGTGCGATTCGAGGTTATCGACCGGCGTACCCGGCCGATACTCCCGCTCCTGCACGCGGCTCTCCGAACCGTTGTTCCGGAATTGCCCCGCATACTGCCACGAAAGACGATGCCGCGGCGTGACATCGAGCGTACTGCCATAGAGCAGCGCATGCACCCGGCGCATCACCAGTCCGTCGGTGGAGACGGTATCGGCCAGTTCGCGGCCGGGCAGGAGAATGGCATTGGTATTGTCCACGAAGTAGTGATCCGTGGCATCGGAATAGCTGTAGGTGAAATAATTGACCCATTTTTCGCCGGCGATCTGCACCTGCGCTCCGGCCGTGTTGCTGAACCGTCGGGCAAAATAGGCCAAGTCGAACAGCTGGCCGGAAACCTTGCTCTGCGGACGTTTCGTGCGCACGCGGACGACCGATTTGCAGGCGGCATCGTAGCGGGCCGAAGGGTTGCGGTCGATTTCGATCGAAACGATCTGCGACGGCTGGAGCAACTGCAACTCGGCGTAGGAACTCCTGCGGTCGTCGATGAAGATCAGCGGCTCGCCCCGGCCCGCGACCGTGATCCCCGAATCGTCGGCCTCCAGACCGGGTGCGCGGCGCAGGATATCGGCGATCTCCGCGAGGTGCTGCAAAGCCGAACCGGCGACCTGCACCACGGTCTTGCCGGCCGAGACGGCCACGGCAGGTACGGCGGCCGTGACCACGACGTCGCCGATAGCGACCGCCGCAGCGGTCATGACCAAGGTGTCGGGAGAAGCGGGGCGGGCGAAATCCTCGACGAACGAGAGGTCGCGGAATCCCAGGCTGCGGAGCGTGACGATCCCTGCACCCTTTCGCGGAAGATTCGGCACCTCCAGCCGGCCGCCGAGACACGCTGCACCGAAAAGAAGCGCGGAATCGGCCGGATCGAGAATCAGCACGTCGAAATAATCCAGCGGCCGCTTCTGCCCGTCGACGACCGTACGCCGGAAAACGCCCTCCGACTGGGCCTGAACGGCGGATCCCGCGAGCAAACAGATACACAAGAGGAAAAGCGATTTTTTCATATGCACACGCACTTCAGAGGTTTCATGGGTTCGCGGCAGCCGCAAAAAACGTAGAGCTACTGCCATATGTCATCGAGGCTCACCACAAGCCCACCTGTTGAAATGGAGCAACTCTACGCAGAAGTGCATAGTACCATACAACAAGTTTGAGATGCCCGTGTTCGCAACGAGGTGGTGATTCCGATGACGATGGAGCAAACCGAAAAAAGTCCGGGAAAGAACGACCTCCCCGCCGCATGCAAAGGTAGGGTAATTTTCGGGAACGGCCAAACCC
The DNA here is from genome assembly GCA_964431265.1 of uncultured Alistipes sp. Lineage (GTDB taxonomy): Bacteria > Bacteroidota > Bacteroidia > Bacteroidales > Rikenellaceae > Alistipes. The sequence continues at coordinate 3,801 of CAYSJF010000032.1, read as the reverse complement.
CACGGCTCCCGAAATCGAAGCCGCCGCCGACCCGCGCGAAGCGGAAAGGGAGCGGAAGCTGTTCGAAAATTCATAATGCAGAATTCACAATTATTTATTTTGCATCGTGAATTTTGAATTATGGATTTTTTCTTCCTATCTTTGCGCCGAAAACAGGCGGAAATGGGATGCGGCCCGCGAGGTCGTGTTGAGAACCGCCGGTGGTAACAATCAAAAACACCAATACATTATGAAAACCATTGTCGTAAAGGCGACCAAGCGCAAGGATTTCGGCAAGAAAGCCGCCAAGGCCGTTCGTCGCGAGGGGCTGATCCCCTGCGTGCTGTGCGGTAACGGCGAAACCGTGTCGTTCTCGGTGGATCCCCGCGAGATCAAACCGCTGATCTACACCCCCAACTCCTACATCGTGGAGTTCGATTTCGGCGGCAAGAGCGAGAAAGCCGTGTTGCGCGAAGCGCAGTTCCACCCCGTACGCGAAGAGATTCTGCACCTCGACTTCTACCGCATCGCTGCGGGCAAACCCGTGTCGATCGCCATTCCGGTGCGCCTGACCGGTAACGCCGAGGGCGTGAAGGTCGGCGGTAAGCTGGCTTTGTCGGCCCGCAAGCTCACGGTGAGCGCTTTAGTGGAGAACCTGCCCGACGAGATCGTCGTCGACGTGACGCCGCTGGGCGTGGGCAAGACGATCTTCGTAGGCGACCTGCAGTTCGAGAACCTCAAGTTCATCACGCCCGCCACGACGGCCGTCTGCGCCGTGCGCGTAACCCGTGCTTCGCGCGGTGCCGCCGCTGCCGAAGGCAAATAATCGCTGACGCGGCATGAAATACCTCATCGTTGGGCTGGGCAACATCGGCGCCGAATACGCCGAAACCCGCCACAACATCGGTTTCAAAGTGTTGGACGCCCTCGCCGGGGCGTCCAACGCGCTTTTTACGACGGCGCGCTACGGAGACGTGGCCGAAGTGAAACACAAAGGCCGCACCTTGGTGCTGCTGAAACCCTCGACCTACATGAATTTGTCGGGCAAAGCCGTGCGCTACTGGCTCGACACGGAAAAGATTCCGCGCGAGAACCTGCTGGTCGTCTCCGACGACATCGCCCTGCCGTTCGGCACGCTGCGCATGCGGCAGAAAGGGAGCGCCGGCGGCCACAACGGGCTGAAGAACATCGCCGAACTCTTGGGCAGCGAGGAGTTCGCCCGCATGCGCTTCGGCGTAGGCGGCGACTTCCCGCGCGGCCACCAGGTCGACTACGTGCTGGGCGAGTGGACGCCCGAGGAGCGCGAAGCGATGCCCGAGCGGCTGAAAATCTTCGGCGAGGCGATCCTCTCTTTCGCCGCAATCGGCACGGAACGGACGATGAACTTTTTTAACAAGAAATGATGGACATCGAGGAATTTCGGGAATGGTGCCTCTCGTTCGAGGGTGCAAGCGAAAAGATGCCGTTCGGAAAGGCGACCTCCGAGTACGACCGCAACCTGCTGGTCTTCGAGGTGGCGGGCAAATGGTTCTGCTTCGTGAACATCGATGTTTTCGACTTCTGCAACATCAAGTGCGATCCGGATCGCATCGGAGAGCTGCAGGCGCAGTATGAAGGCGTGACGCCAGGTTACCACATGAACAAGCGGCACTGGATCAGCCTCCACTTCGACAAGGACGTGCCGGACGACATGATCCGGGAACTTGTCCGGCAGTCGTACGACCTGGTCGCGGCATCCCTGCCCAAAAAGGAGCGGGAGGCGTTGCAAAACCCATAAAAAAGCGATTGTGTATCACACAATCGCTTTTTTATACATCTCTGTGCGTTCGTTTACTCCTCGTCGTAACAGATGCCGTCCATGAGCGAATCCAGCTCGCGGCGCTCTTTCTTGGTGGGGCGTCCCGTGCCGCGGTCGCGGAAGACGAAGATCGTTTCGCGCGGCACGTTGAGTTTGTCCAGCTCTTCCTGCGGCGTGATGTCGAGGCAGTAGCCGGGGACATTCTTGGCCGGCTGACGACTCGAAACCACATCGAGTACCTTATAGGCGTAGGTTACCTGCTGACGCCGCACCTCGATGCGGTCGCCGATCTTCACTTCGCGCGAGGGCTTGGCATAGGCCCCGTCGACCGTGACTTTGTTGTTGCGGATGGCATCGGCCGCATCGCTGCGGGTCTTGAAGACCCGCACGGCCCAAAGGTATTTGTCCAAACGAACGGCATCCATAAAACAATTCACCATTTACAATTCATAATTCACAATCGGAATGTACCCGATAATTATGAATTTTTAATTCCCATACAGTGTTTCCGCCTTGGGTTTGACGTGCGACTGCTCTTCGTTCTGGCGGCTGACGCTCAGGATCATGCCTAAAGCCACGGCAGTGAAGAGCACCGACGAGCCGCCGCGCGAAATGAGGGGCAGCGTCTGCCCTGTTTCGGGGATAAGGTTGACCGTCACCATGATGTGCAGCAGTGCCTGGCAGGTGATCTGCAACGCCAGGCCCAGCACCAGCAACCCCGGGAACGCCGTGCCGCAGCGGCGGAAAATCTCGATCGCGCGGAAGAAAATCCACAGATAGAGCATCAGCAGCACCACGGCCAGCAGCAACCCGTACTCTTCCACGAAAAACGCGAAAGCATAGTCGCTCTCGGGGTGGATCATCTCCACCCGCATGGCACTTTGACCGGCGCCCTGACCCAGGATGCCGCCGTTATGAATGGCGATCATCGAACGCTCGGAGTCGGTGAGCCGGTCGATGGGTTTCTCGGTCTGCGGCTGCGTCCAATAGTCCACCCACGTCGACACACGGCCCTCGGCAGTCTCGCTGCGGCCCAAACTGAAGGTCATGACCACCGCGACCACGACCAGCGTCGCCCCCAGGAGCTTCATCAACTCGCCGAACCTCACGCGCGCGATCAACATCATCACCCACGACGCCAGGAACACCAGCATGGCCGACGAGAAATGGGCCGGGAAGATCACCAGACACGAAACGAGTATCGGCAGCAGAATGGGCCGCGTGCCCTCGTTCCAGATGCGCCGCTGCTCGGGGCGGTTCCACGTCCAGAAACGCCACGACGGCAGGATCAGAATCTTGTCGATGCGGGGCTGCCGACCGGCCAGCTGCTGCGCCAGAAAGAGCACCGTAGCTACTTTCAACGCCTCGGAGGGCTGGAACTGGAAACCGCCGATCGGGATCCAGCGGGCCGCGCCGTTGACGGTCGAACCGACGAAATAGACGGCGATCGTGGCGAGCACCGAGAGGATGTAGATCGGCTTGGCGAAGACCCCGTAGATGCGGCAGTCGATCTTCTGGACGACGAGCATCACGGCCAGGCCGACGACCAGGATCAACAGCTGCTGCTGCAGAAAATGGGTCGTCGTGCGCACCATATGGGCGTCGTAGGCCATTTTGGCGGTCGACGAATAGACCACCAGCACCGAGATCACCGCCAGCGTGGCGACGATGATCCACAGCACGCGGTCACCCGAAAAGAGACGGAACGGCGTCCGTTCGGCAGCAGCATCCATAAATTCACAAGTTGCAATTCGCAATTCACCATTGAAGACGGATACATAATTATGAATTGCGAATCATGATTTTTCAATTATTCTTCACCCACTCCTTGAACATTTCGCCGCGGTGTTCATAGTTCTTGAACAGGTCGAACGACGCGCAGGCGGGCGACAGCAGCACCGCATCGCCGGGACGTGCGGCGGCCTTAGCAGCAGTCATGGCCGCTTCGAACGAATCGGTCGAAATCACCTCGGGCACGACGCCCGCGAATTCGCGCTCCAGTTTGGCGTTGTCCAGCCCCATGC
>CAYSJF010000031.1:0-17509 GCA_964431265.1 uncultured Alistipes sp. | reverse complement strand
TTCCGATTTAATCTATTTGCACGTGTTTTGACTTTTCAAAACCGGCTCCGGGTACGAAAATCGCTCCGCTGAATTTCAGCGGAGCGAGTCGCTTTATGTAGGAGTCTCAACGCTTTCGGTGCGACGAACATGCCGTTTTGCAACCGGAACCGTGTTCGCATGCGACCGACTCGGGACAATGGCCCTCATCTTCGGAGTCTTCAGGCATATCATATCCCGGTGACGGCGGACTGTTTTTAACGAGGGACAATATCTTCTCTATATCTTCCCATACTTCGGACTGCGGATCGGAAAATAGCGAGAACCGTTTCCTGGATCCATACATGTATTTGTATAGCTTCGGATAAATTTTGCGGATGTCGGCTCCTTTTTCTTCGTAGAGTTCGAAATGGTCGAAAACGATTTGGTGCGCACGATGTTTGTAGGCTCTGCGTTTCGGCCCTATTCCTACCCAATTGACTTTATAACTTATGCCGGTATGACCTTTCCAGGACGATTTGCCGCCGATCCCGATGACGACATCGTATTCCCAATCCCGCATTCTGCCCATGCAATCCTCGCAGCCGAATATGCCGCGTGTATCGGGATCGCCCTTGTGGGTTCTTTTGTAGATTAAAATTCTCATAATCGAAATAAGGCGTTGCAAACGACCTGCATGATTTGCGCAGGTGTTCTGCCGTATTTGCAATACAAAGATATGTTTTTTCGCCCGCGATTTTTCCGTTTTTCGGCGCGAATTTTATAACTTTGCGGCACGAGTCGAAAAATCGTAAAACAACATAACTTATGGGAAGAGCTTTCGAGTATCGCAAGGCGCGTAAAATGAAGCGTTGGGGGCATATGGCCCGCACGTTCACCAAGTTGGGCAAGGAGATCGAAATCGCCGTCAAGGCCGGCGGCCCCGATCCGTCGGGCAATACGCGGCTGCGCATTCTGATGCAGAACGCCAAGGCCGAAAACATGCCCAAGGAGAATGTCGAGCGTGCCATCAAGCGTGCCACCGAGAAAGACGCGGCCGATTACAAGGAGGTCGTATACGAAGGCTACGGCCCCCATGGCATCGCCTTTCTGGTCGAAACCGCTACCGACAACACCAACCGTACGGTGGCCAACGTGCGCATGCACTTCAACAAGTGCGGCGGCACCTTGGGCAATAGCGGCTCGGTGGGCTTCATGTTCGACCACAAGTGCATCTTCAAGTTCCACGCTCCGGCCGGTGCCGATGCCGAGGAACTCGAATTGGAGATGATCGACCTGGGGGTCGACGAGTTCTATCCCGAGGAGGACGGCATCACGGTCTATGCTCCTTACGAGTCGTTCGGAGCCATCCAGAAGTGGCTGGACGACAAGGGCTTCGAGATCGTTTCGGGCGAGTCGGCCTACCTGCCCACCGACACCAAAGAGCTGGATGCCGAGGGCCGCGAGTCGATCGAGAAGCTGGTCGAGCGTTTGGAGGAGGACGACGACGTGACCAACGTCTACCACAACATGAAAGAGGTCGAGGAAGAGTAGGGACTATCTCTCCCGAACAATAGTATTGCCGGTCGTTTTCAGAAGCGACCGGCATTTTTTATATATTGTGTGGGCTGTGTACAACCGGAGGCCCTGACCGGATGTCGTCGAGTGCATGCCGGTCGGGCGACAGCCTTTCCCGGCGAAGGCTCGCGAACGGCTGCTGGGGTCGGGTGCCGTTACTCGAATCGTACGAATCGACGGCTGGTCGTCAGGCATAGCGGACAGTAGGGTTCGCAATAGGCCGAGGTGAAGATGTTGCCGCATTGGGGACAGACCAAGTACTGCCATTCGGAGGTGCCGGTCTGCGGTTGGCGGCATAGGTGCATCAAGGTCGCATGGCGCATGTCCACCGATGAAGCCCAGATCAACAGACGGGCCGCATAGCGGTTTTCGTGGGTCATGGCGCGATCGATCTCGCCGCATTTACACTCCTGCATCGTGCGCAGTTCATAGGCGATGCTGCGTTCCAGGTTGCCGTCGGTCGTGCCGCGGAGCACGATCGCCTTTTGCGGCGGCAGGTAGCGCCCGCCCAGTCGGACTATGGCGTTCGCGCCGTTCTGCTCCTGCAGGCGGGCCGAGAGCGCCAAGGCGCGGAACAGCCGTGCGGCCTGGGCTTGGTGCTCCTGGTCGGCGATGCGGGCGAAATGGTCGTATTGCACCGATTTCACATGCTTGCGGCGGCAGCAGGCATCCAGATCGGCGATCGTCTCGTGCCACGTTTCCTCGGATTTCGAGTGCCGCGTGTGCGTCGCTGTATAGTAGATCCAGATCAGCACGGCCGTCGAGACCAGAAAAAGCAGCAGAATGATGAGCGGACGGAGTTTCATGGCTTGATGCGGTATGACAGGAAAACTCCGGAGTGCATTTTTTATGCCAGCGGAAAAAGCTGCATCGTTTTGCTTTTTGTCGGGCGGAAGTTTGGCGTTTCGTCTGGATTTCGCTATCTTCGTCGCGACATATTGATTCAACGTCAGCGTTACGTTATTGTTCTTGCAACTGAAAACGGCAAATTTCAACCTCACAGGAACGATAAATGTAGTGCTCGCGGTTGCGCGGGCCTTTGCTTTATCGTGTGTGGTGGGTATTGCCGTACCTCAGTTGCCGGTATAAGTAATCGACCGCGCATTTTATGAAATCGATCAAATTCTTTATCCTTTCCATTGTTTTCTCGTTGGAGGTGCTGCTGCTTGCTGCACATTTTCAAGAGCGGAAATTCCGTCGGCTCGATCGTGAACTCGAAGTGTCGATGAAACGGCTCGACCGTATCGTTTCCGGACTCTTTGCCGATTACGATGCTTCCGATCCTGTGCAGCAGGAAAAACTTTTCGTTGAGTGGTGTTACGACGGTACTTACGACGAAATCGATACGCTTTGCTTTCAGCAGTGGGATATGTTGTTGGAGATGGCCGATTGCTGCCCCTCTCGTTCGAAGCGTTATTTGCTCATGCGGAGCGAGGCGTATTGCAGTCTTCGGCAGTTGGCTGACGCAGCCGAGGCTCCTTATCTTTATACCACGCTTTTTAAATTGAGAGGAAGTGCGAGATGATGCAGCCCGTCCCCCGGAGTGGTAAGAGTTACGGCTTTTGTCAGTGAGGGTGTCGATTCCGTACTCTGCGTACGGAATCGACAGGGTTGTGTCCGCCTGAAATCGCGTCGACATGAGTATAAAAAAAGCGAACCCGCTTTTTTGCGGGTTCGCCCGATAGTTGCGTCGGTCGTTTTTACAGCCGTGCCTTGATCGCTTTCGAGGCTTCTTCGTAGCCCGGCTTGTCTAAAAGCGCGAACATGTTCTTCTTGTAGGCTTCGACGCCGGGTTGGTCGAACGGGTTGACGCCCAGGATGTAGCCGCTGATGCCGCAGGCTTTTTCGAAGAAGTAGAGCAGGCCGCCCACCGTATGGGCGTCGACGGCGGGGATTTCGATACGGATGTTGGGCACGCCGCCGTCCACATGGGCCAGCTGCACACCCAGTTCGGCCATGCGGTTGACCTCCGAGATGCGCTTCCCGGCCAGGAAATTCAGCCCGTCGAGATTCTCCTTGTCGGCGTCGATCGTCACTTTGTTGGCAGGCGAGGCGACCGAAATGATCGTTTCGAACAGCGTGCGTTCGCCCTCCTGAATGTACTGGCCCATCGAGTGGAGGTCGGCCGTCAGCGTCACGCTCGCCGGGAAGATGCCCTTGCCCTGCTTGCCCTCGCTTTCGCCGTAGAGCTGCTTCCACCACTCGTTGACATACTGCAGCTGCGGCTCGTAGGAGCCGAGGATTTCGATCTTCTTGCCGGCTTGGTAAAGCAGGTTGCGCGTCGCGGCATAAATCGCCGAGGGGTTCTCGTCGAACGGCACTTTTTCGTCGGTGGCCCGTTCCATTTCCTGCGCGCCGCGCACCAGCGCCTTGATGTCGACTCCGGCCGCCGCCAGCGGCAGCAGACCCACGGGCGTCAGCACCGAGAAACGGCCGCCCACGTCGTCGGGGATGACGAATGTCGGATAACCCTCGTCCGTGGCCAGGGTCTTGAGTGCGCCGCGGGCCTTGTCGGTCACGGCCACGATGCGCTCGGCGGCTTCGGCCTTGCTGTAGCGCTTTTCGATCTCGGCCTTGATGAGGCGGAACGCTATGGCTGGCTCGGTCGTCGTGCCCGACTTGGAGATCACGATCGCCGCGATCGAGTGCTCTTTCGAAGCTTCCATGAGGGCGTGGATGTAGTCTTCGGAGATGTTCTGCCCGGCGAACACCACCGTGGGGTTCTTTTGCTCCTTGTGCAGCAGCTTGAACGGATCGCTCATCGCTTCGAGCACCGCCTTGGCGCCCAGATAGGAGCCGCCGATGCCGATGCAGACGATCAGGTCGGCCTTGGCGCGCAGCTTGGCGGCCGCTTTTTCGATGGCTTCGAGATCGGCATCCGTTATCGACGAGGGGAGGTGCACCCAACCCAGGAAATCGTTGCCCGCGCCCTTGCCCGAGTGGAGCAGGGCGTTGGATGCCTGCGCTTTGGCTTTCATCGCATCGGGAATGACGATCCCCGTTTTGCGGATGTCTACTTTCAGTGTTTTCATATGGTCGTCAGATTAGTTTGGCTGTCAGTTCTTTCATGCTGCGGCGCGCCGAGGCTCCTTCATAGAGCACTTTGTAGACCATTTCGGCGATGGGCATGTCGACGTTGTGGCGGGCGTTGATGTGGCGGATGCAGTCGGCGGCGAAGTAGCCTTCGGCGACCATCGTCATCTCGTTGAGCGCGCTGCGCACGGTGCATCCGTGTCCGATCAGCAACCCCAGCCGGCGGTTGCGGCTGTAGACCGAGTAGCAGGTTACCAGCAGGTCGCCCGTGTAGGCCGACACGAGCGTCTCCCGGCCGGCGGGGTAGCTCTCGTCCAGAAAACGCTTCATTTCGCCGGCGCTGTTGGCGATCAGCACCGCCAGAAAGTTGTCGCCGTAGCCCAACCCCACGGCGATCCCCACCGCCAGAGCATAGATGTTCTTGAGAATCGAGGCATATTCGATGCCGTAGAGGTCGGTCGAGTAGCTCAACCGGATGTAGGGCGCCGCGAACATCTGCCCGATCATCCGGGCGTTCTCCGCATCGGTGCAGGCCATGGTCAGGTAGGTGAGCTTGCCGCGCGACACCTCTTCGGCGTGCGAGGGGCCGGTGAAGATGCCCAACTGCTTGTATGATAGTGAATAATGGTCGTGTAAATATTCCACTACGGTCTTGTAGTCGCCGGGCACGATGCCCTTGATCGCCGAGACGACGAACTTGTCGTCGAGCGGCTCGGTCAGGGGAGCCAGAAAATCCTTGAGGTAGGCCGAGGGGGTGGCCAGTACCAGAATGTCGGCTTCGCGTACCACCCGATCGAGGTCGTCCGATACGTCCAGCCGCTCGGGGTCGAACTCCAGGTCGTTCAGGTAGCGCGGATTGCGCCCTTCGGTGCGCAGCCCCTCCAGCACTTCGGGATTGCGCACGTACCAGCCCACGCGCGTCTGGTTGGCGGCCAGCAGCCCCGCGATGGCCGTGGCCCAACTGCCGTAGCCGATCACGGCGCATCGGGCGTCCTTTCCGATTTTGTGTTCCATGCAGGATGAGGTTTTGCATTACAAAAGTAAGTAAAAAAATCTTAAAAAAAATATAAAAAGATTGGCGTCTTTTTGCTATCTTTGTCCGGATACATCCGCTTTTCGGTTCCGGCGTCGGACAAAGGGGCGCCGCGGCGGACGCAAGGCGGTGTATGTCAATATTTTTGTAAAACATTTACCGGAAGGCGACAATGGGAATATTTTCACTCACGCAGGAGTTGGCCATTGACTTGGGTACGGCCAACACGTTGATCATCTATAACGGGAAGGTGGTCGTCGACGAGCCGTCGATCGTGGCGCTCGATGTACACACGGGCAAACTGGTGGCCATCGGTCGGCAGGCCCGCAACATGCACGAGAAGACCAACCCCAACATCAAGACGATCCGTCCCCTGAAAGACGGCGTGATCGCCGACTTCAACGCCACGGAGCTGATGCTCCGGGGCATGATTAAGAAGGTCAAGACGTCGGGCAGCCTCTTCGCCCCGTCGTTGCGCATGGTCATCTGCATCCCCTCGGGTTCGACCAACGTCGAGATCCGCGCCGTGCGCGATTCGGCCGAGCATGCCGGCGGCCGCGAGGTCTACATGATCTACGAACCCATGGCCGCTGCGCTGGGTGCCGGACTCGATGTCGAGGCGCCCGAGGGCAACATGGTCATCGACATCGGCGGCGGCACTTCGGAGATCGCCTGCATCTCGCTGGGCGGCATCGTCTGCTCGGAGTCGGTCAACGTGGCGGGCGACGTCTTCACCACCGACATCCAGAGCTATGTGCGCCAGCAGCACAACATCCGCATCGGCGAGCGTACGGCCGAGGCGATCAAGTGTTCGATCGGCGCCGCCGTTTCGCAACTGGACGACGAACCGGAGGATTTCGTGGTCACCGGCCCCAACATGCTCACGGCTCTGCCGCAGACTGTCTCGCTTTCCTACAGCGAGATCGCCTATGCTTTGGAGAAGTCGCTCACCAAGATCGACGCCGCTCTGATGAAGGTGCTCGAATCCATGCCCCCCGAGCTGTATGCCGATATTGTCAAGAACGGCATCTATCTGGCCGGCGGCGGCGCCCTGATCAAGGGCCTCGACAAGCGCCTGACCGAGAAGACCGGCATCCCGTTCCACATCGCCGAAGACCCCTTGCGGGCCATCGCACGCGGTACGGGCATCGCCCTCAAGAACATCAACCGGTTCTCGTTCTTGATGAAGTAGGGCTTTGCGCAAACTCGTCGAGTTCATACGCAGCATCTATGTCCTGGTGCTCTTCGTGGTGTTGGAGGCGCTGGCCGTCAACTATTACGCCCGCTCGTCCTACTACACCGAAGCCCGACTGCTCGCTCATTCCAACCGGGCGCTGGGTTTCTTGCGCGGTACGGCGGCCGACGTGCGCCGCTACTTCCGCCTCGAAGAGCAGAACAGCCTGCTGCTCGAACGGGTCGCGCAGCTCGAAGAACGTCTGGCACAGTACGAGGAGGCCGAGACGCTCTCGCGCCTGCAAAGCTACGTGGCCGACCTGGGCGAGTCGAAATACCGGGTCATGACCGCTGCCGTGGTCTCCAACACGATCAACCGCACGCAGAATTTCATCACCATCAATCGCGGCCGCAACGACGGGGTGATCCCCGACATGGCCGTGCTGACGCCTGACGGCGCCATGGTGGGCTATGTCGTCGACTGCACCGAGCGCTATGCCGTGGCCATGCCGGTGCTCAACACGGCGTTCCGCGCCAGCGGCAAGCTGGCCGGCGCCGAGCATTTCGGATCGGTGCTTTGGGACGGGGGCGATCCGCATGAGGCGATTTTCGCCGAGCTGTCCAAGTATGCCGAGCCGATGTTGGGGCAGGAGGTCGTGACGACCGGCTTTTCGCATTTCTTCCCCGAGAACGTCTTGATCGGGTGGGTCGAAAGCGCCACCATGAACGAGACCCGTACCGCCTATACCGTCCGCATACGGTTGGCGGCCGACTTCGCCCGGTTGACGGATGTCATTCTGGTGGAGAACCGCGACTTCAACCAGCTGCAGGAGTTGGAGCACGGCGAGGGCGTCGAACAATATTTGCAGAAAAAATAGGCAGATGTATCGCTTTTTCACATATCTCCTGCTTTTCTTGGGCACGGTGCTGTTCCAGATTTTTCTGTTCGACAACCTGTCCGTGAGCATCTACCTCAATCCGTTGGTCTACGTGGCTTTCATCGTGCTGCTGCCGTTGGAGACCCCGCCCGTGGTGCTGCTCGTCGCCGGGCTGGCCTTGGGTGCGACCATCGATTCGACGATGGGCGCCGCCGGCATCAACACCATCGCCACACTGTTCATCGCTTTCGTGCGGCCGGCGATCCTCAACGTGTTGTATCGGCACGACGACCTGCGCGAGGGCGGCGTGCCTTCGCCAGAGCGGCTCGGACATCGGGTTTTCCTCGATTACGTCATCGTCCTGGTCGTCCTGCATCACATCGTCTTCTTCTCGCTGGAGGCCCTTTCGTGGGATCACGTGCTGCGTACCGTGGTGCGGATCATCGCCAGCAGCGCCGTGTCGGTGGCCGGCGTATGGCTGACGGCCCGGATCTTCACCGCCAAAATCATCGCCCGTCTATGAGCGACTCGTATGCCGGACACATCCGCATGCGGGTGTTGCAATGCGTGGTCGTCGCCGTCTTCGTCGTCCTCGCCGGACGCGTGGCGTGGCTGCAGCTCTACGACGCCCGCTACGAGGAGATGGCCAAGGCCAACGTGCTGCGGCACGTGGTGGAGTATCCGCCCCGCGGCGAGGTACTCGACCGCAACGGCGAGTATCTGGTGCAGAGCCGCGAGTGCTACGACCTGATGGTCATCTACAGCGAGATCGGCAAGCGCGGGTTCGACACCCTGCGCATGTGCGAGGTCTTGGGCCTTTCGCGCAAACGGCTCGAACGCGAGCTGGCCAATGCCCGCATGCGGCCCCAGGCGCCCCGCGTGGTGGCCAACTACATCTCCAAGGAGGACAAGCTGCGGTTCGACGAGTGCAATTTCCGCGGTTTCTACACGGTTTACCGCACCGTGCGGCGCTATCCCAATCATGTGGGCGGCAATCTGCTGGGTTTCGTGAGCGAGGTCACGCCCAACTATCTGAAGTATCACCCCGACTACCAGGTCGGCGACTACGTGGGCCTGAGCGGCGTCGAGTCGGCCTACGAACCGGTACTCAAGGGACGCAAGGGCGTCTCGATACAGGAAGTCGACACCCACGGCGCGATCAAGGGTTCCTACATGGACGGTTTCTTCGACTCGCTGCCCGAGCCGGGGCAGTATCTGGTCAGCACGATCGACTCCCGCCTGCAGCTGCTGGGCGAGGAGCTGATGGAGGGCAAGGTCGGCGCCGCCGTGGCGATCGAGCCGTCGACGGGCGAAATCCTCATGATGGTGTCGTCGCCCACCTACGATCCCGACGAACTGGTGGGGCGCGAGCGCGGCAACAACTACATGAAGATGCTGGGCAACAAGCGCGGCCCGCTGTTCAACCGCGCCGTCAAGGCCAAGTATCCTCCGGGTTCCACGTTCAAGTTGGTGCAGGGCCTCATCGGACTGCAGGAGGGGGTGTTGCGCCCCTCCGATCTGCATGCCTGCCACATGGGTTACCAGGCCGGCCGCATGAAAATGGCGTGCCACTATCATGCTTCGCCCATCGATCTGCGTTTCGCGGTGGCCACTTCGTGCAATGCCTATTTCTGTTACGTCTTCCGCGACATCCTCGACAACCCCAAGTACGACGGTGTCAGGGAGGGCTTCGCCGCGTGGAAAGAGTATGTCGAGAGCTTCGGTTTCGGCCGCAAGCTCGGTTCTGACTTCCTCGACGAGGGCAGCGGCTACATCCCCGATGCCGATTACTACGACCGGCGCTACCGCGGCAGCTGGAATTCGCTCACCGTGCTCTCGCTCTCGATCGGTCAGGGCGAGCTGGGCTGCACGCCTTTGCAGTTGGCCAACCTGGCCGCCATCGTCGCCAATCGCGGCTACTACTACATTCCCCACATCGTCAAGCGCATCGAGGGGCGCGATTCGCTCGACCGGCGTTTCTACGAGCGCCACTATACCATGGTCGAACCGCGCCATTTCGAGCCGATCGTCGAGGGCATGTGGCGGGGCGTGCATGTCGACGGCACCTCTACCTCCGCCTACCTCGAAGGTCTCGACGTCTGCGGCAAGACGGGTACGGCCCAGAATCCCCACGGCAAGGATCACTCCACATTCCTGTCGTTCGCACCGCGGAACAACCCGCGCATCGCCATTTCGGTCTATGTCGAGAACGGCGGCTTCGGCGCCTCGGCCGCCCTGCCGATCGCCAGCCTGCTGGAGGAGTTCTATCTGACCGACACCATTCAGCGGCCCGAGTTGCTGGAGTATGTCAAAAACATGAACATCCACTATCCTTTCTATGACCGCTAATCGCTATACCGGACTCTCCGAGCGGGTTGATCTGTGGACGATCCTCCTCTACGTGCTGATCGTCGTCGCAGGCGCCGTTTCGATCACGGCGGCTTCGTACAAGGAGAATACGGCCAATGTTTTCGCCTTCTCGCACTTCTACATGAAGCAGCTCCTCTGGATCGGGGTGGCGTGGGTCGCCGCGCTGGTCGTGCTGCTGCTCGACAAGCGGTTCTACCACATGCTGGCCTACCCGGCCTATGCCGCCGGTCTGTGCATGCTGCTGGCCGCTTTGGTACTGGGCAAGGAGGTCAATGGCGCCAAGGCGTGGTTCGAGTTCGGATCGTTCCGCGTGCAGCCCGCCGAGTTCGTCAAGATCGCCACCGCTCTGGCCATGGCCCGCGTGATGAGCGCCTACACCTTTTCGATCAACCGGCCGCGCGATCTGCTGAAGGTGGGCATGGTGATCTGCGCACCGTTGATGATCATCATTCTGCAGAACGACACCGGTTCGGGCATCGTGCTGTGCTCGTTCCTCTTCGTGCTCTACCGCGAGGGGCTGAACAAGTGGCTCTGCATCCCCGTGGTACTCGTCGCCACATTGTTCATCGCGTCGTTCATGCTCTCGCCCATGCTGCTGCTCATCTTGCTGATCGTCCTCTGCACCTGCTCCGAAGCTATGATGAACGGGATGTGGCGGTCGCGGATCATCTATATGGCCGCCCTGGCTTTGGCCGCCATTCTGCTGTGCGCGGTCATGCACTTCATCGCGCCCGGGGTGCTCTCGCTCTATGGCGCCTTGCTGACCGTCACGCTGTTGTCGCTGGTCGGCGTCGGCATCTATGCCGATCGCGTCAACCTGCGCAATATTTTCATCCCCATGGGGCTGTTCGTCGGCGTGCTGCTGTTTTTGTCCACCACGGGCTATATCTTCGAGAACGTGCTCCGGCCCCACCAGCAGAACCGCATCCTCAGCTTCCTGGGCATCATCAGCGACCCGCGCGGCATCGACTACAACGTCAACCAGTCGAAAATCGCTATCGGGTCGGGCGGTCTGTTCGGCAAGGGCTTTCTGCAGGGTACGCAGATCAAGTACGGATTCGTGCCCGAGCGACATACCGACTTCATATTCTGCACCATAGGCGAGGACTGGGGCTTCGTCGGGGCGATCACCGTACTGCTGCTGCTGTGTCTGCTGATCCTGCGGCTGATGCACATGGGCGAGTTGCAGCAGGAGCCTTTCGGGCGAATCTATTGCTATTGCGTGGCCTCCATTTTGCTGTTCCACGTGTTGGTCAACGTCGGCATGACCATCGGGTTGATGCCCGTCATGGGCATTCCGCTGCCCTACATCAGTTATGGCGGTTCGTCGTTGATCGCTTTTACGATCATGCTCTTCATCGCCGTGCGGCTGGATGCCTCGATGCGGCGTTTCTCACTGAAAAACTATTGATTGCGTAACGTCGGTCGTCCCTATGATCCGTTTCGATCCTGCCGGTCTTTCGTCCGAGGAGGTCGTCGAGAGCCGGCGGCTTCACGGCACCAATATCCTTACGCCCGCGCGCGAGGAGTCGCCCTGGCGGTTGCTGGCCGACAAGTTCCGCGATCCGATCATCCGCGTGTTGCTGGTCGCCGCCGTGCTGTCGCTCGCGATCGGGTTCGTCCACCGCGACTTCACCGAGGCCGTCGGCATCGTTTCGGCCATTTTGTTGGCCACCTGCGTCGGGTTCTTCTTCGAGTGGGACGCGCAGCGGCGGTTCCGGCGCCTGAACCGCATCGACGACGACGTGCCCGTCAAGGTCATGCGCGGAGGCGCTATGCGCTCGATTCCGCGCTGCGAGGTTGTCGTGGGCGATCTGGTCGTCATCGAGAGCGGCGAGACCGTGCCGGCCGACGGCCGGCTGGTCGAGGCCGTGTCGCTGAAGATCGACGAATCGACCCTCACGGGCGAACCCGAGACCGACAAGAGCGTCGATCCGGCGCATTTCGACTCCGAAGCCGCCTATCCCTCCGATTTCGTGCTGCGCGGCACGACCGTGGCCGACGGCTACGGTCGCATGGTCGTCACGGCG
Source organism: uncultured Alistipes sp. (assembly GCA_964431265.1). Lineage (GTDB taxonomy): Bacteria > Bacteroidota > Bacteroidia > Bacteroidales > Rikenellaceae > Alistipes. The sequence goes on along the minus strand of CAYSJF010000031.1, from coordinate 5,456 downwards.
GTCGGCGATGCCACCGAAGCCGGGCGCGTCACCGAGCAGGCCACGATCATGTGCCAGGAACCTACTCCCCTCGACCGGCAGCTGACGCGCCTTTCTCGGCTGATTGGACGCGTGGGCATCGCGCTCGCCGCGGCGATCTTCTGTATCATGCTGGGCAAGGCGATTTTCGCGAGCGACTTGCTACAGCAGGGGTGGCTCGACGTTTCGCAGCGCATCCTGCAGTTGTTCATGGTGTCGGTGGCCATCATCGTCATGGCTGTACCCGAGGGCTTGCCCATGAGCATCACCCTGTCGCTGGCCATGTCCATGCGCAGGATGCTGAAGACCGATAATCTGGTGCGCAAGATGCACGCCTGCGAGACCATGGGCGCCGTGACGGTGATCTGCACCGACAAGACCGGCACTTTGACGCAGAATCGCATGCGAGTGCAGGAACTGGTGCGTTACGATGCTTTGCCGGAACGCGATTTCGCCGAGATCGTGGCCGCCAATTCCACCGCCTTTCTCGACGCCGAGGGGCGCATCCTCGGCAATCCCACGGAAGGGGCGCTGCTTTTGTGGCTGCAGGAGCACGGGTTCACCTATGAATCGCTGCGTGCCGGGGCGGAGATCGTCGACCGGCTCACCTTTTCCACCGAGCACAAATATATGGCTACGATTATCCGCAGCGGTGTTTCGGGGCGGCGGATCGTGTGCGTCAAGGGGGCACCGGAAATCATACGGAATTTTTGTGCCGCCGACGGTCGGGAGGAGCATGCGGCCGAATTGCTGGCCGGTTTTCAGAACCGCGCCATGCGTACACTGGCCGTCGCCTGGGCCGAAACCGATGCCGCGACCTGTTGCGAGGCTGTGGCCCGGGGCGGATTGAGCTTTTCGGCCGTTGCCGCCATTGCCGACCCGGTGCGCGACGACGTACCGGCCGCCGTGCGGCGCTGTCTCGATGCCGGGATCGGCGTCAAGATCGTCACGGGCGACACTGCGGCCACGGCATGCGAGATCGCCCGGCAGATCGGCTTGTGGGACGATGCCGTCGACGGCGATCGCAACCGCATGACCGGCACGGAGTTCGCCGCGGCGAGCGACGAAGAACTTCTCGTGCGTGTGCAAGACCTCAAGATACTTTCCCGCGCCCGGCCGCTCGACAAACAGCGTTTAGTGCGTCTTTTGCAGCAGTGCGGCGAGGTCGTGGCCGTCACGGGCGACGGCACCAACGACGCTCCGGCGCTCAACTTCGCCAATGTGGGCCTTTCCATGGGTTCGGGCACCTCGGTAGCCAAGGAGGCGTCGGACATCACGCTGCTCGACGATTCGTTTTCGTCGATCGCCACGGCTGTCATGTGGGGCCGCTCGCTCTACCGCAACATCCAGCGTTTCGTGCTGTTCCAGCTGACCATCAATTTCGCGGCGATCGTCATCTGTCTCTGCGGAGCGATCTTCGGCACCGAAATGCCCCTCACGGTGGTGCAGATTCTGTGGGTCAACATCATCATGGACACCTTCGCCGCCATGGCCATGGCTTCGCTGCCGCCGCGTCCCGAAGTGATGAACGACAAGCCGCGGCCGCGCGACGAATTCATCATCACACCCGCCATGGCGCGCACGATCTTCGTCTGCGGCGGTTTCATGATCGCCGTGCTGCTGGGCATGCTGGCGTGCTGGAGCCGGGGCGGCGCCGAACTCTCGGTGCGGCAGCTGACGATCTTCTTCTCGACGTTCGTCTTCATGCAGTTCTGGAACATGTTCAACGCCCGAGGATTCGAAACGCGCCGTTCGGTCTTCGCCTCGGTGAAAGGCTGCCGCGAATTTTTCCTGATTCTGCTCGCTATCGGCGTCGGGCAGTTGCTCATCGTCGAGCTGGGCGGCGAAGTCTTCCGCACCGTGCCCCTCTCGCTCCGGGAGTGGACGATCGTTGTCGGGGCCACTTCGTTGCTCGCCCTCGGCGGCGAAGCGGTAAGGGCCTTGAGGCGATAGATATAGCTCGGCATAATCAAGCTATCGCTTGCTTCTGCGACCGCGATTTCCGTGAATTGCGCAACGGTTATGCGGCGCATCGATCGGCACCGGATTTTCGATGACTTTTGTCGTCGCGGCGAACTTCGGCGTACGCTTCGCGGCCGATTACGATGTAGTGTCGCCCGTGCTGCCGTGCTCCGGGGAGTGGCTCCACCGGCTGACGGTCGGTATGGAGGTCTGTACGCTCTTTTGAGGGATGTCCGACAAAAAACACCCGGCCGCGTTTCGGCCGGGTGTTTCGTTTTAGGATAAGGGGTCGGTTACAGGATGCCCTGCTCGACCATCGACTTGGCGACCTTCATGAAGCCGGCGATGTTGGCGCCTTTCATGTAGTTGATGTAGCCGTCGTGCTCGGTGCCGTATTCGAGGCAGGCGCCGTGGATCGACGACATGATCTGATGCAGCTTGGCGTCGACCTCCTCGGCCGTCCAGTTGAGCTTCTGGGAGTTCTGCGTCATCTCCAAACCCGACGTAGCCACGCCGCCGGCATTCACGGCCTTGCCCGGGCCATAGGGAATCTTCGCCGCGATGAACGCGTCGATCGCCTCGGGGCGGCAGCCCATGTTCGAGACCTCGGCCACGATCTTCACGCCGTTGGCCAGCAGCTGCTTGGCATCGTCGCCGTCCAGCTCGTTCTGCGTGGCGCAAGGCATGGCGATGTCGACTTTCACCTCCCACGGCTTGCGGCCCGCGACGAACTTCGAACCCGGGAACTTGTCGGCATAGGGCGCCACGACGTCGTTGTTCGATGCGCGCAGCTCCAGCATGTAGGCGATCTTCTCGGCATCGAGACCTTCCGGATCGTAGATGTAGCCGTCGGGGCCGGAGATCGTCACCACCTTGGCGCCCAGCTCCGTAGCCTTGGTCGCCGCACCCCAGGCCACGTTGCCGAAGCCCGAAATGGCGATCGTCTGGCCCTTGATCTCCATGCCGGCTTTTTCGAGCATCTGGCGCAGGAAGTAGACGGCACCGAAGCCCGTAGCCTCGGGACGGATGAGCGAACCGCCGTAGGTCATGCCCTTGCCCGTCAATACGCCCGTGTTCTCGCGCGCCAGCTTGCGGTACATGCCGTAGAGGTAGCCGATTTCGCGGCCGCCCACGCCGATATCGCCTGCCGGCACGTCGGTCTCGGGGCCGATGTGGCGCCATAGCTCGGTCATGAAGGCTTGGCAGAAGCGCATCACCTCACGATCCGACTTGCCTTTGGGGTTGAAGTCCGAACCGCCCTTGGCGCCGCCCATGGGCAGCGTGGTGAGCGCATTCTTGAAAATCTGCTCGAAGCCCAGGAACTTCAGGATCGAGGGGTTCACCGAGGGATGGAAGCGCAAGCCGCCCTTGTAGGGGCCGATGGCGTTGTTGAACTGGAAGCGGTAGCCGGTGTTGACCTGCACCTCGCCCTGATCGTCGACCCAGACGACCTTGAACGTGAAGCTGCGGTCGGGTTCCACGATGCGCTCCGCGATGCGGTTGGCCTCGAATTCGGGGTGCTGGTTGTAGGTCTCCTCGACGGTCATGAGCACTTCGCGCACGGCCTGCAGATATTCGCTTTCGCCGGGATGCTTCCGCTCGAGTTCGGTCATCAATTTGTTTACATTCATAATGATATGCGTTTTAAGGTTTTTATCTATTACAAATATAAAGATTATTCTTATAGATTGTAATCTCCTGCCGAAAAATTTTCGGACTCGTCTCGGCAATGCCCGAAAACCCTTGGCCGTGCACTTGGCTTGCCATCATGGCTTGCTCTCGGCACAAACCGTAAATGGTTCTGTTTTAGTTCGATCGCGACATTCGCTTTTCACCTTTCACCTTTCACTCTTTGACTATTCCTTTGTCGGCCCGTCCGTCGATGCAGACCCACAGCGGACGGTCGAACCTCACGGCACGCAGGTAGGTGCCTTCGTAGACCGCTTCGCGGGCGTCGAGCTTGTCCTGGCGGAAGATGCCGTCGCCGCGGAACGGATTGATCGTCAGGTAGCCCACGCCGAGCGACGTGACATTCTGGAAGAAGTGCGTGCCCTGCGAGGGTTCGACGTCGAACTGCTCGATGCCGCACTCCACGATCGCCTTGGCTTCGGAGATATGCGTCCACTTGACCGGCACCCCCAGATAGGGATCCGACGACCCCCAGCGCCCCGGCCCCACCAGGATGTAGGGACGCCGCTCGTCGCGCATGCGGGCGTTGAGCGCCAGCAGCTCGTCGGCGATCTTCTCGGTCGACAGCGAGTTGAAGGCTTCGGTCTTCACATACACGATATCGGCGATGTCGGACATTTGTCCGATGCCCAGCGCGCTTTCGCCATAGATCAGCGCCTCGGCGACATCCACCTTGTCCCACTCGATCGAGCGGTTGTCCTGGTTGTCGATGATCGGACGGATTTGCAGCAGGTTGAAGAGTTTTTGCCGGCCCGACGCAACATCCATGTCCACCGCGAACTCCACCTCCACCGGGCAGCGCATCTCCTCGGCGCCCATTCGGAGGATGTCGGCGACGATTTCGGCCAGAGGGAACGTGTTGTACTTCAGTATATTGTTGAATGTTATGATTTTGCGTCCCTTGTCGTAGGGGCTGTCGGAGATGCGTTCGTTTTCGCGATCCCACACCGAGGCGACATGGCGCGCATTGCGGTATTCGCCCACCTCCGAGAGATTGAGTTTGCGCAGGTTGACTCCGTCGTCTATCGACGTGCGGAATTCCTCGGGCCGCAGGCTCAGCGCCAGAATCTCGGTCTGCGTGTCGCGCAGGGCCAGTTCGGGCGTCGAGGTTTGCAGCACCTTGTGCGGGTGGCGGGGCGAGAAGCGCAGCGTGCGGCCGCCGTCGACCACCAGCTTGCCCAAACCCATGGCCACGTTGCAGATGCCGTCGTCGGGGCGTTCGTCGCCTATAGGGTAGCAGTTGATCGAGCGCGCCACGCCCGAGAACGTGGGGAAGAACAGCCCGTTCTCCTCCGTGCCGCACACCTCCTGGATGATGACCGCCATCTTCTCCTCCGAAATGAGGTTCTGCGAGGTTTGGATATAGGCCCGCGACGCCGCGAAGTAGACCGAGGCATAGACGCTTTTCACGGCGCGCAGCACCAGGCGCAGCATCTGGTCTTCGTTCTCGGCATAGGGGATCATATAGGTCGAGTAGATGCCTGCGAAAGGCTGGTAGTGCGAGTCCTCCAGCTTCGACGACGAACGCACGGCCAGCGGCTTGCGCACGGTGCGGATGTAGGCTTTCAGCTCCTCCTGCAGCTGTGCCGGAACGGTCGAGGTGACGAACTCCGAGAGAATCTCCTCGTCGGTGAACTCCTGCGAAACGATGTATTCCAACCCGTTGAGGGCCATGAACTCGTCGAAATAGTCGGTGGCGATCACCACCGAACGGGGGATCGTGATCCGCACCCCCTCGTGCTTGTCGTACTGGCGGTGCTTGATGAGCATCGAGTTCATGAAAGCCA
>CAYSJF010000030.1:0-17807 GCA_964431265.1 uncultured Alistipes sp. | reverse complement strand
AATTTATTTGAGCATTGCCGAGGCCGAGTATCTTCGGCGAAGCCAAAGATACGAATAAGCCGAGAGCAAAAAACGAATTCATTCGATTTTTTTGCCGAGCGAGAGTATCTTCGGCGCCAGCCAAAGATGCAAAGTCGAAATAAAAGGCAAGCGGCAATCGAAAGATAATGCGGATTTTTGCCCGCAATATCCCGCAGAGTGTTTGTTCGTCGGAGAAATATTTTCTATTTTTGCAGTGCTGACGGCTTTTGCCTGAAGCAGACATATTTTGAAAGTGTTTTCGCACTGTCCTTCAAAGAAAATCTGACAATTTTCAACAAACAAAAGGACGACGAACAGCACTCATTTCTTGTATAGACTATGGACAAGGTGCGTCTCTACGCACCGAGATACTCCATATCTATCCAAGTGTGGGGTATTGCATCGTTTATTTTTGTTTGGGTTTTGTCAGAACCTTCTTTGAGATAAACGAAAATCGGCTCCACACTTTCTGTTTTTATAACTACCCCGCCGCACAGGAGTCGATACGGCAATAGAATTTGAACTCAAAAACTCAAATTTATATTGCTATGAAAAACTACTTTTTTTTAGCCTCACTATTCGCTGCGGCAGCGTTCTCGTCGTGCAGCAAGCACGACGGCGTCGAAATCCCCGTTCCGCCCGATCCAGTCGTTGTACCTGAACCACTCGCCATTACATTCGCCGAGGGTAATTCTTTGGAGTTCAATGTCAATGAAACCAAGACCGTCCATTACACCATTACGGGTGGCAGCGACAACACCGTGGTGAAAGCCGAGATGCAGAACCCCGACAATGACAATGCCTATGAGTTCTATATAACGCAGACTTCGGCAACGGAAGGAACTATAAAAATCACGGCCAAAATACCGTCGACCGATAATCGTGTAATTATCACCGTGTCGGACGGCTCGCAGACCATTATGGCTGCGATAGCCGTTACAATTAAACTTAAAGCATCTTTCGACGGTAAAACAGTCGAGGTCAAAACTCCGGGCACCCTGTCGAAACTACTGGCCGACTACGATAAAACGACAATTACCGAGTTGACCGTTATCGGCAATCTGAACGACAAGGATATTGCAACTTTAGAAAAACTCCCCAATCTCGCAGTTCTCGACATGGAACATGTGAATTTGACGGCGTTTCCTGTACTATCATTCTATGAAAAAACATCTTTGACCTCCATCAAACTACCGCTGACACTGAAAACTATCAGGAACTCCTCATTCAGGGGTTGCAGCAACCTGACAAGCATAACTATCCCTGACAGTGTGACGTTGATTGAGGCCTACGCATTCATCGATTGCAATAGCCTAACAGGGGTATATATTACCGATATAGCAAAATGGTGTGCGATAGAATTCTATTGGACTAGTTCTAATCCTCTTGGCTATGCTCATAACTTGTATTTGAATGACGAATTGGTAACCGAGTTGGTCATTCCCGACAGCGTAACGTCAATTGGGAGCGGTGCATTCTGGGGTTGCAGCAGCCTGACAAGCGTAACGATTCCCGACAGCGTGACAACGATCGGGAGCAACGCATTCGATGCTTGCAGCGGCCTGACAAGTGTAACGATTGGCAAAAGTGTGACGTCGATCGGGGACTGGGCATTCTCCGGTTGCAGCAGCCTGACAAGCATCACGATTTCCGACGGTGTGACGGAGATCGGGCGCTACGCATTCCAGGATTGCAACAGCCTAACGAGCATCACGATTCCCGATAGCGTAACGTCGATCGGACACGGCGCATTCTTCTGCAGCAACCTGACAAGTATCTATTGCAAGGCTACCGTTCCACCAAGTGTCCCAATAGGTTTCGTCGCGATTAATACTGAAAAAATCACCTTGTATGTTCCGACAGGCTGTGCCAAAGATTATCGGGCAGCCGAAAGCTGGAATTGCTTCACAAATATCAACGAAATGGAGTTTGAATAAACCTTTTAATCAATTAAAATCAAAAAACATGGAAAAGAAAATTTTAAAAGAGGAGTTGTCCATTGGAAACTATGTAAAATACAATGGAGAAATCGGGCAAGTCGTCGCTATCTTAAACGAAGAGGAAATTATGTGGTGTCCGAATAATGGAGGGGTCCGGGAAAAAGTTGCAATAGATGAACTTAAACCTGTAACTATAACCCCTGATTTATTCGATGCTTTTATCGAAGAAAAAAACTATCCTTTTGAAAAAAGTCCCGAAGAAAGCATATTTTATAAATTCAATACATCGCAAGGCAGTGTACAATCTTTTAGATGTTATATGGCAATAGCTAACGGCATAGCTCGCTTATTGGTTTGGGATGAAGATTGCACAATATCATCAGAGTTTTGTACATCGGCTATCTATCAAAAGATGCATTGTTTGCAGAATTTTATAACAAGTCTTGTTAGAGATTTAGCAGGTGGTATTAAGTAAGTAGGAAAATAAAATAATGCTGAAGAAGCGGGAAACCCGAAAAGGATTCCCGCTATCTTTTTATTTCTGAAAATGAAATAGGCAATAGTTACTCGAAAAACTGTTCGTCGAAATTGACCAAATAGAGTTTCTCGGTGGCGCGGGTGAGGGCCGTGTAGAGCCAGCGGAGCATGTCGCGCGTCATGGGTTCATCGCCGAAGAGACAACGGTCGACGAAGACGGCTTTCCATTGGCCGCCCTGCGCCTTGTGGCAAGTAATAGCGTAGGAAAATTTGACTTGCAGGGCGTTGAAATGGGGATTTTCGCGAATCTCCTTGAAACGTTTGATCTTGCTCTTGATCTCTTCATAGTCCTTCTCCACCTCGCAGAAAAGCCGCTGCGACTCCTCGCGCGTGAGCGACGGCGATTCGGACGCGAGCGTGTCGAGCAGGATTTTGCAGGGCAGCTCCGTGTCGTCGTAGTCGGGAAATTCGAGCACGGCGTCGGCGAAGCGGAAGCCGTAGAAGTCCTCGAAGCGCCGGATGCGCCGCAGGCGTGCGACGTCGCCGTTGGCGATGAAGCTCATGGGGCATTCGTCGCCCTGCGCGAAGAAATAGTTGTTCTTGACGACCATGAGCATGTCGCCGCTCTCGATCTCCTCCTCGGCGTAGAGCACATTGCGGCGGATGCCCTCGTTGTAGCGGTTGGCGCGCTTGTTCGAGCGGGTGATGACGATCGTCTCGTCGCGGCCGTAGAGGGCGTAACAGTCCTGCAGTTTTTCGAGAAACTCGCCGCCCTCGACCGCCTCGATGTCGGGAAAATCCATCCGGAAGCGAGGGATGTCGAGAATATCGTTTTCGAGCATGCACCGCACCAAGGTAGCATTGAAGAGAATGCCCGACTCGGCCTGCTGGCGTACCACCTCGTCCAAAGTATTGTAGATGACGCTGCCATAGGGGTACAATGCCGCCGGATCGAGCGCAGGGCTGGAGTCGCTGCCCACGGGCGGCAGCTGGGCGTTGTCGCCGACGAGGATCAACCGGCAGGCCCGCCCGTTGCGGACATACTGCACCAGGTCTTCGAGCAGCGACCCGCTGCCGAAAAACGCCCCGTCGGCCGTACGGTCGGAGAGCATCGACGCCTCGTCGACGATGAACACGGCGTCGCGCTCGGAGTTGACGTTGAGCGAATATTTCGATTCGTAGTCGGCATTGGTCTGCTGGCGGTAGATGCGCTTGTGGATCGTCAGGGCCTTTTCGTGCGCATAGCGCGCCAGTACCTTGGCGGCCCGGCCCGTGGGTGCGAGCAGCACGGTCTTGATGCCCGACTCCTTGAGCGCGGCGACCAGGGCCGCGATGAGCGTGGTTTTACCGGTGCCGGCATACCCGTTCAGCACGAAAATGCGCGAAAAATCCTCGTCGGCAAGGTATTCGGATAATTTTTCTACGATTTTTTTTTGCCCGGGAGTTGTTTCGAAACAAATTTTAGCGTAAATTTGGGACGCGATACGTGTGCTGAACATCATCGTTTTATTGTCGGACAAAATTAGTAACAAATACTTGAATTAAAAAATGAAAAAAATCATCCAAATCGTTCTCGCCCTCGTCATCGTGGCGCTGGTGTACGTGATCTACGATCAGATTTCGACCCCGATCCGGTTCGAAAACGAACTGAAGACCCGCAAGGCGCAGGTGATCGAGCGCATCAAGGACATCCGCACCGCACAGCGTGCGTTCAAATCGAAGTACCAGCGCTTCACCGGCGATTTCGACTCGCTGGCCGCATTCATCCTCACCGATACGCTGGAGCTGGAGCGCAAGATCGTCGACGAAGACGACTCGGTGGGCATGGCCCAGCTGAAGAAGGCCGGCAAGAAAAACGTGGAGAAGTTCAAGGTGGCCGTCATCGACACGATCTTCGCCCCGAAAGTGCTGGACAAGGAGGATGTGGCCCAGCTGCGCTACATTCCCGGCACGGGTGAGAAAGCCCAGTATATCATGGAGGCAGGCATCATCACGACGGAGTCGAAAGTGGTGATCCCCGTGGTGGAATGCCGCGCTCCCTACAAGATGTTCATGGACACGATCAATTACCGTCAGGAACTCATCAATCTGATCGACGACGAGGTGAACAACTTCAACCGCTACCCCGGCGTGAAGTTCGGATCGATGGAAGCGGGCAACAATGAAGCAGGCAACTGGGAGTAGCACTCCCCGCCATGTCGACAAGGTGTCCATTCAGCAGTCGTTGGATGGACACTCTTTTTCGGTTCCGGCGCTGGACGACGTCGCACCCGAGGCGGAGCGTGTGGAAGTGGAAGTCATCACGGCGCAGACCATGCTCGTGCCGGGCGAATTGTTCGTCCCCGAAGCGGCGGCGGAGCTGCTGGCGGCGGCCGGATTAGCCTGCACGGAGGGCCAGACAGCCGTGTGGAGCCGCCCCGTCCGACTCGATTCGGAAACGGAGGCCGTTGCCGTGATGGCGATCAACGAAAACATCCTGCAGTCGATCCGCGAACGCATGGGCGACCGGGCGGAATTCACCGCCCCGCTGCTCGCCGGGCCGACGCAAGGGCGGCCGACGCTGTGGCTCTGCCACAAAGCGAGCGTCTTATATATAAAGGTGTTCGACCGGTCGCTGCGCATGGCCGAAGCGATTGGAGTGCCCCACGAAGCCGACATCCTCTATTTCATCGAACGGCTGGCAGGCGTATTCCCGCTCGACCGGATGATCCTGCATTTGGCCGACGCACGCACCGCCGAACTGCGCAAGTCGATCGGCAAACGCTTCAAGCAGGTCGTATGCGAATCGTAAGCGGCAAATACAAGGGGCGTGCGATCGACCCGCCGCGCAATCTGCGGGCACGGCCGACGACGGATTTCGCCAAGGAGAATCTGTTCAACGTACTGGACAACATCGTGGATTTCGAGCAGTGCGACGTGCTCGATCTGTTTGCCGGCACGGGATCGATCGGCTACGAATTCGCCTCGCGGGGCGCCCGCAGCGTCACGTCGGTGGAGATCAATCCGGTGCACTACAGTTTCATCCGTCGCACGGCCGAGCAGTTGGGGATCGAAAATTTCTACCCGGTCAAGGCGAATGCGTTTCTCTATGTGAAAAACTGTGCGAAGCAGTTCGACATAGTATTTTCGGACGCCCCCTACGACCTGGAGGGCAGCGAACGGATCATCGACGCGGTACTCGACAACGGGCTGCTGCGCGAGGGCGGCGTGCTGATTTTCGAGCACTCCAGAAAGGCCGATTTCTCGTCGAATTCTGCATTCTGGCAATTAAGAAGTTACGGTAGCGTACAATTTTCTTTCTTCAAAAAGTAAGAAATTTATTTGCAGATACCGAAATTTGTACTACCTTTGCATTCGCAATCAGCAAACGGTGCGTTAGTTCAGCTGGTTAGAATACGTGCCTGTCACGCACGGGGTCAGGGGTTCGAGTCCCCTACGCACCGCAACTTGTCGAAGCAAATTCGAGCAGTCCCGGAAGTCGATCTTTCGGGACTTTTTCTTTAATATTTGCAGTGCGGCAATGAAGATTCCGGCTGGATGAAACGACTTTATATAACACTTGCTATTTCCTGGCTGCTTGTCTCTTGTATGAGCTATGGCCCGATGATCGAAGAGCGGTTCGATCTGGGCGGCGATTTCGGCGACGGATCGGTCGTCACGGGACGCGGGCTGTTCATCGCCAACGAGGGCAACTTCATGTATGGCAATGCGTCGCTCTCCTACTACGACCCGGAGCGGAAACATGTGGAGAACGAAGTATTCGCCCGGGCCAACGCCCAGAAATTAGGCGACGTAGCCCATTCGATGACCCTGCACGGCGGACTGGGCTGGATCGTGGTGAACAATTCGGGCGTGATCTTCGCCATCGACCCCAATACGTTCCGGGAAGCGGGCCGAATCACGGGCTTCACCTCGCCGCGCTGCATCCACTTCTTGAGCGACAGAAAAGCCTATGTCACCCAAATTTGGGATCCGCGCATCTGCATCGTCGATCCCGAAAGCTATGAAATTACGGGCTACATAGAGACCGGCATGGACTACGAAAGCGGCTCGACCGAGCAAATGGTAGGATATGGCAAATATGTCTTCACGAACTGCTGGTCGTACCAGAACCGCATTCTGAAGATCGACACCGAGACCGACGAAGTGGTCGGCGAATTGGTCGTCGGCATTCAGCCCGCATCGCTGGTGCTGGATAGCAACGGCAAGCTGTGGACGGTCACCGACGGCGGCTACGAGGGTTCGCCCTACGGTTACGAAGCCCCTGCGCTCTACCGCATCGACGCCGAAACATTCGCTATCGAGCAGCGATTCGAATTCCCGTTCGGCGCCCACCCCTCGGAGCTGCAACTCAATGGCCCGAAAGACAAAATCTACTGGCTCGACGACTCGGTGTGGCGCATGGACGTCACGGCCGAGAGCATGCCGGCACATCCGTTTCTCGAAACGGCAGGAACACTTTGTTATAGTCTGACGATCAATCCCGTAAATGGCGATATCTATGTCGCCGACGCGATCGACTACGTGCAAAACGGCGTGGTGCTGCGCTACTCGGCTGCGGGCGAGCTGCTCGACCGGTTCGGCGTGGGAATCACGCCGGGGGCATTTTGCTGGAGATAACGCAAAACATCGATTCATGGCGGACAACTATCTGGAAAAGAAGATGGAAGAATACCGGGCACGTCCGGCCGCAAGCCAGGCGCAGCACCGAACATACGCGACGCTGAGCCGACTGTTGCGGAAAAACCGCAGCCACAGAGGCTACGACACGCATTTCGAGGTGCGGGCCGACCAGCTCCGTAAGATCATCGAGGTGAACACCAGCATCCCCTCGGCCCGCAACCAGCAGGTGCTGCGGTTCCGCCCGGTGCTGGCCGACGAGGCGGCCGCCGTGCTGCCCCACATCCGTTTGGGCGGCGCCCTGCCTGCGCTGCATCTGCCCCTGCCGGGCACGGAACCCAACGCGTTCATCATCGTCTGTTCGACGGTCGCCGAAGACCGCTATGTGGATATCGACCTGGGCATTTCGGTGCAGAGCATGCTGCTGCGTGCGGTGGAGTTGGGGTTGAACGGCGTCTGTATCGGGGCATTCGACAAGGCGAAGATCGCAGAGGCGTTCGATCTGAAAGCGGAACCCCTGCTGATTCTGGCGATCGGCAAAGGGATCGAACGGATCGAGCTGACGGAGATCGGCACCCGCGACAGCCACGCCTACTATCGGGAAAACGGGGTGCACTATGTTCCCAAGCTCCGGATAGACGAACTGATCGTCGAATAATCATCCGAATCGCCGAAAGCAGCGCCGAACTCGTTCGAGCGATACCGAAGCGAGAAAAAGTGCAATTCATACGTCTTATGCGACGACCCTATGGGTCGCCGCTGTTTTCGGCATGGATACGGATTCCGGAATAAGCTACCCGGATTACGGATTGTGGGACAAACGGCTGGAATAACCGATCGAAAGCCATATATTTGTATGACCGAACAACCATTCAACTCTATAGCCATGAAAAAATCAGGTATTTTATTCGCTTTGCTGCTCCTCGTGCTGGGTGCAGGCTGCAGCGGCCGGACGACGGCACCCGAATCGGCGACTCCCGTCGTGTACATGACGCACGATATCTCGCCGGCAGGACTCGATGCCGTCTACGAGGCTTTGGGCCGCAAGGCCGAAGGCCGGGTCGCCGTGAAGATCTCGACGGGCGAACCGGGCGGCAACCACTATCTGAAACCGGCCCTGATCGGCGACCTGGTGAAGAAGGTCGAGGGTACGATCGTGGAGTGCAACACGGCCTACGGCGGCGGACGCGCTGCGACGGCCGACCACCTGAAAGCCGCCGAGGCCCACGGATTCACGGCCATAGCCCCCGTAGACATTATGGATGCCGAAGGCGAAACGGTGCTTCCCGTGAGAGGCGGCAAGCACCTGAAAGAGGATTTCGTAGGTTCGCACTTCCCCGACTACGATTTCACGATCGTCCTCTCCCACTTCAAGGGCCACGCGATGGGCGGTTTCGGCGGTGCGCTCAAGAACATTTCGATCGGCATCGCCTCGTCGGCGGGCAAGGCGTGGATCCACACGGCCGGCAAGACCAAGACCGACCTGTGGAACAATCTGCCCGAGCAGGATGCGTTCCTGGAATCGATGGCCGAAGCGGCCAAGGCCGTGGCCGACCACTGCGGCGAAAAGATTCTCTATATCAACGTGATGAACAACCTGTCGGTCGACTGCGATTGCGACTCGCACCCCGCTGCGCCGCAGATGGGCGACATCGGGATTCTGGCATCGCTCGATCCGGTGGCGCTGGATCAGGCGTGCGTCGATCTGGTCTACGCATCGGAAGACCCCGGCAAGGTGCACCTGATCGAGCGCATGGAATCGCGCCACGGCATCCGCACCGTGGAACATGCGGCGGCCATAGGCGTGGGCAGCCGGGAATATACGCTCGTGTCGTTGGACGAAAAACCGGCCGACCGATGAAATACCGTTCGCTGGGCCGCACGGGGCTGGAAGTGAGTGCCGTAGCGCTGGGATGTGAGGGATTCATGGGGATGACCGCCGAACAGCTGCGCGCGGAAATCGACTTCGCCCGGCAGGCAGGCATCAACTTCATCGACCTCTACGCCTCCAACCCCGAATTGCGCTCCAATCTGGGGTATGCTTTGGCCGGACAGCGCGAGCAATTCATCATCCAAGGCCATATATGCTCGGTGTGGGAAAACGGACAGTATCTTCGTACGCGCGACCTACAGAAGACCGAAGCGGCATTCGAAGACCTGCTGACGCGCTTGGGCACGGACTATGTGGACATAGGCATGATCCACTATGTCGACCAAGAGGCGGATTTCCACCGCGTATTCGACGGCGAGATCATCCGCTATGTCCGCCGCCTCAAGCAGGAGGGCCGCATCCGCCACATCGGTTTGAGCAGCCACAACCCCGCCGTGGCCCGCATGGCAGTGGAGACGGGAGCGATCGACGTGCTGATGTTTTCGATCAACCCCTGCTACGACCTGCAGCCGGCCGGCGAGGATGTCGATGCACTATGGGCCGACGAAAGCTACGACCATGACTTGCAGAACATCGATCCCCAGCGCGAACGGCTCTATGAACTCTGCGCCCGCGAGGGTGTGGGGATCGACGTGATGAAGGTCTACGGCGGCGGCGATCTGTTGAGCGACAAACGCTCGCCCTTCGGCCGCGCGCTGACGCCCGTGCAATGTATCGACTACGCGCTCTCGCGCCCCAGCGTGGCGGCCGTGATGGTGGGAAGTCGCTCGCAGCAAGAGATGCGGGCCGCGCTCGACTGGTGTACGGCGTCGGAAACCGAAAAAGACTATGCGTCGGTCATATCGCGACTCGACAAATTCACCTGGCACGGTCATTGCATGTATTGCGGACATTGTGCGCCTTGCACCGTGGGCATCGACATTGCATCGGTCAACAAATTCCGCAATCTGTGCCCCGAGCAGGGCGAGATACCGGAAACCGTGCGCGAACACTATGGAGCCTTGCGGCATCATGCCTCGGAGTGCGTGGCTTGCGGCGCCTGCGAAAGCCGCTGTCCGTTCGGGGTGGAGATCATAGCCTCCATGCGCCGGGCGGCCGACAAATTCGGATATTGAAAAACTGAAAAAATCGATGAAAACCCTGATGAAACCCCTTGCTTTCATGATGACTCTAGCGACCCTCGCGGCTGCCGACGAAAGTTTCGGCGCCCAACCCGCCGCCGGCAAAAAGGCGCTGGTCGTCTACTTTTCGCACAGCGGCAATACACGTGTCGTGGCGGAACAGATCGCCCGCGTGACAGATGCCGATCTGCTTGAAATAGTGCCCGAAAAATCCTACCCCACAGCCTATAACGCCGTTGTCGACCAGGCCAAGAAAGAGATCGAAGCCGGATATCGGCCGGCGATCGCTACGCCGATTCCCGACCTCGCATCGTACGACACGGTGTTCGTGGGTTCGCCCTGCTGGTGGTACACCATAGCGCCCCCCGTGGCGACGTTCCTGGAGGGATGCGACCTGCGCGGCAAGACCGTAGCGCCGTTCATGACCCACGAAGGCAGCCGCATGGGCCGCAGCATGGACGATATAGGCAAGCTCTGCCCGACGTCGACCGTGACGGAGGGACTGCCCATACGCGGCGGCGCGGTGTCCGGAGCGGCGCCCGAAGTGGAAAAGTGGTTGAAGAAAATCGGTGTGAAATAAGATGTCGCGCCCCACGACCGACCGGCAGCGCCAACAGCTTATCGACCGGCTCCATGCCGAGCAATGCTCGTGCGTGATCCGCAACGGTTCGCAGATGCGGCTGTTCCGCGAGCGGGGCATCGCCGACCTCTATCGCCTGCTGACCGGGGAACCGGCCCTGCTCGACGGAGCATGCGTCGCCGACAAGGTGGTGGGCAAAGGCGCCGCGGCCCTGATGATTCTGGGCGGCGTAAAAGAAGTGTATGCCGACACGATAAGTACCCCGGCGCTCGAACTTCTGACGGCCCGGGGCGTCCGCACGACGCATGCGCTCGAAGTGCCGCACATCGTCAACCGCTCGCAGACGGACTGGTGTCCCGTGGAGAAGCTGTGCCGCGACTGCCGCACGGCGGAAGAGTGTCTGGAGCCGATACGCAACTTCATCGAGCATATTCGACCGACCTCTTGATACGACATGAAAAAAGCACCGTTCCCCGTAGCATTGCTGCTCACCGCTCCGATGTGGGCCATACAGCCTGCCGACACGCATCCGACACCGGAAAACACGCCGCCCCACCCGATCGACAGCGTGGTGGTGACCGGTTCGCGCCACCGGATCGACATCCGTCACCTGCCGATGACCGTATCGACGATCGACCGCCCGACGATCGAACGGAGCCGTCAGCAGTCGCTGCTGCCGATACTCACCGAGCAGGTGCCGGGACTTTTCGCCACGAGCCGCGGCCTGATGGGCTACAGCGTCTCGACCGGAGCGGCCGGGCAGATGTCGTTGCGCGGCATAGGCGGCGCACCGCAGGCCGGATTGCCCACTACGGGATTGATGGTGTTGATCGACGGGCACCCGCAATATATGGGTTTGATGGGCCACCCGATCGCCGACGCCTACCAGTCGATGATGACCGAACGCGTAGAAGTGTTGCGCGGCCCGGCGTCGGTGCTCTACGGCTCGAACGCGATGGGCGGCGTAATCAACATCGTGACCCGCAAGATGCGCGAAGAAGGGGTGAAAACGGGTATCCACATAGGCTATGGCTCCTACAACACGCTGCAGACCGAAGCGACGAACCGCGTGAAATCGGGCCGCTTCACGAGCGTGGTGACGGGATCGTACAACCGCACCGACGGCCACCGGCCCCGCATGGGATTCGAGCAATACGGCGGCTATGCGAAACTCGGATACGAAATCGCCGCGGCCTGGCGAGTCGCCGCCGACGTCAACCTGACGCATTTCAACGCCTCGAACCCGGGCAGCGTGACGGCACCGGTTTTGGACAACGACACCCATGTCACGCGCGGCATGACTTCGGTGGCGCTCGAAAACGAATATGAACGGACGTCGGGCGCCTTGAGCTTCTTCTACAACTGGGGCTGCCACAAAATCGACGACGGGTACTCGCCCGGCCAAGCGCCGCTCGACTACCGGTTCCATTCGCGCGACGAGATGCTGGGGATTTCGTGGTACCAAAGCGCCCGTCTCTTCGAAGGCAACCGGGTGACGCTGGGTTTCGACTGGTTCCGCTTCGGCGGCCGGGCCTGGAACCGGCCGCTCGACGGTTCGGCGCGTTCGATGCTGGCCGACAAGACGATGCACGAAGTGGCCGCCTATGTGGATTTCCGGCAGACGATCGCCTCCTGGCTGACGCTCGACGCCGGGGTGCGCATCGATCACCATTCGCACGTGGGGACGGAATGGGTGCCGCAGGCGGGCATTTCGCTGCTGCCGTCGCCCGATTCGGAGATCAAACTCTCGGCAGCGAAAGGGTTCCGCTACCCTACTATCCGTGAAATGTATATGTTCCCGCCGCAGAACCCCGATCTGAAGCCCGAGCGGCTGTGGAGTTACGAAATCGCCTGGTCGCAGCGCCTGCTGGAGGGGCGCGTCTCCTACGGCATCAACGTGTTCTACATCGACGGCGACAACCTCATCATGCGCGTACCCGTCGACGGGCGCCCGAAAAACGTCAATACGGGACGTGTCGAAAACACCGGCGTCGAAGCCCAGATCGCATGGCGCATCTCGCCCGCGTGGTCGCTCGATGCCAACTACAGCTACCTGCACATGGCCTATCCGGTACTGGCCTCGCCCGAGCACAAGCTCTATGCAGGCGCGGCGTTCGCCCGAGGACGCTGGGAGGTCTCGACCGGGCTGCAATATGTCGACGGACTGTATACCGAAGTGAAAGTGAACGGCAGCGGAAACGAACGGCAGGAGCATTTCGTGCTGTGGAATCTGCGCGGAAGTTTCCGGGTTTGCCGAATGATGGATATTTTCGTGCGGGGCGAAAACCTGCTGGCCCAGCGCTACGAAATCAACGCCGGATACCCCATGCCCAAGGCGACGGCGATGGGCGGCATAAACCTGCATTTTTAAACGACCGAACTCATTCTTAAATAATCGAAGACAAAAATGACTGCATCTTGTGTAAAACTCTACTCGCTGGAGTATCGCCAGGCCAAGACTTATCTGGTCGCGGCGCTTTTCGCACTGGGCAACATGGCCCTGCCGCAACTCTGCCACACCGTGCATCTGGGCGGCTCCACGTGGTTGCCGATCTATTTCTTCACCCTCGTCGCCGCCTATAAATTCGGATGGCGCGCGGGGTTGCTCACGGCCGTGGAGTCGCCGCTGGCCAATTCGCTGCTTTTCGGCATGCCGACGGCCGCCATGGTGCCGGCGATTCTGCTGAAGTCGGTGGCTTTGGCGTTCATCGCAGGTCGGACGGCCGCCCGAACCGGTCGGGTGTCGCTCCTGCTGCTGGCCGGAGTCGTGCTGGCCTATCAGGCGGTCGGCACGTTGGGCGAATGGATGCTGCTCGGCGACATCCGGGCCGCCATGCAGGACTTCCGCCTCGGGGTTCCGGGTATGGCGCTGCAAGTATTCGGCGGCTGGGCCGTCATCCGATACCTAATCCGCAAATAAGATGGCCAAGAAACTGGGATTCGGCTGCATGCGCCTGCCGCTGACCGACCCGAAAGACTTTACGAAAGTAGACATGGCGCAGGTCGAACGCATGGTCGACACCTTTCTGGAACGGGGCTTCACCTACTTCGATACGGCCTACATGTACCACGAATTCCAAAGCGAGAAAATCGTCCGCGCAGCGCTTGTGGAGCGTCACGACCGCAAGGCGTTCACGCTGGCGACCAAGCTGCCGACGATGTTTCTGAAAGCCGAGGGCGACCAGGAGCGCATTTTCGCCGAACAGATAGAGAAATGCGGAGTCGACTATTTCGACTACTACCTGCTGCACAATCTCAATGTGGCGAACTACCGCACGGCGGAGCGCTTCGGCAGCTTCGCATTCGCGGCCCGCATGAAAGCCGAAGGGAAGATCCGCCATGTGGGCTTCTCGTTCCACGACAAGGCCGACCTGCTCGACGAGATTCTGACCGCCCACCCCGAAACGGAGTTCGTGCAGCTACAAATCAACTACATGGACTGGGAAAACGAGAGCATCCAGTCGCGCAAGTGCTACGAAACGGCCCGCCGCCACGGCAAACCGGTGGTGGTGATGGAACCCGTGAAGGGCGGCACGCTGGCCCAGCTGCCGGAGGAAGCCGAGCGTCGATTCCGAGCCATTCGCCCCGACCTGTCGCCGGCATCGTGGGCGATCCGCTATGCGGCAAGTCTCGATGGAGTGATGATGGTCTTGAGCGGCATGTCGTCGATGCAGCAACTGGAAGACAACACCTCTTACATGCAGGAATTCCAGCCGCTCGACGCGGCGGAACGCGCTGCGGTCGACGAGGTGACGGCGATTATTCGCCGCTCGATCGCCATTCCCTGCACGGCCTGCCGCTACTGCGTGGAGGGGTGCCCCAAGAAGATCGCCATTCCGGAGTATTTCGCCCTCTACAACAACCTGAAACAGTCGCTCAACAAAGATTTCGCGGTGCAGGGCGTCTACTACTCCAATCTGACGCAAGAGCACGGCAAAGCCTCGGACTGCATAGCCTGCCGCAAATGCGAGAAAAGCTGCCCGCAGCACCTGCCGATCGTAGAGTCGCTGCGCAAAGTGGCGGAAACGTTCGAAAAAGAGGCGTAAAAGGCTGTCGGAATCGACGAAAAAAGGGACGGATAAGATTTATCGCGTCCCTTTTTCGCTTTAGTTAGGCATCCGGTACTCCTTGGGAGTCAGGCCCGTGACTTTCTTAAAAAGCCGCGTGAAATGCTGCGGATAGCGGAAGCCCATTTCGTAAGCGATTTCGCTGACCGACCGGCGGGTGTCGAAAATCCGCTCCTTGGCCACGTCGATCAACTTCGACTGGATATGCTCCTGGGCCGTACGGCCAGTCTCTTTCTTGATGAGGTCGCCGAAATAGTTGGCCGACAGATGCAACCGATCGGCGCAGAACTTCACCGACGGCAATCCCTCGGTCTGCGGCAGCTCGGATGCGAAATAGTCGTCGAGCAACGCTTCGAAGCGGGCGAGGATGTCGTTGTTCGCGTTGCTGCGGGTGATGAACTGCCGCTCGTAGAAGCGCACGCAGTAGTCGAGCAGCAGTTCGATATTGGTCGTAATGAGCCGCTGGGTGTGCTTGTCGACGGCGTGTTCGGTCTCGGTGCGGATCTTGCGGAGGCAGTCGATGACGATTTCGCGCTCCTGCTCCGAGAGATGCAGCGCCTCGTTGGCCTCGTAGGAGAAGAAATTGTAATTGCGAATGGTGCGCCCGAGCGAAGTGCCGCGCAGGAGTTCGGGATGAAAGATCAAAGCCCAGCCCTTGGGTTGGAACACTTCGCCGTCGTCCTCCACGCCCGCGACCTGCCCGGGAGCGATGGCCACGATGGTGCCCTCCTGGTAGTCGTAGTACTGGCGGCCGTAGATCAGATTGCCGCACTTCACATCCTTCAGAAAGAGGGCGTAGAACCCGAACGTATGGCGCATATGCCGAATCTTGCGGGCCTGGGAGAGATCGACGACGCTCACCAGCGGATGCAGCGTCTCGACGCCCAGCAACTCGTTGTACTCGAAGACGTGTTCGAAATGTTCGATCGGTTTCATAGAAATAACTCGATAAAAGACGGGCGCCGATCGCTATAGGCGCAACGCCGCATCTTCGTTTGCAAAGGTAACCATAAAATCGGCAGTTCCGCCGCCTGTGCCGCCGATTCGGTAATAATGGTAGCGATCGCCGTAATCCATATACGGGAAAGCGCTCAACGGCGCCCGATGGTCAGCACCACGCCTCCCGTAGCCCAGATGCCGGGCAGCGGAATGCCGCCCATGTCGCAATAGCGGGTATCGGTGAGGTTGGTACCGTCGACGTAGATGCGGCAGATGCCCTTTTCCCACGCCAGACGCGCGTCGAGCAGGAAAAACGGGCGATAGTCGCGCACGACGCTGACCGACGGATCGCGGGCGACCGGATAGTCGGTGTAGCTGCCGTTGCGCCGGGCGACCGAAGCGGTGATCGCCAGCGACATGCGGCGCAGAAAACGCACCTCGACGGCGAGCGTCGCCTTATGGCGCAGGAAATCCATGGCGCTCTTGGCGATAACGTCGGAACTGCGGTCGGTGGAGACGAACGCATAGGAAAGAGTCGCATGCCGCAAAAATCCCTCGGCGGCGGTATACCCTGCCGTCAGTTCGACGCCGTAGGTGTCGAGCGCGCTCGACTGTTCGGAATGCCATTTGCCGCGCCACGCCTCGACGGGGTCGTCGTCGGGATGCCACACCCAGTCGATGATGTCGCGCCCGGCACGGTAATAGCCCGTGGCCGAAGCGTTCCAATGCCCGGCAGCATATCGGAGGTTCATGTGCACGGCAATGGCTTTCTCGGGCACGAGATCGAGGTTGTTGATCTGCGCGGGCGACGAATAATAGAGATCGGTGAAAGTCGGCAGGCGCATCGACTGCGATGCCCCGACGCTCAAATGCACTTTCTCGACGAGCGCATAGCCCCCGGCCACGCTCCACAAGGCGGTCGATCCGTAGGGCGTGAAACTCGCGCCGCCCGAAGCGGCGAAGTCGAAACGACGCCATTGCCGGGTGTGCCGCAAGTAGAGGTTGCCCGTATGGCGGGCCTTGGCATGAGTATAATCGCCGCGAGGCACGGCGAGCAAGTCGCCCAAATTGGTGCTGTAGATGCGGTTGAACGCATAGTCGCCGCCCAACGTGGTGGTGCCGCCCCGCCACCGCAGATCGACCCACGCCTTGGCACCGACGTTATCGGTGTTGTGGCGGTTCATAGGGGTGCCGCGCGTCCAGTCGTAGCGATCGAAATTCTTGCGGTAGCTGACCGCAGCGCCCCAGGCGAAACGCCCGGCCTGCTGCAGCCACCTCACCGAAGCGAGAGCCGTGGAGGTGCGCTCCCACTGGTCGGGGTTATAGGCGGCATAGAATCCGTTGGAACCGAATGCGCGGCGTTGATAGCCGGCCTGGAAGTCGAGCGATCCGCCCTGCCGGATGTTGCAGACTGCCCGCACGAAAGCGTTGCGATTGTCGAAATCGGTGTTGGGGCGATAACCGTCGCTGCGCCGATACGAAGCGGCGGCCTGCATCGTCAGTCGACCGGTCGTGACGGCGCCCGAAAGGTTGCCGTAAGCATAGCCGTATTGCCCGCCGACGCCCTCGAAACGCAGGTAACGCGGAGCGAGAGGCGCCGTACGGATGTTCACGGCCCCGGCATAGGCCCCCACGCCGGGGATGCCTTCGAGCAAGTCGACGCCCGACACGATATCGAGATCGACGGGCAGCGCATGAGATTGATGACCGGTGCGGGCATCGGTGAAGTCGATGCCGTTGAGCAGCACCATGGTCTGGTCGAACGAACCGCCGCGGACGGAGATGTCGGCCTGCATGCCCTTGCCCCCGCGTTCGCGAACATCGACCGACGGTGCGAGACGCAGAGCCGATTCGAGCGTCTGGCAGGGCGCGGCGGTCTGCGCCTTGCGGTCGAAAAGCGGAGTTTGCGCCACGATGTTGCGCACGGACGTCGACCGACGGCCCGAAATGCCGACTTCGGCGATGCGCAGCTCACGCAACACCACGAGAGTGTCGGCCTGCTGTGCTGAAGCGCCCCATGTCGCGAGCAGAAGTATGGACATCCCCACCGAAAGCACTCCGATCCGCACCTGGCGGTGGAAGCTGGCGAAAGCCGCGCCTCAAAATACAGTGTGGTCACATCATAGAACAGAACCCCGATATTTCCGCCCA
>CAYSJF010000029.1:0-18722 GCA_964431265.1 uncultured Alistipes sp. | reverse complement strand
TGATCGCGTTCTGCGCAATTTCCACCGGATTCCGGTTGCCCTCCTCCGTGTAGACTTCCACGCCGATCTGCTGGCCCAGCACCTTCAGCTGGTCGATGGCCGCGGGACGGTAGACGTCGCCTGCCGCCAGCAGCACCTGACGGCCTTTCTTGTTCTTGAGCTGCGCCGCCAACTTGCCCGAAAAGGTCGTCTTGCCCGAACCTTGCAGACCCGCGATCAGGATCACAGCCGGCGTACCCTCCAGACGGATGTCGGTCGCCGTGCCGCCCATCAGCGCGGCCAGCTCGTCGCGCACGATCTTGGTCATCATCTGCCCCGGCTTCACGGCCGTGAGCACGTTCTGGCCCAGCGCTTTCTGCTTCACCGTGTCGGTGAAAGACTTGGCTACCTTGTAGTTGACGTCGGCGTCGATGAGCGCGCGGCGAATCTCCTTGAGCGTTTCGGCTACGTTGATCTCCGTGATGCGGCCCTCGCCCTTGAGTATCTTGAACGAACGTTCGAGTTTGTCGGTCAGGTTTTCAAACATCTTTTTTCGAAATTTGGCCTACAAAGGTACGTAGAAAAACGTAGGTCTGCAAATTTGCCCGATCTTCCGGTCTCGACCGTATCGTTTCGGCTCCCGGCATCCCTCGGCCCGCCTTACAGCAGCCCCGCTTCGTAGTAGACGACGATCTGTTCTATGATGCGGTCGTCGCCCTCCTTGTCGTACTCCGACTTGAGATCCTGACCGAAGATTTTCGAGATGCCCTGCCAGAATCCCGCCACGAATCCGCCGCGGAATTCGCGCAGCACTTCGTAGGCCGTGTATTCGGTTTCGCGGTCGATGAGTTTCAGCAGCACGCGCCCCTGCGTGCGGGTCATGCGCTTCAAAATGGGCGTATACTCCTCCTTGATCTGGTCGTAGACGCTTTGGATGTAGGCTTTCTGCTCCTTTTTGGTCGGCAGGCGGGATAGCTCGGCCTCCATTTCGGCCATTTTGGCCTTGGCGATCTTCGCCACGGGGTAGACCTTCTTCACGGCGTCGACCAGCCGGCGATAGCGGCGCAGGTCGACCGGACGGCTGAAGACATAGACCGGCAGCACATGCACCAGCGGGATCGAATCGCCCCGTTCGACGCTCCACTCCTGGTGCCAGTAGCCGCGTCCGCTCTGCGCCGATGCCTCGGCGTGCAGGGCGACCAGCAGAAAGAGGAGCAGCCATTGTTTCATGATCCGTGAAAATTAACCTATCTTTGCCGTGCCGGGCGGAGCATCCCCGGCCGCCGGAACAAAGGTAATCATTTTCTGTTATGTTGGAAAAAGGAGTTTCCGCCACTTCCCGCACCACGGTCGCCGAGGCCGATACGGCCCTTGCCATGGGTTCGGGCGACCTGCCGGTCTTCGCTACGCCGGCGATGGTGGCGCTGATGGAGAACGCCGCCATGCGGGCCGTGGCCCCCGAATTGCCCGAGGGAACGACCACCGTGGGCGCCGAGATGAACGTGGTGCATATCAAGCCTTCGGGCATAGGCGCCGAGATCGTGGCTTCGGCCGTCGTCACGGCGGTCGAGGGGCGCAAGATCGTCTTCGCGGTCGGCGCCCGCGATGCCGAAGGGCCGATCGGCGAGGGCACCCATGTGCGCTTCGTCGTCGACCGCCGGCGGTTCCTCGCCAAAGTCGAATAGCTCGTACCGCGTTTTCGACAGGATGCGTCTTCCGGCAAGGTATCGGACTGTATGTTCGTCGCATTGTCCGCAGGTTCTGATGGCACGATGCTGTGCGGAGGTCGCCGAAGTCGGTCTTTCCCAGCCTCATGGCCGCGGGGATTTCGGACGGCTCTTGGATTCTGCGAATTTTTGTTTATCTTTGCACCGCTTTCGAGCGACGATTGAGCTGTGGTGTAATGGTAACACAGCAGATTTTGGTTCTGTCGTTCCAGGTTCGAGTCCTGGCAGCTCAACTCTTCCGAACAAAAGCGGAGACCTCGCACAGAGGTCTCCGCTTTTCGTTTTTCGCGGCCGGGGCCGTCAATAGTTTTTCTTGTTCTGGAACCGGTCGGCTGCCGCGTCGACCGCCTGACCGATCTTGTCGGATGCCTTTTCTACTCCGTGCTTGATCTTGTCGCCCGCTTTCCAGCTCGCTTCGCCCAGGTGTTCGCCCGTGCGCTCGATCCCTTTTTTCACGTCGTCGACGATCTTGTCGGTCTTCTTTTCGATGCAGTTCGTGGCTTTGTCGAGTTTGTCGGCCATCAGATGCTCGGTTTGCCGGTTTTCCAGGTTGTTTTTCGTGTTGTCCATACGATTCGTTTTTTTACTGTTCGACATGCACATGTTTGTGTCGGGTAATCATCGACACGATCCACAACAGGACGATCGCCCCCAGAATGGACGTGAGCAGACTGCCGAGCGTCCCCACGGGAATCCACCCGAACCACGAGAAAATCCAGCCGCCTAGCAGGCCGCCGATAAGACCCACGATCAGGTTGACGATCAACCCCGAGCCGTTGCCCTTGACGATCAGGTTGGCGATCCATCCGGCCGCCAGACCGATTAAGAGATACCATAAAAAATACATAATCTTCCGTTTTTTAGACTTAACGGAAGATCATGCAGCAAAATTCGTTCCCGAAATTGCGGGAAACGCTTTTTTGCGGGAGCCGGCGCCGTCGTATCCTTTTAGCAGAATGTTTAAAACGTTTTAGCAAGGGCCGGTTTCCGCTATTCAGTGCGCGGCCTGCTCCAAAGCGCGGGCCAGCTGATCGGGACACGAGGTGCCGCGCCCGCGGCAGTCGATGCCCTTGAGCCGTGCGACGGCCTCTTCGACCCGCATGCCGCGCACCAGCGCCGCGACGCCCTGCGTGTTGCCGTGGCAGCCGCCCGTGAAAGCCACGTCGCGGATCACGCCGTCTTCCAGTTCGATCGCTATTTGCGTCGAGCAGGTACCCGTGCACGAATGGATGATTTTAGTCATGATGTTTTGAGTTTCGGTAAGCCGAGTGCGGGGCCGAATTCAGCCGTGTCGAAGCGCTGCTGACTGCGAATAAGCCTGGATCGGCATGCGGCCCGATCGCATCGGAGTATTTCGTCGCGATATGAAAAAGTTCTCCCCGCAAAGGGAGAACTTCGGTTTTTGCGGTCGGCCGGCCTATTTCTGCAGGCTGCTGCTGTCGGCTACGACCATGTTCTTGTCGATGCGCAGCGTCACGTTGCTGTCCACCTCGATGAGCAGCGAGGTCTCTTTCACCTCCTTGACCGTGCCGTAGATGCCGCCGGCGGTGATGACCTTGTCGCCTTTCTTCAGACCGTCGCGGAATGCCTGCATCTGCTTGCGGCGCTTGGCTTCGGGACGCCACATGAAAAGCCACAGCACCAACACCATCAGGCCGATCATGATGAGGAAACTATACTGCTGCATGAATCCGGGTTGCGGCTCGACGGGAACCGCCTGAAGGAAATCGATCATAACTTTGATAGGTTTTTGTTTGTTTTCGGGTTTACGGTGCAAATATATATAAAATTCGGTTGTCCCGCATGACGATCGGGGCGGAAAAAACGGAACGACGCACAAACTCGTCCGAACAAAAAGGTCGCCGGCGAGTGGAAATATCCGATTTCGCGTCGTTTTTTTACGGTGTAAACGGGTTGCGGTCAAATATTTGCTTGGAGCGTAACCGTACGTGTAGGCCGATTAAGCAGGCGAATTATTTGGTAACTTGCTTGAAATGCGTTACATTTGTATGCTAAATCCGCCCGGTGTGCAGGGCGGCGATTCGCGACGGATCGGACAGCGTCGAAAGACCTGCTGCCGGGCGTGTCGCGGAAGATCGGATTTTGCGATGTCGAATTGATTACTTATGAGTCAGATACTCTTGGCACATGAATGGCTGTTGCCCATCGTCCCGTTCGTGGTGGCTTTCCTGTCCGTCTGCTGGATTCATCCGCGGCTGGTCAAGGTGGCCTATATGAAAGAGATCGTGGACAAGCCCGATCAACGCAAGCTGCAGCGGCGACCGATTCCGGTGCTGGGCGGCGTGGCCGTGTTCTTCGGCATCGCTTTGGTTGCGGGTATTTTCAGCCCGTTCTACGACTCGTCGCAGATGGTGATGATCCTGGCGGCCATGACGGTGATGCTCTATATCGGCACGTTGGACGATATTTTGACTCTTTCGCCCGGGTTCCGTCTGTTCGTGGAGGTCGTGTGCGTCCTGCTGCTTATTTTGGTCGACGGGATGATGATCGATCATTTCCACGGATTGTGGGGCATCGGCGCGATCCCCTGGCGGGCGGTCAGCATCGGACTGACGGTTATCGCGGCCGTGGGCATCATCAATGCCGTCAATCTGATCGACGGCGTCAACGGTCTTTCGTCCGGATTCTGCATTCTGGCGTGCACTTCGTTCATGGTGTTCTTCTTCAACGCCCGCGACATCGCCATGGTACTGTTGGCAGCCGGTTGCATCGGCGCCCTGATCCCGTTCTTCGTGCACAACGTCTTCGGCAAGACCTCGCGGATGTTCATCGGCGACGGCGGCACGCTGGTCATGGGGCTGGTCATGTCGGTTTTCGTCATCCACACGTTGGACAACAGTTCCCTGGGTGCGGTCTTCGCACCGAAAAGATTGGGCCTCATTCCTTTTTCGCTGGCCGTGCTGGCCGTACCCGTCTTCGACACCCTGCGCGTGATGTCGACTCGATGCAAGCGGCATGTTCCGCTGTTTCGGCCCGATAAGACCCACCTGCACCATCTGTTCATCGGGCTGGGATTTTCGCACATCGGTACGACGCTCTCGATTCTGGCGCTCAATTCGCTCGTCACCATAGGGTGGTGGGGGATTTACCGGTACGGTTGCAGCGTCGACGTCCAGCTCTATTTCGTGATCGGCGCCGGACTGCTCGTCACATCGGGCATCTATTTCGGGGTGAAGGCTTTGCCCCGGAACGGGCGGGTTTACCGCGGCCTGCGTTTGCTGGGCTATGCTTCGCATATCGAGCGCAAACCCTGGTTCCTGCGGCTGCGTAAAGTCGTGGATCGCGTCTGATTCTTCCTCTCGTGCCTATGGCAACTGCCGCCGAAAAGAACTGTTGAACTGGATGTAGATGGGTACCGCCGTAACCGGAGTCGTTTGGAGCGCAGTCGAACGCTTTTCAGTACAAGGCACTCAATTTCTCATGAGCCTTGTCATTGCTCGGTTCGTCGAACCTGCCGAATATGGACTCATCGCCATGATCGCCATATTCATGGCTATTGCACAGACATTCGTCGATAGCGGCTTCGGCAATGCCTTGATTCAGAAGAAAGATCGTTCCGATATCGATTACTCGACGGTTTTTTATTTCAATATCGCTTTGTCGCTGCTGTTGTACGCGGGTTTGTATGTTGCAGCACCCTTGATCGCTAGATTCTACGAACAGCCTGTTCTCGTTCCTGTCACCCGATGGGTCGGATTGAACTTGATCTTCATCGCTTTTTCCATTGTGCAGCGGGCCAAGCTGACTGTCGATCTGGATTTCAGACGACAGGCCGAAGTCTCTCTGCTTGCGGTAATAATAAGTGGAGGTTTGGGTATATATGCGGCCTATAGAGGTTGGGGAGTATGGGCTTTGGTTGTACAAACTTTGTCCAATAATTTCTTTACCGCGTTTTTTTTTGGAATCATTGCGAAATGGAGGCCTTTGTGGGTGTTTTCGCGGAATTCGTTCCGGAAGATGTTTTCTTTCGGTTCCAAACTTTTGGCTTCGGGACTATTGCAAACGGTATACCTGAACCTGTACAGTTTGGTTATCGGCAAATGGTATAATGCGGCGGATGCCGGATTCTATAATCGGGCATCCAGTATCTCCCAATATTCCGGAATCAATTTGATTCAAGTGATTACGAGAGTGCTTTATCCGTTGCAATGCGCTCATCAGGATGACGACGATTGGTTGGTCGCCACGTTCCCCAAATTTCTTCGGATAACCTGTTTTTGCGTATTTCCGGTTATGGCATGCGTCGCGATGCTGTCGAAACCGTTGGTACTGATTGTTTTATCCGAACGATGGCTGCCGTGCGCCCGCCTTATTTCCATTTTGTGCATGGCCTACATATGGTCTCCGATCGGTATGCTCAACAATCATCTGATCAATTCGAAGGGACGGTCGGATTTGTTTCTGAAAGCGGAGGTAATCAAAAAGATAACGGCTATCGTTGTTTTAATCGCGACTTTGCCGTTCGGTTTGTCGATTCTCTGTTGGGGTGTCGTGATCTACAATATTTTGGATATTCTGATAATCATCGGTTTTACGAGACGGATCCTTGATCTGGGATTTCGCAAACAGATTCGGGCGATCGCACCGCTTTTGTTGCTGACAATCCTGGCGAGTGTTGTCGTGGGGGCGCTTTTGTCTGTTTTCCAGAGTATCTGGAGCCAGGTTTGCGGCGGACTCACGGCGTTCTTCCTCGTTTTTATGGGAGGTGCATTTTTGTGCGGATTCGAAGAGCCTCGGATGGTGATCTCAAAAGTGATAGGGTATGGCAAGAGTTTGTATGTCGGAAAATGAAGTGCCGGTCGTTTCGGTTTTGATGTGCGTTTACAACGAGCCGGTGGAGTGGATCGGCCAGGCCGTCGATTCGATTTTGGAACAGACTTTCCGCAATTTCGAATTCATCATCGTTATCGATAATCCCGACAATGCGTCTGTAAAAGATTTTTTACAGCGAAAAGCCTTGTCGGACGCCCGGATAAGGATCATGACGAATCCCCGGAATATCGGTCTGACGAAATCCCTGAATGTCGGATTGGCGCAATGTCGGGGGCGTTATATCGCACGCATGGATGCCGACGACATTTCGATGCCGACTCGATTCGAAAAACAAGTGGATTATCTCGATCTCAATCCGCAGGTTATCGTCGTCGGCACCCATATACGATATTTCGGAGATTCTTCATGTTTCGTGCAATCGGACTGGATCAAGGACAGCAATGACGAAATCAAGGCTCGAATGTTTTCCGGATCGGGATTCGCGCATCCATCGGTGATGATCAGGGCGTCTGCTTTGTCGCGATATCATATTGCATATGATGAAGAGTTTACGTTCGGTCAGGACTATAGACTCTGGGAAACACTATACGATTATGGCGAGTTCGCCAATATTCCCGAGAAATTGCTGCGCTATCGTTTGTCGCCCAAACAAAACAAAAGAATTCATGATGCGGCGACGCAGGTCAGAGTAAATGGAATAGCGCAACGCATCCGGCAAAAGTTTCCGCAATTCCGGTCGCTGGATTCCTGGGAACAGCGACGGGTTTCGTTTAAGGAGTGGTCTGCGTCGAGGCGCAGTGTCTTGAACGGGACATCGTTGAAGTCGCCGTATTTCCGCGAGATGGTTCGGCGGTTTTATTTTTCGTCCGACAACCTCGGGTTGTCCGGTTTCTGGTATGCCGTAAGAACCGGCGATTTTTTCAGATTCTCGCGAACGGACAAACTGCGCTGTATTTATCGGATCATCAAAAGATAATTATGATTCGCTGCCTATGAATTCATTCAGGAGCATATTCATCATCAATTGGACTAAAATATGCTATTCCGTAGTGTTGTTTTTATTCATTACGGATCTGGATTGGATCGTATTTCCGCTGTCGACTCGCAAGCTCATAGGGATCATAGGTTTGTTGTATGTCATTATCCATAAAGGCAAGGTATATCTCGATACGATGGCGCATGTATTGCAATGGTATTCGATGCTGATCGTCATTTTCGTACTCGCTTCATTGACGAGCAATTTGACGGAACCGTCGTTTTTGGTGCTGCTTTTCGGAAGAATCTTGACCGCATTCGGTGCCTATTATATCTACAGGCAATGGAAGAATTATTCGTTGATTGCATTTTTGAAGACTTTCGTCGGTATCGTTTTGATCAATGATCTGTTCGCCATGCTCTTGTTTTGTTCGCCCTCGTTCAATGCGATCTTCACGACCTTGCAGCCTATAGCCGAAAATGCGCTGGCATTGTTCGGAGGCTTGAGATTCATCGGGACAGGCGCTTTCCGGTTCTTCGAAGGCGGCGTTATCAATGCCTTGGCTATCGTCTCTACGATTTATTTGTACGAGAAAAAAGCGTATTCGTTGGCCCGTACGGTTTGCAGCATGGTTTTGTTGCTTTTCCTCGGTATTTTTATGGCGCGCACGACTTTGATCGGATTTATAGGCTTTCTCTTCTTTTTTTATCCGTTGAATAAGAAAAAGATGGTCGATCTCGGACTTGCGTTGGGGGGCTTGTGTATCGCCGTTTTTCTTTTGTTGAACCGATTGTTCGAAGACAGCAATACGCTCGCCTGGGCCTTCGAGTTGGTGTACAGCTATTTGGATGGAGGCAAAATGGGAACCGAATCTACGGATGCACTGATGAATATGTATGTTTTCCCCGATACGGCAAAGACCTGGATTATCGGAGATGGAATCTGGATGGAGAACGATAGGTATTATATGAGAACCGATGTTGGCTATTCCCGGCTTTTGTTTTTGTGGGGAATAATCGGTACGGTATTTTATTTCGGAGGATTTTTTGCTATCGTTCGAAAATGTCTGCGGCGAAGCTGTTTGTTCGATAAATATTTCGTTTGGATACTTTTCCTGTTTCTGTTGGTGATCATGGCCAAGGGATTTTCGGATTTCACCTACTTCTTTTTGCCGGTTTTGTTTTATCAAAGTCGGCGTGAGGGCGAGGGGATCGGTCTTCGTCGATTTTGTTGACCATATCTTTTTTTGTCGATCGATTGTCATATCTTTGCACTATGAAGTATAAGGTGCTGGTAATATCCAATCTTTTCCCTTCGAGAAAAAGTCCGTATCATGGCAGTTTCGTCAAGAATTTCGTGGACGACCTCAAAGGGTCTTCATATGTATCCTCGGTTTCCGTTTGTGTGTTGAAAGGGCGGAACGATCGTGTCTTGATTAAATTGTCGAAATATGTGTGGTTTTATGTTTCGATTTTCTGTCGTTTGTTGTTCCGACACTATGATTTGGTTTATGTGCATTTGATTACCCATGCTTCCATTCCGATCCGGATGGTGGCTGCCGTTAAAAAACTCTCGTTGATTTTCAATATTCACGGCGAAGACCTGCTTGTGAAGACGCCTTTGGCGAAAAAATTATTGCGGATCGCTACTCCACTGCTTTATGAAGCTAGGGCGATTGTGGTTCCGTCGTATTATTTTAAGCGGATAACGCTCGGAACCTTTCCCGATATTCCTGCCGACAAAGTGATCGTTTCCGCTTCGGGCGGCGTCAAAGACGTGTTTTACAGACGCAAGGAGGCTAAAACGAACCCGGTTTTCACTCTGGGATATGTCTCTCGGATCGATAGAGGCAAAGGCTGGGATACCTTGTTGACGGCCGTCGGAATACTGAATGAAAAGGGGATTCGAGTTCACGTGATTTTGGTCGGGGGAGGTCTGGAAGCGGACAAGATGCGAAGGTATGCGGTACAAAATAAGTTGTATAATGTCGATTGCGTCGGGCCGATCGCACATGATGATCTTCCTCGATTTTACCGGAAAATGGATCTGTTCGTTTTCCCTACTCGATTGGAAGAGAGTCTCGGACTGGTTGGGTTGGAAGCTATGGCGGCTGGCGTTCCTGTAATAGCATCGGAAATCGGCGGCATTTCGGATTATCTTCGGCCTGGTGAGAACGGATTGTTTTTCACTCCCGGAGACCAGGCGGATCTGGCGGATAAAATCGACCGTTTTCTGAATTTTCCTCAGTCTATACGTGACAGCATGTCGGAAAATGCGTATGCCACGGCCGAAAAATATCGTGCTACGGCCGTCTCCTCGGCATTGTTCGCTGCTATATTTCAAAATATCATGAAATGAACTTGTGCGGAATAGATATAAATCGTTTCCATGCGGATCAGCTTCTGTCTTTGCCCGACAAGGCCGAATTGGTCGTTACGGTGAACGCAGAGGCCATCGTCCGTGCGCATGAATGCCCGAAGTTGCGGGGCATAATGAATGCTCATGTCACGACGATCGACGGGCAAATTCCGTTATGGCTGTTCCGATTCCTGTATAAGCATGTCGATGTCGAGAAGATTTCGGGATCGGATTTGATTTATGTCATTTGCGAGTGGGCGGGACGCAACGATAAACGCGTTTTCTTATTGGGAGGCGATGCGCGCAGCAATGCCGCGTCGGTGGATAAGCTGACGTCCAAATATCCCGGTCTTCGGATCGGAGGCTTCTCACCGGCATACGAGCCATATCCTTTTACGCCGGAGAATGGTACGCGAATCTTGTCCGAAATCGAAAACTTCCGTCCCGATATCTTGTTCGTCGGTTTCGGCATGGGGAAGCAGGAGTATTGGGCTTCCGATTGTCTGGATGCGTTGAATGACTTGGGTGTGCGGTTGATTGTCGGGTGCGGCGGCACGTTCGATTTCGTTTCGGAACGGATAAAACGGGCGCCCCGATGGGTTCAGCATATGGGCTTCGAGAGTTTTTGGCGCCTGTTTCATGAATTGAAATGGTTTCGCGTGAAAAGGATTCTCATCAGTTTGAAAATATTTTTGTATTTTTACGAACATCATATCAAGGCGAAGATTCATTTCTGAAACATATGAAAATATTGGTTACGGGTGCAGCGGGCTTCATCGGAAGCTATGTTTGTCGGCGTCTGCTCGAACGGGGCGATGAGGTCGTGGGACTCGATAATATCAATACCTATTATAGCCTCGAACTCAAATACGGACGCTTGGAGTCGCTCGGTATCGCTCGGCATCTGATTGATGAGTGTAAGTTGTGCCCGAGTCGTATTTACGATCGTTTTCGCTTCGTCCGGATGAGTCTCGAAAACCGGCAGGCTATGCAGATGCTTTTCGCCGACGAACGAT
Organism: uncultured Alistipes sp.; assembly: GCA_964431265.1. GTDB lineage: Bacteria > Bacteroidota > Bacteroidia > Bacteroidales > Rikenellaceae > Alistipes. Next base: position 7,872 of record CAYSJF010000029.1, on the reverse strand, counting down.
TCGACAAGGTGGTGCATCTTGCCGCACAGGCCGGTGTGCGTTATTCGATCGAAAATCCGTATGCCTATATCGAGAGCAATATCGATGGCTTCCTGAATATTCTGGAGGGCTGCCGCCAGCAGAAAGTGAAGCATTTGGTTTATGCTTCTTCCTCCAGCGTCTATGGGTTGAACGGCAAGGTGCCTTTTTCCGAACACGATTCCATCGCGCATCCCATCAGTCTGTATGCCGCCACTAAAAAGTCCAACGAGTTGATGGCGCATGCCTATAGTCGACTCTATGAATTGCCCGTTACCGGGCTGCGTTTCTTCACGGTCTATGGCCCGTGGGGGCGTCCGGACATGTCGCCGTTTCTTTTTGCCGATGCCATTCTCCATGGGCGTCCGATCAAGGTGTTCAACAATGGGGATATGCTGCGGGATTTCACTTATATCGACGATATCGTCGAGGGCGTTGTGCGCGTTGTCGACCGCACTCCTGTCGGAAATCCCGTTTGGGAGGCTGCGTGTCCGGATCCGGCTTCTTCGCCGGCTCCTTATCGTATTTACAATATCGGGAACTCCGAGCCGGTGCGGCTTATGGATTTCATTTCCGCGATTGAGGAGGCCTGCGGTCGAAAAGCCGAAAAAATATTTTTGCCGATGCAACCTGGCGATGTTTATCAGACGAATGCCGATACTTCGGCGCTCGAAGAAGCTGTCGGATTCCGACCGGCCACTCCTTTGACTGAAGGTATCCGTAGGACGGTCGAATGGTTCAGACGGTTTTATAATTTGTAATCGGGGCGTACATCATGAAAACATTGGGCTATTATCTCAAGAATCCGCGTGATTTCGTAAAAGGGCTATTATCCCGCGGCGGGCGATATCTGTCCGATTCAGTTTATCTCCGATTGAAATATCGGCTGTATCTCGGCAGAAAACTTCATCTGGACGATCCGAAGACTTTCAACGAGAAGTTGCAGTGGCTGAAGCTGCATGATCGAAAGCCGGAATACACGATGATGGTCGACAAGATCGAGGTTAAAAAGTGGGTCGCGGAGAAAATCGGCAGGGAGTACGTCATTCCGATGCTCAACATGTGGAATACTCCCGATGAGATCGATTTCGATGCCTTGCCCGACCGGTTCGTCCTGAAATGCAATCACGATAGCGGCGGCCTTTGTATCTGTACCGATAAATCCGGTCTGGATTGCGGAAAAGCGATCTCCGGACTTCGTAAAGGGTTGCGTCGGGATTATTTCCTGGCTGGCAGGGAATGGCCGTATAAAAGGGTTGTCCGCCGAGTTTTTGCCGAGCGGTATATGGTGGATGAAAGCGGGTACGAACTGAAGGATTACAAGATATTCTGCTTTGCCGGTGTGCCGAAATTCATCCAGGTCGATTTCGACCGGTATGCAGCGACCGGACATAAACGGAACATCTACAATGAAAAGTGGGAGTTGATGGATTGGGGACTCCAATATCCGCGGGATGCCGACCGAAGGATTCCCCCCCCCGCCAATTTAGAGGATATGTTGCGGTTCGCAGGAATCCTTTCTGCCGGAATACCTTTCTTGAGGGTCGATTTCTATTCGGTAGACGGCCGTATCTATTTCGGAGAATGCACTTTCTTCCCGGAAAGCGGATTCGGGAAATTCATGCCCGAAATCCGGGATGAGGAGTTGGGAAATTTGATAGACCTGAAGTAAAAAAGTATCGTTTTTTATATGAAAATCGCAATTGTCGGAACCGGTTATGTCGGTTTGGTTACGGGAACTTGTTTTTCCGAGATGGGCATTCATGTAACGTGCGTAGATATGCAAAAGCAGAAGATCGAGGATCTGAAGCAAGGCATCATCCCCATCTATGAACCCGGATTGGAGGAGTTGGTGCATCGCAATCATAAGGCAGGACGTCTGCATTTCACGACCGACCTTACCGAGTGTTTGAACGACGTCGAAGTAGTCTTCAGCGCGGTCGGAACTCCGCCGGACGAGGATGGCTCTGCCGATTTGAGTTATGTGCTCGAAGTGGCTCGAACGATCGGCCGTCACATGAATCACTATCTCTTGGTCGTCACTAAAAGTACGGTTCCTGTGGGTACGGCTTCGAATGTGAAAGAGGCCATTCAAACGGAATTGGACAAACGGGGTGTGCAAATTGAATTCGATGTCGCGTCCAATCCCGAATTTCTCAAGGAAGGCACTGCCGTAGAGGATTTCATGAAACCCGACCGGGTCGTGGTCGGCGTCGCTTCCGATCGGGCCAGAAAACTCATGGAGCGTCTGTACAAGCCGTTTATGATGAATCACTACCGGCTTATCTTTACCGATATTCCGTCTGCCGAGATGATCAAGTATGCTGCGAATTCCATGCTGGCCACCCGGATCAGTTTCATGAACGACATCGCCAATTTGTGCGAGCTGGTGGGGGCGGATGTCAATATGGTGCGTAAAGGAATCGGGGCTGATAGCCGTATCGGCAGCAAGTTCCTCTATCCGGGATGCGGTTATGGCGGTTCCTGTTTTCCGAAAGACGTAAAGGCGTTGATTAAGACCGCTGAAAAGAATGGTTATCCCATGCGTGTGCTTAAAGCCGTAGAGGAGGTGAACGAAGCGCAGAAAAGTATCTTAGTCGAAAAGCTGATGAATCGTTTCCACGGCGATATTTGCGGTAAGAGGATTGCGCTGTGGGGATTGGCCTTCAAACCCGAAACCGACGATATGCGCGAGGCGCCCGCTTTGGTGTTGATCGACCGATTGATCGAAGCCGGGGCGACCGTTAAGGTGTACGATCCGATCGCTATGGACGAGTGTCGCCGTAGGATCGGAGATAAGGTGCTTTATGCCAAGGATATGTACGATGCCGTATTGGAGGCGGATGCACTGATGCTGGTCACCGAATGGAAAGAGTTCCGTGTGCCGAGTTGGGGCATACTCAAAAAGACGATGCGACAGGCTGTTGTGCTCGACGGGCGTAATATCTACGATCGGCACGAGCTTCTCGAACAGGGATTCGCTTATTCCTGCATCGGCATGTAAAAAACTCGTCTCTTTTTATCTTATCCGACAGCTCATTGTCGCAGGCGCTTCCAGGCCGCAGCTCTCCAGCAGGGCCGAGTCGCGGAAGATGACGGCGGTGGCGTCGTCGGCTGCGATGCGGCCGTCGCGCAGGACGATCGTGCGGGGACAGAGGTCGAGCACCATTTCCATGTCGTGCGTGGCGAGCAGCATCGTGTGGTCGAAGCCGCGGAGCAGGTCGATCGTCTGACGCCGCGCCCGGGGATCGAGATTCGAGGTGGGTTCGTCGAGCAGCAGCACCGACGGCTCCATGGCCAGCACGGTGGCGATCGCTACGCTGCGTTTTTGCCCGCCCGAAAGGTGATAGGGCGCTTGCCTGCGCAGGTGCAGCGCTCCCACGGCCGTCAGCGCTTCCGTCACCCGTCGCTGCGTCTCTTCGGGAGTCAGCCGCATGTTCGCCGGGCCGAACGCCACGTCTTCTTCGACCGTGGGCATGAAAAGCTGGTTGTCCGGATTCTGGAACACCAGCCCTACCGTGCGGCGGATCGTCGCCAACGTGCGGGGCGTCAGTCGGATGCCTCCTACGATCGCTTCGCCGGACGTGGGCAGGAGCAGCCCCGCCAGATGCAGCAGCAGCGTCGATTTTCCCGCGCCGTTCATCCCCACGAGCGCCACTTTTTCGCCGTGGGTGATGTGGAACGATGCTTCGTGCAGTGCTTCGCGACCGTTCGGATAGCGGTAGCTCACACGTTCGAAATGCAGGTAATGATGGCTCATGCGGTCGGATTTTCAGTACAGCAGGTGGGTCAGTTTTTCTACGGGATAACAGAGCCGGGCCGCGAGCAGCGCCGCGCTCCAACCGAGCAGATAGAGCGTGTCGCAGCGGCGCCAGGGCATGTCTGCGCCCGTGCAGTCGGGGATGCGGCCGTCGAATCCCCGGGCGAGCATCGCGCGGTGGATCTGTTCCGCGCGGTCGAACGTCCGGATCAGCAGTTGCCCGACGAGCGGTGCCCAGACCCGCAGCGGGAAGGTGCTGCGGCCGTAGCTGCGGGCTTCGCGAGCGCGCGACATGTTGAGCGCTTCGTCGAGCATCACATGGAGATAGCGATAGACGAAAAGCAGTTGCGCGGTGAACGGCCGGGGGATGCCGAGGCGCTGCATGCCGCGGCAGAGGGCGAAGATGCCCGTGCTGCCGATCATCGTCAGCAGCGCCTGCGTGGCCAGCAGGCCGCGCAACAGCATCGAAAACAGCGATATCCACCCTTCGGTGACCGTCAGCGGGCCGATGCGGAATATGGGCGTGCGGGCGTGGAAAACGTTGAAGATGCCGACCAGCGCCACGAACGGCAGGACGACCAGCGAACGGCGGAAGATCGAGGCATAGCGCATGCCGCCCTGCGCGGCGGTGAAGATCGGAAACAGCGCGTAGAGCAGGATTTCCGACAGCCGCGCGAGCGGCACGGAGAGCATCGTGGCCAGGAAGATCGTCGTCACGAGCAGTTTCGCCCGCGCATCCACGCGGTGCAGCGGACTGTCGCGGCGGGCGTCTTCTTCGAGCCGTTCTAAAGCGTAGAGTGCGGTTTGCAGTCGGTCGTTCATGGTTGTCGGCGTCCGGAGCGGTGGAGTTGCGTGCCGCCCCAGGCTGCCAGCAGGATGATTCCGCAGCCTACCAGACCCGCGAGCGAGGTGTCGTAGTCGGGGAGGAGGGCTGTCGTCTCCTGAAGCGTCGCTGCGGTACGATGCAGGGCGTCGGTCACGGGTGCTGCGTCGCGGTCGCCGCTCGTCCGTTCGATCGACCATTCCAATCCGTCGGGTTGCGGAGAGGCGAACCACGAGAACGATCCGCCGATCAACAGTGCTGCCAGAGCTGTTGCAGCCAGCGCCCGGCCGGGGCGGAAGCGGGTGTGCGGGCATCGGCGGCGCACCTCGTCGAGCAGCTCCGGCTTGTAGCGTCCAAGGACACAGAGCACGGCCCCTGTCGCCAGTCCTTCGCCGATGCCGATCGCCAGATGGATCGGCAGCATGAAGAGCAGAAACCGGCCGAAAGGCAGCGCCGTGATGCCCGACCACTCGGTCTCCAGCGTCACGGCCGTGGCGCCCAGGCAGAGTCCGACGATCGAGGCCAGCATCGAGGCTGCGAAAATCCGGGTCGTCGAAGCATTCCGGCGCATGATCGGCCGGAAAACGAGCGGATAGGCCACCAGACAGGTCAGCGCCGCCATATTCAGGATGTTGCAGCCCAAGGCCATGAATCCGCCGTCGGCGAAAAGCAGACATTGGAGCAGCAGCACCGACGATAGGGTGACGAAAGCCGCCCATGGCCCCAGCACCGCAGCCAGCAGAATGCCGCCGATGAGGTGGCCGCTCGATCCCGTGCCGGGAATGGCGAAGTTGATCATCTGCGCCACGAATACGAAAGCCCCCATGGCGCCCATCGACGGCACGATGCGGTCGTCGTATGGCGAGTCCTGGTTCGCAGGCTGCATTTTGCGGATCGCCACGCCTAACAGCGTCAGCGATGCGGCTCCCGCGACGGCGAACACCGTCGGGGAGACCAGCGCATCGGACATGTGCATGGGTAGGTCACTTTTCGGGGGTGCGTTCGAAAAGACGCCGGGGCGTCAGATGCGTTTTATTGCGCGGATTCCAGTCGGAGTGGTCGGGTTTTTCCACGTGGTCGAACCGGATCAGCGGCAGCAGGAAAAGCCACGTCGTGACGCAGAACGGCGCCGTCAGCGTGGGGATGCCCAGCGGCGCGAGCATCACGTCCATGCCTGCCTGCACGAACACCGTGACCGCCACGCCTGTCGCGGCCCACACTCCCGAGCGAAGCCCGGGTTTGTAGAACACCGTACCCAAGGCTATGGCCGTCAGCACGGGGCTGAAGCCGTAGAGGCCGTGTGCCACGTCGCTGCCCGAAGTGCGGAACAGAATCGCCACCAGCAGCGCCAGGGCCGAACCTGCGGCGGCCCACAGCGCAGCGCGCCAGTTGCTTGCCCACAGTCCTGCGAGGAAGAAGAGTCCGGTTACCCACGAGTCGAGCAGAAACACCTGTCCCATGCCTTTGAGCCAGTAGACGACCAGGTGCCCGAAGCGCAGATTCTCGCCTGATGCGAAAAAGGTCGGCAGCGTCGGGTCGCTCAAGTGCTCGGGCGGCATGCCGTGCATGGCGCGGGCCGCCAGCAGAAAGAGCCACGTGCAGAAGACGAACGGGAAAGTCAGCGAATTGACTTTCCACGAGGCCATCACGTTGTTGAATCCCGTGCGCACCCACGTGGTGAGCGCTGCGCAGAGGATGAGCGCCAGCCACATCCCCAACGTATTGCCCAGAAACGCAGGGAATGCGCAGCCCACCAGCACGCCGTTGAATCCCCACAGACCCTGATCGCCGTCGTCGGCCGGCAGCCGCAGCAGCCGGCCCGTCAGTGTCGAAACGACCAGCCCGACCAGCGCGCCCCATGCCACGATCCCCATATGGGAGGCATAGGCGCCCCAGAAGATGCCGACGAGAAACAGTGCTCCCGTCCAGGCGCTGGGTTGGAACATCACCTGCCCCGCTCCGCGCAGCAGTTTCTTGAGACAGCCGACACCCGAATGGGGCGTCGGCGCAGTAAGCGTTGTTGCCATAATAATTCTGTTTTTGTTGTGTATTTCGTTTATCTCCATGGAAATTCGTCGGGCAGGGGGCGATGTTTGACCTCCTGCCGGACGGTCGAGCAGAATTGCCGCACGAGTCGCTTCACCGGTCCCGTCTCGTCGCCCAGTGCCTTGTAGAGCAGGCCGCAGCCGTTGGGCAGGTGCGTGATGCCCGCAGCCAGGCGTCGGTCGGCGTCGATGAAGGCTTCGGTGCGGGCATAGATGCGCTCCGCTTCGGCCGGGGGCGTGAGTACGATCACGTTGGCGAAGACGTCGTAGCCGTTCATCGCCCCGAGCGTGTCGGGCGAGTGGATTTCGGGCCGGATGACGAATTTTTCGCGGAACAGCTGTTCGCCCCCGGGGCGTTCGGCCCGCGCGGTCACCGACAGCACGTCGTAGGCGAAACGCTCGCCGCGGTCGAAATATTTGCGGCCGCTCATGTAGATTTCGGCATAGAACAGCGTCGCCGTGGGGTCTATGCGGATCGTCGTGTCGGCGATGAAGCGCGTGTGCCGGCAAGGGATCGTCGGTTCGGGCAGAAACTCCAGATAGGCGTCCTCCTCCAGTTCGAAGCGTTGGCGGAGACCCGAATAGTTGCAGCGCATCTCGGCCAGCTTGGTCGCGGCACCCGTCGAGAGGTGGGCATAGGCGCCTTTGCGGACGATGAAATGCTGCTCGTAACGGTCGCCGTCGACATTGGGGCCGCCCGATGAGAGGATGTAGACGCACGGCATCTCGGGCATGCCCTCGTCGAAATAGAGTTCCTGCTGCACGATGAGCGGTGCCCGACGCTCCAGATCGCGCATGATCGAGCGCCCCTCCGCGTCCAGCTCGAACCCCAGACGCAGATAGCCCGTCTTGCCCGGCGTACCCACGGGCATCGCTTGCGGCTCGGCCAGATAGGGAGCCAGCTCTTTGGCGGCGGAGAAGTCCATCGGGTCAGACTGTTGTGGGTTCCTGTGCGGTGCGGCGGCGTTCGTCGACGTCGAAAAGGGCCATGCGGCGGATCAGCTGCACCAGCTCCTCGATGCCCTGGCCGGTCATGCAGTTGGTGAATACGAACGGTTTGCCCGGGCGCATGCGTTCCGAGTCGACGCGCATCACCTCCAGGTCGGCATGCACATAGGGCGCCAGGTCGGTTTTGTTGATGACCAGAATGTCCGACTGCGAGATCCCCGGGCCGTCCTTGCGGGGGATCTTGTCGCCCGCCGCCACGTCGATCACATAGATGAAGA